>CBIHOK010000071.1:0-18159 GCA_966211575.1 uncultured Noviherbaspirillum sp.
CCTTCAAGCGCGGCAGGCTGATGAATTCGCCGTTGCTGGGCAGGAAATGGGCGCCGCTCAGCCTGCCTGCAGCCTGGCGCAAGCCCCACATGCTGGCCGGGTTGAAACCGCATACGATCACCTGTCCTTCCGGGATCAGCACGCGCTCCACTTCGCGCAGCACCTGGTGCGGCTCTTCCGCGAATTCCAGCACGTGCGGCAGCACCACCAGGTCCAGGCTCTGGGACGCGAACGGCAACTCGGCGAAATCGTGAACCACCACGATGGGCGACACCCGGCCATCCTCCGCCGGCGCCGGCAAATGCGTGTCGCTGAGCCATTTGTTCGGCATCCGGTTCGCCTGCAGCGCGTGAATCTGCGGCAAACCGATCTGCATCGCGTTGAAGCCGAAGATATCCGCAGTCAGCATGTCCAGCCGCGCCTGCTGCCACGACCGGACGTAGTTCCCGGCCGGCGTATCGAGCCAGGGGCCGAGCGCTATAATGGATTTTTCGGGCGAAGGGTTTTCCATCGTATGTTGAAAGTACTGACTGTTCCCGCTTTCCAGGACAACTACCTGTGGCTGATTCACGATGGCGAACACGCCGCTGTGGTCGATCCGGGAGATGCGGCGCCTGTCGTCGCCGCGCTGGAACGGAACGGTCTCTCCCTGGTCGCTATTCTACTGACTCATCACCATGCTGACCATGTCGGCGGAGTGCCGGCGCTGCTGGAACGTTTCCGGGTGCCGGTATACGGACCGCGCGGCGAATCGATTCCGCAGGTTACGCAGGCACTGTCGGAAGGCGATACGGTCAAGCTGCCGCAACTGGGCCTGGCGCTGGCCGTGCTCGACGTGCCCGGCCATACGCGCGGCCCCATTGCCTATTTCTCAAGTGAACAGCAGTGGCTGTTCTGCGGCGACACGCTGTTCGCGGGAGGCTGCGGACGATTGTTCGAGGGGACGCCGGCGCAAATGGCGGCCTCGCTCGACAAGCTGGGCGCGCTCCCGGACGTCACCCGGGTTTACTGCGCGCATGAATACACCTTGTCGAATCTGCGTTTTGCGCGCGAAGCGGAGCCCTTCAATGCCGCGCTGGATGAGCGTATCCAGGCCGAACAGGCAAAACGGGAGCGCGGCGAACCGACCGTACCCAGCACCATTGGTCTGGAAAAAGCGACCAATCCCTTCCTGCGCGTGCGCGAACCCGGCATCCTCGCCACCCTCGCGCAAAAACGCGGGCTTGCCGACGGCGGCGCGGTAGCGACTTTCGCCGCCTTGCGCGAATGGAAAGACGTGTATCGGTGAACCCACGTTTCTTCTGTGAATCTTTGTAATTGCCCGGTAATAAAACTTGACGTAGGAAAACACGATTACGTAAACTCACTGGATCAGCCAGCCGGACACCGACGCGGCGCCAACTCCAACAAGCCAGTGAGGACCCATGCATCCGCTGAAAGCAGGAATATTGCCGTTTTCTCTCGTTTTTCTGCTCAGCCTTCCCCTCACCTCCCAAGGCAGCGACCTTTCCCTTCCATTCTCGAGCTGGTCCCAGGTTTCCACGCTCGACAAGCCTTACGATCCCGACAACCCGATGGCGCAGTTGATGGCTACCGAGGAAATCGACATCTGGGGTCGCATCCGCAAGGGTTTCGGCATTCCGGACCTGGACAACCCGCTGGTGAAAAACCAGCTGGAGTGGTACACCTCGCGGCCCGATTACATCGAGCGCACCACCACCCGGGCGTCGCTCTACCTGTACCACGTGGTGCTGGAACTGGAAAAGCGCCACATGCCGACCGAGCTCGCGCTGCTGCCGTTCATCGAATCGGCCTTCAACCCGCAGGCGTATTCGAGCGCGAAAGCGGCCGGCATGTGGCAGTTCATTCCCTCCACCGGCCGCATCTTCAACCTGAAGCAGAACGCGTTCATGGACGAACGGCGCGACGTGATCGCGTCCACCGACGCTGCACTGACCTACCTGCAGAAGCTGTATGACATGTTCGGCGACTGGCAACTGGCACTGGCCGCCTACAACTGGGGCGAGGGTTCGGTGCAGCGCGCGATCAACCGCAACCGCGCGGCCGGCAAGCCGATCGACTTCAACAGCCTGTCGTCGCAGATGCCGGCCGAAACCCGCAACTACGTGCCGAAGCTGCAGGCGGTGAAAGAGATCATCGCGAATCCCGGTCGCTATGGCCTGACGCTGCCCAAGGTCGACAACCAGCCTTACTTCGTCACCATCGACAAGACGCATGACATCGACATCAAGGTGGCTGCGCAACTGGCCGAACTGTCGATCGAGGAATTCAAGGCGCTCAACCCGCAGTTCAACCGGCCGGTGATTACCGGCTCGGACACGCAGATCCTGCTGCCGAAGAGCAATGCGGAAAAATTCAAGGAAAACCTCGCGAACTGGGGGCATGCGCTATCGTCCTGGACCGCGCACAAGGTGACGAGCGCGCGCGAACGGGTGGAAGCGATCGCGAAGAAATTCGGCACCACCGCCGCGCTGATCCGGCAGGTCAACCATATTCCGCCAGGGATGCAGCTGAAGGCCGGTTCCGTGGTGCTGGTGCCGAAGCCGAAGACTGCGGCGGCAACCACGAAGGATATCGCGCAGGAGATCGTCGACAATGCGATCATCGCGGTCGAGCCGGAAGTGCGGCGCATCTACGTGAAGGTCATGCGGCACGACACGCTGGGCGCGATCGCGCGGCGCCACCACGTCAGCGTCGCGCAGATCAAGGCGTGGAACCACATGCGCAACAACATCGTGATCGCAGGCCATTCGCTGGCGATCATGGTGCCCTATTCCGCGCCCGGGTCGAAGCGAGTGGTGGCGAGCCGCAGGCGCCGGTAGTTCAGACTTCGTCGAGTTCGCTGTAAGTCGCGGCCGCCAGCAGCCGCCGCGTATAAGGCTGCGCCGGATTCGACAGCACATCCCCGGTGGCGCCGCTTTCCACCACTTTCCCATCCTTCATCACGATTACCCGGTGCGCCATTGCACGCACCACTGCGAGATCGTGGCTGATGAAGATGTAGGCAATCCCGTACTTGCGCTGCAGCTCCGCCAGCAGCGACAGCACCTGCAACTGCACCGATACGTCGAGCGACGAGGTCGGCTCGTCGAGCAGGATCAATTCCGGCTTCAGCACCAGTGCGCGCGCAATTGCGATGCGCTGGCGCTGGCCGCCGGAAAACTCGTGCGGATAGCGCGACATCATCGCCGGCGCCAGCCCCACTTCCTCCAGGCCCTGCGCCACCGCCTCGCGCAAGCCCGCCTTGCCGAGCTTAGGCTGGTGCAGCGCCAGGCCTTCGCCGACGATCTGCTCGATCGTGCGGCGCGGCGACAACGAGGCGAACGGATCCTGGAACACCACCTGCATGCGGGCGCGCAAGGGCCGCAGCGCCGGATTCGGCAACTCGCTGATCGTCCGATCGCCAAACCTGATGCGACCGGACACGCGAGCGGCGGACAGCCGCAGCAACGCCATCCCGAGCGTCGATTTGCCGGAGCCGGATTCACCGACGATCCCCAGCGTTTCATGCGGCTTCAGCGCCAGGTCGACATCGTCGACTGCGACGAAAGGCGTCTCGCGGAACCAGCCGCGCTTGATCGCAAAGGTACAGCGCACCCGCTCTGCCGTCAGCAACGGCCGGCCTTCGTCCGAGACCGGCTGCACCAGGCGCTGCGGATGACTGGCAAGCAGCTTGCGCGTATACGGTTCGCGCGGCGCTGCGAACAGCTCGGCGGTGGGGGCGGTTTCGACCAGGCGGCCGTTTTCCATTACCCCGACCCGATCGGCGAAATGGTGGACCAGGTTGAGATCATGCGTGATCATCAGCACCGCCATGTTTTCCTCGCGCTGCAACTCGTTGAGCAGTTCGAGTATCTGCACCTGGATGGTCACGTCGAGCGCGGTGGTCGGTTCGTCGGCGATCAGCAGCTTGGGCTTGCACGCCAGCGCCATCGCGATCATCGCGCGCTGGCGCTGGCCGCCCGACAACTGGTGCGGAAACGCGAGCGCGCGGCGCGCCGGCTCCGGAATGCCGGTCTTTTCCAGCAACGCCACGGCCCGCCTGGCCGCCTCCTTCGCGCTCAGCCCTTCGTGCAACATCAGCACTTCCGCGATCTGGTTGCCGATGGGGAAAAGCGGGTTGAGCGCAGTCATCGGCTCCTGGAAAATCATCGCGATATCCTTGCCGCGCACCGAACGCATCGCCGCTTCCGGCCGCTGCAGCAGATCCTGTCCTTCGAACAGGATGCTGCCCGCGTATTGCGCGTCATGGTTCAGCCGCAGGATGGCGAGCGAGGTCACGGTCTTGCCGGAACCGGATTCGCCGACGAGCGCAAACTTCTCGCCGGGTGCGATGCTGAAACTGACGTCCCGCACCACCACGTTGCTGTGCGCGCGTGCGGCGGATGGCGAGAACGCGGCCCCGAAGGCAACACTCAGATTGCGGATATCGAGCAGGCTCATGCCCTTCTCCGCACGTCCAGCGCATTGCGCAGCGCATCACCGATATTCGTCAACAGCAGCAAGGTGACGCTCAGCACCACGAAAGTCGATACCACGATCCACCACGCATCCAGGTTGTTCTTGCCCTGCGCCAGCAGCTCGCCCAGGCTGGGCGTCGGCGGCGGCACGCCGAGGCCGAGAAAATCCAGGCTGGTCAGCGACAGGATGGCGGCGCTCATGCGGAACGGCAGGAAGGTGACGACCGGAGTCAGGCTGTTGGGCAGTACGTGGCGCCAGATGATCTGCCCGTTCGACAAGCCGAGCGCGCGCGCCGCCTGCACGTATTCGAGGTTGCGGTTGCGCAGGAAATCGGCGCGCACGTAGTCGGACAGGCCCATCCAGCCGAACAGCGACAGCAGGACCAGCAGCAGGCCGAGGCTGGGCTGGAAGATCGACGCGAAGATGATCAGCAGGTACAGCTCCGGCATCGAGCCCCAGATTTCCATGAAGCGCTGGAACAGCAGGTCGGTCTTGCCGGCGAAATAGCCCTGGATCGCGCCGGTCACGATGCCCAGTGCCAGGCCGGTGATGGTCAGCGCCAGGCCGAACAGCACCGAGATCCGGAAGCCGTACAGCAGGCGCGCGAAGACATCGCGCCCGCGGTCGTCGGTGCCGAGCCAGTTCTCGGCCGACGGCGGCGCCGGGTTCGGCAGCTTCGCGAAATAGTTCAGCGTATCGTAGCTGTAATGGTTGAGCGGATAGATCGCCCAGTTGCCGTCTCGCTGGAACTGTTGCTGGATGAACGGATCGAGGTAGTCGGCCGGCGAATCGAAATCGCCGCCGAAGCTCTTGTCCGAATAGTCCTGGACGATCGGGAACAGCAGGTGGCCGTTATAGTAGGCGACCAGCGGCTTGTCGTTCGAGATCACTTCGGCCATCAGGCTGATCGCGAACAGCACGCAGAAGATCACCAGGCTCCAGTAGCCGCGCCGGTCCTGGCGAAAACGCAGCCAGACGCGACGGCCGGGAGAGGGTGACGGCGCAGGCGACGGAGAAGGAGCGGCGACGGACTTGTCCACGGCTTTCATCGGTTCAGGCTTTCGAATTGCACGCGCGGATCGGCCCACACATAGCACAGGTCGCCGATCAGCTTGACCACCAGGCCGATCAGCGTGAACAGGTAGAGCGTGCCCATCACCACCGGGTAGTCGCGCCGGATCACCGATTCATACGACAGCAGCCCGAGCCCGTCGAGCGAAAACAGGGTTTCGATCAGCAGGCTGCCGGCGAAGAAGGCGCCGATGAAGGCGGCCGGGAAACCGGTCACCAGCGGGATCAGCGCATTGCGGAACACGTGCTTGTACAGCACCGACTTTTCGCTCAGGCCCTTCGCGCGCGCGGTCAGCACGTATTGCTTGCGGATTTCCTCGAGAAAGGTGTTCTTGGTCAGCATCGTGACCACCGCGAACGAGCCGGCGACCGAAGCGGTGACCGGCAGCGTGATGTGCCACAGGTAGTCGGTGATCTTGTGGAACCACGACAGTTCGCTCCAGTTGTCCGACACCAGTCCGCGCAGCGGGAACCACTGGACGAAGGTGCCGCCGCCGAACAGCACCAGCAGGAACACGCCGAGCACGAAGCCCGGAATCGAATAGCCGACCAGCACCGCGATGCTGGTGGCGACGTCGAAACGGCTGCCCTCGCGCACCGCCTTCGCGATGCCGAGCGGGAGCGACACGAAATAGGTGATGACGAAGGTCCACATGCCGATGCTGATCGATACCGGCAGCTTGGACTTCACCAGTTGCCAGACGTCCATGTGGTGATAGAAGCTCTGCCCCAGGTTGAAGGTTGCGAAACCCTTCAGCATCAGCCAGAAGCGCTGCAACGGCGGCTTGTCGAAGCCGTACAGCGCCTTGATTTCCTTGACGCGATCGGGATCGATGCCCTGGCGTCCGCGGTATTGCGCGCTGCCGCCGCCGGATGCTTCGCCGCCCGCGCCGATCTGGCCTTTCTTCAGCTCGATCAGCGCCTGCTCGACCGGACCGCCCGGCACGAACTGGATCACCGCAAAGGTGATGGCAATCACGCCGAACAGCGTCGGCACCATCAGCAGCAGGCGTTTCAGGATGTACAGCCAGATGTTCATTGCATCGTCCTCACTGTCTTGGCTGGCGCTGCCACCAGGTCGAGATGACATACGGAATCGGCGTGTAATACAGCGGCAGCACCTGCGGTATGCCGAACCGGTTCCAGTAGGCGACGCGGTGCGTCGACGAATACCAGTGCGGCACCACGATGTACTTGCTCAGCAGCACGCGGTCGAGCGCGCGCGCCGACGCGACCAGCTCGCGCCGCGTCTCGGCGCCGACCAGGTCCTGCAGCAAGCGGTCGACCGCCGAATCCTTCAGGCCCCAGATATTGTTCGAGCCGATCTGGTCGGCCGCCTTCGAGCCGAAGATGTCGAACATCTCGTTGCCCGGAATCGTGCTGTCGGGCAGGCGCTCGGTCGTCATGTCGAAATCGAACTCTTCCATCCGCTTCTGCACCAGCGCATAGTCGGCGACGCGCTGGTTGACCCGGATGCCGAGCTTTTCCAGGTTGCGCACGTAGACGCTGATCACGCGCGACAGTGCCGACTGGTCGTCGAGGATCTCGAACGTGAACGGCTGTCCCTGCGCGTTGCGCAGCGCGCCGTCGCGATACTCCCAGCCGGCCTGCTTGAACAGCGCCTTCGCCTTCAGCAGGTTCTGCCGCAGCGACGAGGGCGGATTGGTGCTGGGCGGCACCGGCGCCGGACCGAACACGGACGGATCGAGCTTGTCGCGCAGCGGCTCCAGCAGCTTCAGCTCGTCGTCCGACGGCAGGCCGGTCGCGGCCATCTCGCTGTTGCTGAAGAACGAGTAGAGTCGCTTGTACTCGCCGTAGAACAATTGCCGGTTCATCCACTCGAAATCGAGTGCGTAGCCGAGCGCCTGGCGCACCCGGATATCGTGGAATTGCGGACGGCGCAGGTTCATCATGAAACCCTGCATCCCGGCCACGTTGGAATGCGGGAACTCCCGCTTGACGATGGTGCCGTCGCGGAATTTCGGGCCGATGTAGTTGCGCGCCCAGTTCTTCGAGCTGTATTCGACGTTGACGTCGAACTCGCCCGCCTTGAACGCTTCCAGCTTCGCAACTTCGTCCTGGTAGAAGCGGTAGACGATGCGGTCGAAGTTGAACATGCCCTTGCGCGTCGGCAGATCCCTGCCCCAGTAATCCGGGTTGCGGCGATAGGTGATCGAGCGGCCCACGTCGTAATGGTCGATCAGGTAGGGGCCGGTGGCGATCGGCGGCTGCAGCCCGATCTTGTCGAATGGCGTGCCGGCCGCCCATTTGCGCGAGAACACCGGCACCCCGCCGACGATCAGCGGCAATTCCCGGTTGAGGCGCTTGAAATCGAAGCGCACCCGGCTCGGATCCAGTACCACGCAGCGGCTGACATCCTGGAAGATCGATTTCAGTTGCGGCGCCCCCTTCGCAACCAACGTATCGAAGGAATATTTCACGTCGTTCGCGGTGACCGGGTCGCCGTTGCTGAAACGCGCTTTCGGATCGAGATGGAAAATCATCGACAGCCGATCCGGCGCAAGCGTCATGTCGTCGGCCAGCAAGCCGTACATCGACGCCTTTTCGTCGAGCGAGCCGGTGGCCAGGGTTTCGAACATCAACTCGTCGACGCCGGCCGCGGCCACGCCCTTCAGTGAAAACGGATTGAACTTGTCGAAGCTGGTGCGGCGGTCCGGGTTGGAAAGGTAGAGCACGCCGCCCTTCGGCGCGTCCGGGTTGACGTAGGAGAAATGGGTGAAACCGGGCTGGTATTTGGGCGTGTCGTACAGGGAAAACGCGTGGGCGGCGAACGCGCCGCCGCTTCGGGCCAGTAAACCGACAAGCAATAGGACGGGGAGATAGTTGCGCATTCGCCTGGATGTTGGAAATGCCGCTGGTCAGCGGCCTATTGTACAGAAAGGACCGCGCGCCGCCGTCCGGTTTCCGTGGTTTTAGCACGTGGAATGAAGGAATCCCGCACTTCCCGCCCGGTTCTTGCGATGGAGCAAAAAGTTGCCGTTCCGGTGCACGGCCCCTACAATCTTGCCCAGTTCGAAATCGGTGCGCGCTGCCGCAGCTCCTTGATGACTGCGAAAGCGCATAAAATACGAAAAATTCACTCGGAGTCATCCATGGCATTCCTGCAAGGCAAAAAAATTCTGATTACCGGGCTGTTGTCCAACCGTTCCATTGCCTATGGCATCGCCCAGGCTTGCAAGCGGGAAGGCGCGGAGCTGGCGTTCACCTATGTCGGCGAGCGTTTCAAGGACCGCATCACCGATTTCGCGAAGGAATTCGGCAGCGAACTGGTGTTCGATTGCGACGTCTCCAGCGACGAGCAGATCAACGCGCTGTTCAGCGATCTGGGCAAATCCTGGGACCGGTTGGACGGCCTCGTGCATTCGATCGGTTTCGCGCCGCGCGAGGCGATCGCTGGCGACTTTCTCGATGGCCTCTCGCGCGAAGCCTTCCATATCGCGCACGACATTTCGGCCTACAGTTTCCCGGCGATGGCGAAAGCCGCGCTGCCGCTGCTGCGTCCGAACTCGTCGCTGCTGACGCTGACCTACCTCGGTTCGATGCGCGCCACCCCGAACTACAACACCATGGGCCTGGCCAAGGCTTCGCTGGAGGCGAGCGTGCGCTACCTGGCCGAATCGCTCGGTCCCAAGGGCATCCGCGTCAACGGCATCTCCGCCGGCCCGATCAAGACCCTGGCCGCTTCCGGCATCAAGGATTTCAGCAAACTGCTCGGCATCGTCGCCGCCACCGCGCCGCTACGCCGCAACGTCACGATCGAGGATGTCGGCAATACCGCCGCCTTCCTGCTGTCCGACCTGTCGGCCGGCATCACCAGCGAAATCACCTATGTCGACGGCGGCTTCTCGCATACGATGGTGGGTCCGGACTGACGTCCCCTTGATGCTTCTTTAAGGCTACGCTGAATAAGTCCCGTGATGCCGGGCGCCTGAGTTCGGGATGGGGCGCAAGGCGCAAAACGCAGACATGGCGGGGCCATGGCGAGTATTTGCAACGCAGCGAACCGCCCGAAATCAGGATGCGCGGCGCACGAGGACTTGTTCAGCGTAGCCTTAACGCCGCGCCGCCGAAATAAATCGGCAGCGCGGCGGTTTAATCTGTATAATGCGCCGCTGTGCACTGCAACAAGCAGTCATTCAGCAGCATCGCAAACCCTTTAGCAGTAACGATAAAGCCATCCCGCCTTTTGGTGCCGATCTTCAGGCACCGTCCCGGCGCAAAGCTTTTGTGCCGAAATCTCTCAGAAATTTCTCAGCTGTTTCGTTGGTTGGCGTTGCATTTTCAAGGCTGTCGCGCATTGTTTTCCGCTTGCGGAAGCATCGTCGCCAGTCTTTGCTTCACGCGTCCGGTGCGCATGCGTCGCGGCGTTGACGATTACAAAGGAACACAATGACTTTTGAAACACTAGGCCTGCACGCATCCATTCTGAAAGCGCTCACCGAAGCCGGCTACAGCAAGCCGACCCCGGTGCAGGAGCAGGCGATTCCCGCCGCCCTGCAAGGCCGCGACCTGATGGTGTCGTCGCAGACCGGTTCCGGCAAGACCGCCGCCTTCATGCTGCCGGCGCTGCACAAGTTCGCCGCCAGCGAACAGCAGCCGCAGCCGGGCGCGAAGACCGCCAACCAGGAACGCCAGGGCGCGCGCGCCCGCGGCGAGCGCCCTCGCTTCCAGCCGGCACAACCCAAAATGCTGGTGCTGACGCCGACGCGCGAACTCGCGCTGCAAGTCACCACGGCCACCGCCAAGTACGGTTCGCAACTGCGCCGCGTGCGCGCGGTGGCGATCCTGGGCGGCATGCCTTATCCGAAGCAGATGCAGCTGCTCGCGAAGAATCCGGAAATCCTGGTGGCGACGCCGGGCCGCCTGATCGACCACATGGAATCGGGCAAGATCGATTTCTCGCAACTGCAGACGCTGGTGCTGGACGAAGCGGACCGCATGCTCGACATGGGCTTTGTCGACGATATCGAAAAGATCGTGGACGCGACGCCCGATTCGCGCCAGACCATGCTGTTCTCGGCGACGCTGGACGGCGTGGTCGGCAACATGGCCAAGCGCATCACGCGCGAACCGCAGGTGATCCAGATCGCCGGTTCCGCCAGCAAGCATGAGAACATCCAGCAGCGCGTGCACTTTGTCGACGACCTGTCGCACAAGAACCGCCTGCTCGACCACCTGCTGCGCGACGTCTCGCTCGACCAGGCCGTGGTGTTTACCGCGACCAAGCGCGACGCCGACAATATCGCCGACCGCCTCAACATCGCCGGCTTCGCGGCCGCCGCGCTGCATGGCGACATGCACCAGGGCGCCCGCAACCGCACGCTCGACGCGCTGCGCCGCGGCCAGGTGCGGGTGCTGGTGGCAACCGATGTCGCCGCGCGCGGCATCGACGTGCCGGGCATCACACACGTGGTCAACTATGACCTGCCGAAATTCCCGGAAGACTACGTGCACCGGATCGGCCGCACCGGCCGCGCCGGACGCAGCGGCCAGGCGATCTCGCTGGTCAACCATTCGGAAAACATCAACATCAAGCGCATCGAGCGTTTCACCAAGCAATTGATCCCGGTCGACGTGATCGAAGGCTTCGAGCCGAAGAAGAGCGCTTCCGCGCCGCGCAGCAACCGCAAGCCGGGCGGCTGGAAGCCGGGCGACAACCGCGGCGGCAAGCCCGGCCAGCGCAGCTTCAGCAAGCCGGACGGCGCGCGCCGTGATGGCGGCGGCTACGGCAAGGGCGCACGCTTCGGCGACAGCAACGGCAACCGCCGCTTCGGCGATCGCTAACCGATCGTCGCGCCGCGACAAAGACCGCTCCGGCTTCGCCGCAGCGGTCTTTTTTCTTGCTCCCTGACAGGCTGCTCAGGCGGCGCAGGTACGAAATCCGGCGAACATGTCGCTGCGTCCGGGCAGCTGGAAATTGCGGAATTTGGGCGAGCGCATGCGTACCGGCGTCGCCAGCGAGGCGCCGCGCAGCACCTGGTGGGTATCGAAACAGGGCGCCGAATATTCGCGCCAGGGATCGGGCGCAAAACCCGGGTACGGCGTAAACGGCGAACAGGTCCACTCCCACAAGTCGCCCCAACGCAGTGCCGGGTGCGCGGCCAGCGCCGCGTACTCCCACTCGGCCTCCGACGGCAGGCGCCGGCCCGCCCACAGGCAGTAAGCCTGCGCCTCGTACAGGCTGACATGGCGCACCGGTTCGCGCGGCGGCAGCACGATCAGGCTGCCGAAACGCATGCACAGCCAGCGCCGGCCGTCGCGTTGCCAGTCGCGCGGCGCCGCATACCCGGTTTCCATCAGCCAGCGGCAACCGGCCGGGCTCCAGTACGCGGAATTCTGGTAACCGCCGTCGTCGACGAATTCCCGGTACTGCGCGTTGGACACCAGCGTCGAATCCATCACGAACGCGGGTACGCGGCAGGCATGCGCCCATTTCTCGTTGTCGAACACGAAGCCGGCATCGGGCGCGCTGCCCATTTCGATGGTTCCGCCCGGAAAACGTATTTCGCCCTGCCCCCATGGGGGGATCGCGGATAGCGCGAGGGATGGCGGCGGCGCGGCGCCCAGCGTCTGCAGTGCACAGGCCAGCATCTCGCCGCGCATGTCCTCGTGCGCCAGTGCCAGCCGGTACGGATACAGCGACAGCGCGTCTTCATCGGCCCGGTCGAGCTTGTCGAGCACGCGATCCAGCACTTCCGCGCAATAGGTCTTCAACGCGCCCGGACGCGGCAGCTCCAGCGTCCAGCGTGCCCTGCACGGTACCGTGTTCGGATCGAACCAGTCATCGCCCTTGGTCAGCAGCGACGTGCGGTTGGCCGCGCGCGGATCGCTCGATTGCGCCTCGCGCAGGATGAACCATTCGGCAAACCAGGCGATATGCCCCAACTCCCATAGGGGAGGACTCAGTTGCGGATCGCTTTCGGCCGGACTCGGCCGCACGGGCGCCGCACTGGCCAGGGCATCGACCAGCATCAGGGTGTGGCGGCGCGCCGCTTGCAGCGCGGCCGCCAGTTCGTCCCGGCTCGCGGTTCGAAAGGGCACGTGAAAGGGAACGTTCATCGGAATGTTTTCCGGGGCAGGCAAGCTGTGGTCAATTCAGGATAGCAAAAGCTGCGCTGCCCGGGTCCGGGATGATGCCGGCACAATGGGGATTGCGGAAGCGCCGCAAGGATTTGCAAGTCGCCGCGGTATGCGAAAATGCCGGCTCGTAACCGTCCGGGAAGAGGACGCCCCTCCCCGGTTTTCGCGGCGCCATTGAAGTTTTACCTCAATGCGCCCCGCATCGATGACTTGCTGCAAGCCGCATCCACGCCACGAGGTAAGCCTATGAATGTGAATATCCGCCAGGCCGTGCTGGCCGATGCCGAAACCGTCGCTCCGCTGTTCGACGGCTACCGCCAGTCCTATCAGCAGAACGAAGACCTGCCGCTGGCCCGCGCATTCATCCACGAGCGCCTGGCGATGCAGGATTCGCTGATCCTGCTGGCCGAGGATTCGATGGAGGTATGCGTGGGCTTCATCCAGATGTATCCGTCGTTCTCGTCGGTGAGCGCGCGCCGCATCTGGATCATGAACGACCTGTACGTGCCATCCAGCGCGCGCGGCCAGGGTGTCGGCAAGGCGCTGCTGAACGCGGCCAAGGCGCACGCGCTGGCGACCGGGGCCAAGCGCCTGGTACTGTCGACCGCGCACGACAATCCGGCGCAGAAACTGTACGAAGCGATGGGTTACCAGCGCGACCAATACTTCTACCACTACAGCCTGACCCTCGATTGAGCGGCAAACGCGGCGGCAGGGCTTGACGCTGCCCTGCGCGCTCTCCTACAATCGATGCATATCAAAAATACAACAATATTCTCATTGACACCACTCAGTCCGGCGCAGTCTTACGCCACCGAGAATTACATCGGTACGCCGAAACTTGCAGCTTATAGTTCTCTACGGTCTATGGTGATGTGCGAACACGCCTTGCTCGAAGACTCTTTCAACTGACAGGGAAATGCCGAATGCCGAACATGTCGTTGAGCGCAAATGGCTTGGAGCAGCTCAAGCTGGCCGAGCAACTCGTGCCGAGACTATATGACGACGGCGGGATCAAGGGAAAAGGCAACTGCACCATTGGCTACGGCCACTTGGTTCACTACGATCCTTGCGGCGGAAAGAAGTACGTCAGCGAACACGAGTTCATCAACGGTATCACGATGCGCTCTGCGACGGCATTGCTCAGAAATGACGTCCACTTTGCGGAAAAGGCAGTGAACGATCTGGTGAAGATACCTTTGACGCAAAATCAGTTCGATGCGCTGGTGATCTTCACGTTCAACGTCGGAAGAGCGGCCTTCGCCAACTCCACGTTATTAAGGGTAGTCAACACCCATCAATTTGACAAAGCTCCCGCGGCTTTCCGCATGTGGGACCGTAGCGGTGGAAAGATCGTTTCGGGACTATCAAATCGCCGGAATCGCGAAATAACGCTATTCCGGAAGCCATAGCAGCTCGATGAAAACCTACCTGTTTGTCGCCATCGCCATGTTCGGTTCGGTTCGGCTTTGTAGCGCATCTGCCGCGCTGGACTGCAACGAGGCCAGGAATGTGAATGCGTGCGAAACCCAATCCATGCTTGCAGCCCAAACCGATCTCGAATCGTTCGTCTCGGATCTCCATAAGAAACTCGCCGGCTTCGTCAACCAGAACTATGCGAACCGGATGGACGCTCTTCAGCGGCAGTGGATGTCGTGGGCCGACAGGCAATGCGAGCACAGCAGGGGCATCTATGGCAAAGGCAGGGAAGGCGCACTGAACGCCATTACATGCCGCGAACTCTTGTACAAGGACCGGCTTCAGGAACTGAAGCGAATCTACGCGGATGCTTTGGAGCAGCGTTAAAGTACGCCCTCACCCTCACTTAGATCGTGTCGGCTTTTCACCGTATCGTGTTTGATGCGACTGCGCGGGAAACGATACGATCGGACTTGACAATGCCCGCTCGCTTCTTCTACATTGCAGCAATGTCAAACGCGCAAATCCCTGTTTGCCCTCTACCGCTAACCGCCATCCTGCTGGCGGCGCTGTTGCTACTGCGCCTAGCGCGCTGATACTCCTCCCCCTTCCCGTTGTCCGTTGTTGTCCGCACGCGCTTTTTGTCGCCGCGGCTCCCGAGATTTTCAGCAAGCATCGCGCCATGCATTTCAAGCGAATTCCCGTGACCATCATCCGAGGCGATCTGATCGCCCTGATGATCTTCGCGCGTTCGCTGGCGCTACTGCCGCTACCGATCGGTTGCCTGGCCTTGCGCTAGTGGTCGCCCGGCAGCCTGTCCCGCCACACCTGAAAACGTCCAACGAACAAACGAGGATTCCCCATGATGCTGCAAGACCCGGCGAAAAAATATCGCCATTTCCCCCCTGTCCGCCTCGGCGACCGCCATTGGCCCGATCAAACCATCAGCCGGCCGCCGATCTGGATGAGCACCGACCTGCGCGACGGCAACCAGGCGCTGATCGAGCCGATGCGCGCCGAGCAGAAACTGCGCTTTTTCGAACTGCTGGTGAAAACCGGCCTGAAACAGATCGAGGTCGGTTTTCCGTCGGCGTCGCAAACCGATTTCGACTTCGTGCGCAAGCTGATCGACGAACAGCGCATCCCGAATGACGTGACGATAGAAGTGCTGACGCAATCGCGCGACGATCTAATACGCCGCACCATCGCCGCACTGCGAGGCGCGCCGCGCGCGATCGTGCACCTGTACAACCCGATCGCACCCGCGTTTCGCCGCATCGTGTTCGGCATGTCGCGCGAACAGGTGACCGAGGTCGCGCTGTCCGGCACGCGGCTGATCCGGCAACTGACCGCCGAGCTGCCGGAAACCGACTGGACTTTCCAGTATTCGCCGGAAACCTTCAGCATGGCGGAACTCGATTTTTCGAAGCATGTGTGCGACGCGGTCGCAGCGGTCTGGGAGCCGACGCCGCAACACAAGATGATCATCAACCTGCCCAGCACGGTCGAATGCAGCACGCCCAACGTCTTCGCCGACCAGGTCGAGTGGATGCATCGCAAGCTGGAGCAGCGCGATGCGATCGTGCTCAGCGTGCATCCGCACAATGACCGCGGCACCGCAGTGGCGGCGGCGGAGCTGGCACTGATGGCGGGCGCGGAGCGGGTGGAAGGCTGCTTGTTCGGCAACGGCGAGCGCACCGGCAACGTCGACCTGGTGACGCTGGCCTTGAACCTGTACACGCAGGGCGTGCATCCGCGCCTGGATTTTTCCGACATCGACGCGGTGCGCAAATGCGTGGAGGAATGCAACCAGCTTCCGGTGCATCCGCGCCATCCCTACGTGGGCGACCTGGTATTCACCGCGTTTTCCGGATCGCACCAGGATGCAATCAAGAAAGGCTTCGCCCAACAGAAGCCGGACACGCTGTGGGAGGTGCCTTATCTGCCGATCGACCCGGCCGACCTCGGCCGCAGCTACGATGCGGTGATTCGCGTCAACAGCCAGTCGGGCAAGGGCGGCATGGCCTATCTGCTGGAGCAGGAATACGGCTTGAAGCTGCCGCGCCGGCTGCAGATCGAATTCAGCCGCGCCGTGCAGCAGCTTGCCGATGACAGCGGCCAGGAAGTCGATGCAGCCGCCATCCATGCATTGTTCCGGCGCGAATATCTCGATGCGCGGCCCGGTTATGCCTATCGCGCGCACCGGCTCACGGAGGGCGAAACGCTGACGCTGGAAGCGGATCTGATGCTCGACGGCGAAGCGGTGCGCGTGCGCGGCGCCGGCAGCGGACCGATCGACGCATTCGTGCAGGCGCTGGACCGGCGCATCGAACTGATGGACTACCACGAACACGCGCTGGGAAGCGGCGCCGACGCGCACGCCGTCTGTTACCTGGAGCTGCGCATCGACGACGGACCGACGCTGTTCGGCGTGGGAATCGATGCAAGCATCGTGACCGCGTCGTTCAAGGCGGTGCTGAGCGCGTTGAACCGGCAGCGGTAAGCCATTTTTTCCCCACGCGCCCGGCCTACAGCGATTTCGCCAGCCTGATCCCGGCGAACTGCCAGCGAGCGCTCGCCGGGAAGAAATTGCGGTAGGTCGTGCGCGCATGCCCGGTCGGCGTCGCGCATGACGATCCGCGCAATACATACTGGTTCGACATGAACTTGCCGTTGTATTCGCCGAGCGCACCATCGGCACTGCGATAGCCGGGGTAAGGCGCGTAACTGCTGAGCGTCCATTGCCAGTTGGCGCCGAACAATTGAGCGGGAATATCGTCATCAGCTGCGCGCAGCGGCGCCGGATGCAAGGCAGCGTAGCCGAAGTCGGCTACGTTTTTGGCCGCCCTTTCCCATTCGGCCTCGGTGGGCAGGCGCGCACCGCTCCAGTGCGCGAACGCATCGGCTTCAAAAAACGACAGGTGTGTGACCGGGCGCGCGGGATCGATCGGCTGCATGCCATGCAGCGTGAATTCGTGCCAGCCGTCGCCGTCATCCTGCCAGTACAACGGATGGGCGAGGCGGTTTGCCTGTACCCAGTCCCAAGCTTCCGCCAGCCATAGTGCCGGATTCCGATAGCCGCCGTCTTCGACGAACGCGCGATATTCGTCATTGGTGGCCAGCCGCGACGCAAACGCGAACGCTTCGACGAATTGCCGGTGGCGCGGCGCTTCGTTGTCGAAGCGGAAGCCGGCACCGTCGTGCCCGATCTCGACCACGCCGGCGTCGAACCGGTGCCAGCGCAACGGCGTGTCACCGGTGGCGATTTCCATCGCGGTTTCCGCGTAGGCGGGCTTCAGCGGGTTCATCGACAGCAGGTGCTTGAGGTCGGTCAGCATCAGCTCCTGGTGCTGCTGCTCGTGCTGCAAACCGGTTTCCATCAGGCCGGCCAACCCCGCGTCAGGTTCGCGGCGCTCCAGCAGCAAAGCGATCCGCTCGTCGACATTGCGCCGATAAGCCAGTACCTCGCCCAGCGAAGGACGTGTCAGCAGTCCGCGCTGCGGGCGCGGATGCTTGTCGCCGATGCCGTTGTAATACGAATTGAACAGCACGCGGAATGCCGGATGAAACGGGCGGAATTCCGCTTCGTGTGCTTCCAGGATGAAGGTTTCGAAAAACCAGGTGGTGTGCGCCATATGCCATTTGATCGGGCTGGCATCCGGCATCGACTGCGCGCAGCAATCTTCTTCGGAAAGCGGACGGGCCAGAGCAAGCGTGTGCCGGCGCACGGTTTGAAAAGCGGAAATCAAGGCATCGGAAGTCATTCGCGTCCTCACATCTGCACATCCCCGGCGCCGGATGTTGCGGAACCGGATGCCGGTGGAAAGAGCCCGCCGACGATCGGATGGGGCGGTCATCAAACCGCACGCGCATGGTACTCCATGAACTCGCATTGCTGCACGGAACAGCATTCGCAGAAACTGTTCCCGCGTGTACCTGTAACCGCTTCAGGTGTAGCCCCCGCTTCCAACGGCGCATGGCGCCGCCGGAGCGAGCACGGGAATTTGGTTATCATAGAGCTGTTTTCGCCTGACTGGCTCGTCGTTGCCGGCCGCCTTGGCTGCGGCACTGCGTTGCGGCGCCTTG
>CBIHOK010000072.1:0-18153 GCA_966211575.1 uncultured Noviherbaspirillum sp.
AGGAAATCGAGCCGGTCCTGGCCCCAGTAGCCTTGGCCGTCATACACATACCAGGGCGAGCCGAACACGTTGGCGGCGATCGCCTGCTCGGTATGGCGGTCGTATTCGTCCTGCACGCTGGCGGTTTCCGATGATTTGAGCAGCGCCTTGCCGTCGTGTCCGCAGGCGGTGGCGATCGCGGCCAGCGTATCGGCATCGGCAATGTTGCGCTCTTCCGCCCACACCGCGCGCATGATTGCTCCGGCGACGTCGAGTGCCGCGTCGGTGCCGTGCGCGAGACGGGTCGCGATGATCAGCCGGGCCGCCGCGTCGGGCGATACCGGGAAAAATTTCGGATGCAGGTTCAACGGTATCTGCAGGTACTCGCTCCAGCGTTTCAGTTCCACCAGGCGGTAAGCCTGGCGTTGCGGCGGCCGTTTCGCCAGCGGCAGTCCGCCGGATACGCCGAACACCTTGCCGAGGTCGCACGGTTTGAGGTCGATCTGTACCCCGTACTTGCGGGCGAGCGCGACGAAGCGGGCGTGGCCAAGATAGGCCCACGGGGATTGCGGCGCAAAGAAATATTCGCAGGTCTTGGCCATGACGGACTCCTGTATGCGGGGGATCAGAATGGTTTGACGACCACCATGATGACGGCGATCAGCAAGCCGACGACCGGGACTTCATTGAACCAGCGGTACCAGGTATCGCTGCGCTTGTTGCGTCCGTTCTCGAACTTCTTCAGCAGCGCACCGCAGGCATGGTGATAGCCGATCAGCAGGACCACGACCGCCAGCTTCACGTGCAGCCAGCCGTTGCCCGGTCCCTTCCCGATCCCGTAGCCCAGCCACAGCCAGAGCCCGAACAGGACCGCCGGTATCGCCAGCATCGTCATGAAGCGGTACAGCTTGCGCGCCATCAGCAGCAGCCGGGTGGTCGCGTGCGGATCCTTTTCCAGCGCCAGGTTGACGAAGATGCGCGGCAGGTAGAACAGCCCGGCGAACCAGGAGACGACGAACACGATGTGCAGCGACTTGACCCAGAGCATGCGCTTCCCGTTGTTGAATTGATGAATTTACTGGCCTGCGTAGCGGTGCCGCCCTGCAAGGCGGCGCTCCGTCTGCATGGCAAACTTATTCACGTACTTCTCCATGCCCGAACACCACGTACTTCAGCGAAGTGAGGCCTTCCAGCCCGACCGGCCCGCGTGCGTGCAGCTTGTCGTTGGAAATGCCGATTTCGGCGCCAAGGCCGTATTCGAAGCCGTCGGCGAAGCGGGTGGAGGCATTGACCATCACCGATGCCGAATCGACTTCGCGCAGGAAGCGCATCGCCCGGCTGTAGTCTTCGGTGACGATCGCGTCGGTATGCTGCGACGAGTAGGCATTGATGTGCTCGATCGCCTGCTCGACGCCGTCGACGATCTTCACCGCCAGGATCGCGGCCAAGTACTCGGTGCGCCAGTCTTCCTCGGTTGCCGCAGCCAGGTGCGGATAGCCAGCAAGGATCGCGCGGGCGGCCTCGTCGGCGCGCAGCTCGACTTCCTTTTCGCGATACAGTTGCGCCAGCTTCGGCAATACCTGCGGCGCGATCGCGCGCGCGACCAGCAGGGTTTCCATCGTGTTGCAGGTGCCGTAGCGATGGCACTTCGCGTTGAACGCGATCTTCAGCGCCTTGTCGATGTCGGCCTTGTCGTCGATATAGACGTGGCAGATGCCGTCCAGGTGCTTGATCATCGGCACCTTGGATTCCTTCATCAGGCGCTCGATCAAGCCCTTGCCGCCGCGCGGCACGATCACGTCCACGTATTGCGGCATCGTGATCAGTTCACCGACCGCCGCGCGATCGGTGGTTTCGACGATCTGCACCGCGTCCTGGGGCAAGCCGGCGCCCGCCAAACCTTCCTTGACCAGCTTCGCCAGCGCCTGGTTGCAATGGATCGCTTCCGAGCCACCGCGCAGGATGGTGGCGTTGCCGCTCTTGATGCACAGTCCGGCTGCATCCACCGTCACGTTCGGGCGCGCTTCATAGATGATGCCGATCACCCCCAGCGGCACCCGCATCTGGCCGACCTGGATGCCGGTGGGGCGGTATTTCATGTTCGAGATTTCGCCGATCGGATCGGGCAGCGCGACGATCTGCTCCAGGCCTTCGGCCATGGTCGCGATCGCCTTGTCCGACAGCGTCAGGCGGTCCAGCATCGCCGGCGCCAGGCCGTTGGCGCGCGCCGCGTCCAGGTCCTGCTGGTTGGCTGCGCGCAGCAGTTCGGCATCGCGCCGGATGGCGGCGGCGATCAGCGCCAGCGCGCGGTTCTTCGCGCCGGTGTCGGCCCTGGCCATCGCCCGCGAGGCATGGCGGGCACGCTGGCCGACGTCGTTCATGTAATGCTTGATGTCCATGATATCCAGACAATAATTGGAAGAATTCCTGTTCCGCCGGTCTGTGCCGGTAGCAGATTCAGCCGCGCGCGACCTTCAATCCGAGCTGCAGCAGCGCATCCCACGGATCCCCGGCGTATGCCTTCGCGCGCAACCCCTTGACCATCTTATCGATTTGCGCCGCTTCCTGCAGCGCGGCTTCCAGTGTCGCCAGCTTCAGCCGGCGCAGCGCCGGCTCCATCAAGCGTTCGCGCGGACCCCAGATCCGGTATTCCTTCAGCAGCATGCCGAGCGGCTTGCCCTGGGCGCTGCCGCTCTTCAGCTTCAGCAGCGTGCGGATTTCCTCGCTCATCGCCCACAGCACCAGCGGCAACGCTTCGCCTTCGCCTTTCAAGCCCTCCACCATGCGCGTCAGGCGTGCCGGATCGCCGGCCAGCATCGCCTCGTTCAGCTTGAACACATCGTAGCGCGCGACGTTCAGCACCGCGTCCTGCACCTGTTCGTGCGTCAGCTTGCCTTCAGGATAGAGCAGCCCCAGCTTCTGGATTTCCTGGTGCGCAGCCAGCAGGTTGCCCTCGACCCGGTCGGCGATGAATTCTATGCTCTGGCGGTCCGCGCTCTGCCGTTGCGCGGCCAGCCGTGTTCCTATCCACGCCGGCAATTGAGGGCGCTCCACCAGCGGGATGTCGACATACACCGCGGCCTGCTGCAGCGTTCCCACCCAGGCGCTCTTTTGCGTCGCCCAATCCAGCTTCGGCAGCGTGATCAGCGTGACGTTGTCCGGATTGAGCGCCCGCGCATATTCCTGCAGCGCCTGCGCGCCTTCCTTGCCGGGCTTGCCGGTCGGTATCCGCAGCTCGATCAGCTTGCGGTCGCCGAACAGCGATTGCGACTGGTTGGCGGCAAGCAGCGCGCCCCATTTGAAACTGCGCTCCACCACCAGCACTTCGCGCTCGGTGAAGCCCTGTGCGCGCGCCGCCCGGCGAATCCGGTCGGCCGCTTCCAGCGCCAGCAGGTGTTCGTCGCTGCTGAGCACGTAAAGCGGCGCCAGCGATTTCGCCAGTTGGGCATCGAGAGCGTCCGGGCGCAGCTGCATCGGCTACTCGGCCGGCTTCAGCGCAGTCAACCGGCGCAGGATCTGCTGCACCAGGTCGGACTGCATGTCGCGGTACAGCTGGGTTTCTTCCTGCTCCTTCGCCATCACCTCGGACTCGTTGAAGTTGATGTCGCGCCGCAGGACGATCGTGGTCGGTCCCAGCAAGTCCTTGCCGAACTTGTTGGTCACGCGGAAAACCACCGTGTAGTACAGCGAATAGTCGCGCACCCGGCCCTGGCTGTTGAGCGCGAGGACCTTCCGGTCCCGGGTCTCGGAGATCAATTGCACGGTCGCGTCGGCCGCCTTCGGGTCTTGCACCACTTGCGTGCCATCCAGCGCCCGGATGTTGCGCTTGAGTTCATTGCCGAGAGGCGAGGTTTCCGGGAAATTGAGATACACCGTCTTGAACGGAATCCGGTACTCGCCATTCGATCCGCGCAGCTGGAAGCCGCAGGCGGATAGCAGCAACGGACTGATCAGGAGCAGGGAGCAGGCGGCGCGTCGGTTCATGGCATTCCCGGGGCGGATCAGACGACGATATTGATCAGTTTGCTGGGCACCACGATCACCTTCTTCGGCGTGCCTTCGACAAACTTCTTCACGTTTTCATTGGCCAGCGCGGCCGCTTCGATCGCCGCCTTGTCGGCTTCCTTCGGCACCTTCACGCTGCCGCGCAGCTTGCCGTTGACCTGCACCATCAGCTCGATCTCCGCCTGTTCCAGCGCCGCCGGGTCGACCTGCGGCCACGGTGCGTCAAGAATGTCGCCATGAAGCTTTGCAAAGCCGAGCTCGTTCCACAGCACATGCGTGATGTGCGGTGCAACCGGATACAGCACGCGCAGGAAGATGGAGAAGCCTTGTACGAGAAGCGCAGATCGTATTTCTTGTTCTGCCTTAAGACGCTTGGTCAGTTCTAGGCCGGTCTGATCGGTTCCAAAAACGGGCTGGACATTAATGCCCCTTTGCAAATCCGATTCCAGAGTATTTAGTAGTTTCATTGTTGCAGAAACTACTGTGTTGTATTGAATTCTCGAATAGTCGAAGTCAGCCTGCTGCAGAATCAAATATATTTGACGTCTAAAATTCTTTTGACTTTCGTGTTTAAGAACTTTGTTAAGGTCTATTTTCAGGAGATCTGGCAGCGATAGAGCATGCTCTTTCAAATCTTCAGAGAGACGCCAACCATATGACCACACCCGACGCAGGAAACGGTTCGCGCCTTCGACGCCGGCGCCGGACCATTCGAGCGTCTGCTCCGGCGGCGATGCGAACATCGTGAACAGGCGCGCGGTGTCGGCGCCGTACTGGTCGATCTGCGCCTGCGGGTCGATGCCGTTGTTCTTCGACTTCGACATCTTCTCGGTACCGCCGATCTCCACCGGCTTGCCGTCGGCCTTCAGTATCGCGGCGACCGGCCGGCCCTTGTCGTCGAAGGTCAGTTCGACGTCGGCCGGGTTGTACCAGACCTTCTTGCCAGCGGCATCCTCGCGGTAGTAGGTTTCGTTCAGCACCATGCCCTGGGTCAGCAGGTTCACGAACGGCTCGTCGAAGCCGAGCAGGCCGAAGTCGCGCATCACCTTGGTCCAGAAGCGTGCGTACAGCAGGTGCAGCACCGCGTGTTCGATACCGCCGATGTACTGGTCCATCGGCATCCAGTAATCGTTGCGCGCATCGACCATCGCCTCGTTGTTGCCGGGCGAGCAGTAGCGCATGTAATACCAGGACGAATCGACGAAGGTATCCATCGTGTCGGTTTCGCGGCGCGCCGGCTTGCCGCATTTCGGACAATCGACATGCAGGAATTTCTCGTGCCTGTTGAGCGGATTGCCGCTGCCGTCCGGCACGCAATCCTCGGGCAGCACCACCGGCAGATCCTTTTCGGGCACCGGCACGTCGCCGCAGTCGGCGCAATGAATGATCGGGATCGGCGTCCCCCAGTAGCGCTGGCGCGAAATGCCCCAGTCGCGCAGCCGGTAGGTGACTTTCTTTTCGCCGATGCCCAGCGCGGCGAGATCGGCGGCGACCGCATCGACCGCCTCCTGGTAGTGCAGGCCATCGTATTTTCCCGAATGGACGCAGACGCCGCGCTCCTTGTCGGCGTACCACTCCTGCCAGGCCTCGGTCGAGTAGACGGTTCCTTCGATCGCGATGACCGGCTTGATCGGCAGATCGTATTTCTTCGCGAATGCGAAGTCGCGTTCATCATGCGCCGGCACGCCCATCACCGCGCCGTCGCCGTAGGTGATCAGCACGTAGTTGCCGACCCAGACCTCGACCTTGTCGCCCGTCAGCGGATGGGTGACGAACAGGCCGGTAGGCATGCCTTTCTTTTCCATCGTCGCCATGTCGGCTTCGGCAACGCCCCCCTGCTTGCACTCGGCGATGAATGCGGCCAGTTCCGGGTTCGACTGCGCGGCGTGGGTCGCCAATGCATGTTCAGGCGCGACCGCGCAGAAGGTGACGCCCATGATGGTATCGGCACGGGTCGTGAACACCCAGAGGTTGCCTTGCAGAGGCAAAGTCTCTTTTGCGTCAGTTGTCGATTGTTCGACCGCACTACCCCCATCCCGGCCTTCCCCCTGCAAGGGGGAAGGAGTGGAATGCTTGACCTGCTCGGTCAAGTCATACGGAAATGCGAAGCGGACGCCGGTCGATTTGCCGATCCAGTTCGCCTGCATGATGCGCACGCGCTCCGGCCAGCCCGGCAGCTTGTGCTCGACGTAATCGAGCAACTCTTCCGCGTAATCGGTGATCTTCGCGTAGTACATCGGGATTTCGCGCTTTTCGATCAGCGCGCCGGAGCGCCAGCCGCGCCCGTCGATCACCTGTTCGTTCGCGAGCACGGTCTGGTCGACCGGATCCCAGTTCACGGTGCCGGTCTTCTTGTAGATGATGCCTTTTTCGAGCATCTTCAGGAACATCCACTGGTTCCACTTGTAGTAGTCCGGCTTGCAGGCGGTCATCTCGCGCGACCAGTCGATCGCCAAGCCCATCGCCTGCATCTGCTGCTTCATGTAGGCGATGTTCGAATAGGTCCACTGCGCAGGCGGCACGCCGTTCGCCATCGCGGCGTTCTCGGCCGGCATGCCGAACGCATCCCAGCCCATCGGCATCAGCACGTTGTAGCCGTTCATCCGCATGTAGCGGTACATCACGTCGTTGATCGTGTAGTTGCGCACATGGCCCATGTGCAGCTTGCCGGACGGGTAGGGCAGCATCGAGCAGGCGTAGAACTTTTTCTTTTCCTTGCCGGACGCGTCTTTCGCATGCTCGACGGTCTTGTAGGCGTCGATTGCGTGCCAGTGATCGTGGGCCGCCTTTTCAACATCGGCGGGGAGATATTTTTCTTGCATGACGGATGAAGCCGAAAGTGGATGTGAACCAGCCATTATACTGGTTCGGCACCCCGGACAGCGCCCGGAAAGCGGGTCAAGAGCGGGTGCAAGGATGCAGGCAGGGCGGTTGCCGCGCTACTTGCCTTTCGGCGCTTCCCTGGGCTCGGTCACGAAGCCCATCCTGGTCAGCCCGTTGCTCTGGGCGGCGGCCATCACCTGCGCAATGATTTCATAGCGCGTCGACTTGTCGGCCCGCAGCTGCAGTTCCGGCTGCGGCTTTTTCTGTGCGGCGGCCGCCAGCCGTACGTTCAGCGCATCCATCGCGACCGGATCGTTGTTCCAGAAAATCCGTCCCGCGCCATCGATCGACAGCGAAACCGTCTCCGGCTTTTCCTGCGCCGGCGCCGCTTGCGCGTTCGGCAGGTCGAGCTTGATTGCATGCGTGAACAGGGGAGCAGTGATGATGAAAATCACCAGCAGCACCAGCATTACGTCCACCATCGGCGTGACGTTGATGTCCGCCATCGGGGATTGATTGTGGTTGTCGTTGAAGCCGCCGAATGCCATGTTATTTCCCGACGCGGGCGCCGGTTGTCAGGTAAGCATGCAGGTCGTGCGCAAACGCATCCAGTTCCGCCAGCGTCACCCGGTTTACCCGGGTGAACGCGTTGTAGGCGAGGACGGCCGGAATCGCGACCACCAGGCCAAGCGCGGTCATGATCAGCGCTTCGCCGACCGGGCCGGCCACCTTGTCGATCTGCACGGTGCCGGCAGTCGATACCGCCACCAGTGCATGGTAAATACCCCATACCGTGCCGAACAGGCCGACGAACGGCGCGGTGGAGCCGACCGAGGCGAGCAGTGTCAGTCCGCTTTCGAGGCGGGCCGATACCCGGTTGATTTCCTGCCGCAGCGTGCGCGTGATCAACTCGCTCGGGTCGACCGCCGCGTTCAGCGAGCCTGCCTGCGACGTGAGGTTGGCGGCTTCCGCGCTTTGCGCCGCCAGCGGCAGGTACACGCGCTCTCCATCGACCTTGCGCAGCATCGCGGTGGCGTCGTTCAGGCTGGGCGCTTTCCAGAATCCGTCCAGCGCGCCGGCGCTGCGGCGGATGCGCCAGGCGCTCCAGGTCTTGGAAAGAATGTAATACCAGCTCAGCACCGACATCAGCAGCAGCAGGTAGGCGACCGTATGGGTAATCGCGTCGCCCTGCGACCAGTAGTGGGCAAATCCTAGGGTTTGGTTCATGTTGGCCTGTGAAAAATCAGCTACCCGGTAGTGTAAATTGAACCGGCACCTGGCACCATTCCGCGACCGGCTTGCCGTCCACGGTAGCCGGGTTGAAGCGCCAGCCGCGCACCGTCGCGCTGGCCGACCGGTCGAGCAAGGGATAGCCGCTGGACGATTGTATCCGCACCTCCGCCACGG
Organism: uncultured Noviherbaspirillum sp.; assembly: GCA_966211575.1. Lineage (GTDB taxonomy): Bacteria > Pseudomonadota > Gammaproteobacteria > Burkholderiales > Burkholderiaceae_D > Noviherbaspirillum. Next base: position 8,215 of record CBIHOK010000072.1, read on the forward strand.
TTCCATCCGGCTTCACCAGTACGCGCAGCATCACCGTTCCCTGCTCCTCGTTGAGCCGTGACAGCCGCGGATAGGGCGGCTCGGCATTGCTCGCAGCGTAACTGGCGGGAATGGAAGCGCCGGTATGCGCCGGCGCATGGTGTCCGGGCACAGGGGTGGCCGGCGCAGTGTGCGTATTGCCAGCAGTCGGCGCTGCCGCCGGAACCGGCTCTCGCACAGGCGGTGGCGGGCTGGCAGGCAAGGTGGGTTGTTGTTGTGGCGGCGGCGTGTGCTTCTCGACGTGCGTCTTGGGATGATGTTTTTCCGGCTTCAGCTTCGAATGCTGCGTTCGTGTTTGCCGCTTCGTTTCCGGTTTCGGCGGTTGCGGGGGCGGCTCCTCAGTGGTTTGCTTTTGGGGCGGGGGCGGGCTGGCCGGACGCGGCTTTTCTCCAGGCCGGGCCGGAACGGCGGGCCGCAGCAGCGTGATTTCCACGGGTTCCGTACGGACCGGCGCCGGCGGGCGCTGCGAGAGGTAACCGACGATGGCGACAATCAGCACCGCATGTAGCGCCAGCGCGGCAGCGAACGCCATTGCTCGCGCTGCGGGCTTCATCGGTCGCACATCCCATCCGCCGCGCACTGCGGCCTATTTCAGGCCCAGTACATCCTGCATGTCGTACAGGCCGCTGCTCTTGTCCACCAGGAAGCGGGCAGCGCGCAGGCTGCCGTGCGCGTAGGTGACCCGGCTGGCCGACTTGTGGGTGATTTCGATACGCTCGCCGATACCGGCGAACAGTACCGTATGGTCGCCCACGATATCGCCGCCGCGTATGGTGGCAAAGCCGATCGACGATGGATCGCGCTCGCCGGTGACGCCTTCGCGCGCGTACACCGCGACGTCTTTCAGGTCGCGTCCGAGCGCGCCGGCGACCACCTCGCCCATCTTCAGCGCGGTGCCGGACGGTGCATCGACCTTGTGCCGATGGTGCGCTTCGATGATTTCGATGTCGTAGCCGTGCGAGAAGCTCTTCGCCGCCATTTCCAGCAACTTCATCGTGACATTCACACCGACGCTCATGTTGGGCGCAAACACGATCGCGGTCTTGCCGGCGGCAGCGGCGATCGCCGCCTTGCCGGCGTCGTCGAAGCCGGTGGTGCCGATGATCATCTTGATTCCGTGCTCGGCGCAGTAGGCGAGATGCTTCAGCGTGCCTTCGGGGCGCGTGAAATCGATCAGGAAATCGGCATTGGCCAAACCCCTGGACAGCTCGGCTTCGATCGGCACCCCGGCCGGCTGGCCCAGGAAGGCTGCGGCGTCGCTGCCGATGGTGGGTGCGCCGGGAACGTCGAGCGCACCGGCGAGCACCGCGTCGTCGGCTCCCTGGATGGCTTCGATCAGCATCCGGCCCATCCGGCCGGACGCGCCTGCTACGGCAATTTTCAACTGGTTCATGGAAGCGAGCTTTACTTGTCTGGCTGGGTGGCCCCGGGAGCGGCGCCGGCAATCAGCGCCAGGTATTCCTTTTCGGTCGGCAGCGCGCCGCCTTCGATTCGCACCAGGCGGTTATTGTCGAAATAGACGGTGACACGGCTGGAAATGATTTCCCCGTTGCTTTTCTTCAGGCGGAACAGGTAGTCCCAGCGATCGGCATGGAAGATATCGGTCAGCAGCGGCGTGCCGAGCGCAAAGCGGACCTGTTCGCGCGTCACGCCTTCCTTGTGCTGCTGCATGCTTTCCTTCAGCTGCGTGATCATTTCGCGCGACACGAAATTGCCTTGCTGGATGTCGATCCGGTACGGCGAGAAGATTCCAAGGAAGCGGCGCAGCCCGGTAGGCGCGGTGGTGGTTACGCCGCCGGCTTCGTTGGTCGCGGCTGCCACCGGCGCCTCCTTGACTCGCCGTTGAGCGGTGCTCGGGGTGGACGCGGCGGTTGCTGCCGGCTCGTCGTCGATCAACGGATTTTTCGAGGCGCAGCCGGCAAGTGACGCCGCCAGGCACAGGCAGAGCAGGCCGGCGCCGGCCGGCAAGCGGTCACTGCGGAATAACGACTTTCGCATAAAGGAATCTCAATTCGTTGAGCAATCGGGCCAAAACGCTATATGATAAAGCAGATATCCCAATCCGACGATCAACATGCCCAGTAATCCTTCCGAGCTCAAGGCCAGCGGCTTGAAAGCCACGCTGCCTCGGCTCAAGATCCTCGACATCTTCCAGAACAGCCCGGTGCGCCACCTGAGCGCCGAAGATGTCTACAAAGTCCTGCTGACGGAAAACATGGACGTCGGCCTGGCAACCGTTTACCGGGTGCTGACGCAGTTCGAGCAGGCCGGCTTGCTGCATCGGAATCACTTCGAAACCGGTAAGGCGGTGTTCGAACTCAACGAGGGTTCGCACCACGACCACCTGGTTTGCGTCGATTGCGGCCGCGTCGAAGAGTTTTTCGACGAGGAAATCGAAAAACGCCAGCAGAGCGTTGCCAAGGCGCGCGGCTTCGATATCGCCGATCACGCGCTGGCGCTGTACGGACATTGCACCAAGAATAATTGCCCGCATCGGCCGCGTTAGCGGGAAGCGGGCGCGCGTACCCGTTCATGCCGGCCTGCTGGCTGTGGCCGGCTTTCGGAACCATCAATAATTGGCAATGAAACCGGCGATGAAGTCAGATACCAGGAATTTCACCCGTAAACCCTTGCGCGCTCCTGCCAGGATCGGTCTGGCGGGTGGAGAAGTGCTGCGGGCGCGTACCGTGGATATATCGCTGGGAGGAGTATGCGTGACGGTAGCCGATCAGTTGCGGGTCGGGCAAGTCTGCATGGTGGCGTTCGAGACCGTCTTGAACGGACAAATGCGCCAGGTTGCGGCCAAGGCGACGGTGATCTACAGCATACTGCGCGGCACCGAAGGTTTTCGCACCGGCTTGCAGTTTACGGAAATCGATGCCGCCAACAACAAGACGCTGGCGGAATTGATGCTTTAAGGCCACGCTGAATAAGTCCCGTGATGCTGGGCGCCTGAGTTCGGGATGGGGCGCAAGGCGCAAACCGCAGACATGGCGGGGCCATGGCGAGGGCAAAGCAGGGAATTCGGGCAGCATGCTGCCCGCCTGCGTAGCGGCCCGGGCTTGCAAGCCCGGGCGCGCCCTGCAAGGAGTGCAACGCTGCGAACCACCCGAAATCAGGATGCCAGGGTGCACCATGCACGAGGACTTGTTCAGCGTGGCCTTAATTCAGTCAGGAGTGACTGAGCGCGTTGGACAGCAGTTTGGCCGTGATGTCGACGATCGGGATCACCCGCTCATAGGCCATGCGGGTCGGACCGATCACTCCCAGCGTACCGACGATCTTGCCGTTGACTTCATACGGCGCGGTCACCACGCTCATATCGTCCAGCGGCACCAGCTGCGACTCGCCGCCGATGAAGATCTGCACCCCGGTTGCCTTGCTCGACATGTCGAGCAATTGCATCAGGCCGGTCTTCTGTTCGAACAGGTCGAACAGCTTGCGCAGCGAAGTCATGTTGGAAGCCAGGTCGGTCACGCTCAGCAGGTTGCGCTCGCCCGAAATGACCACCTCTTCGCCGCCCTCGGCCATGGCGTCGCTGCCGGCTTCGACGGCCGCCTGCATCAGGTTCGTCATATCGTCGCGCAACTGGCGCAATTCGTTCTGCAGGCGGGTACGCACATCGTCGAAACTGGAACCGGCGTAATGCTGGTTGATGTAGTTGGCCGCCTGGATCAGTTGCGACGGCGAATAGTCGACGTCGGTCAGCAACAGCCGGTTTTGCACGTCGCCGTTGGGCGACACGATCACCAGCAGGATGCGGCGCTCGGACAAGCGAAGGAACTCGACCTGCTGGAATACCGATTCGTGGCGCGGCGTCAGTACCACGCCGGCAAACTGCGACAGCGACGACAGCACCTGGGCCGCGCTGGCAATGATCTTCTGCGACGGCGAATTGAGTTGCAGGCGCGGCTGCAGCTTCGATTCGAGCACCGATTCGTCCAGCGATTGCATCGTCAGGAGAGTATCGACGAAGAAGCGGTAGCCGCGCGGGGTCGGCACCCGACCGGCCGAGGTGTGCGGACTGGCAACGAATCCCATCTCTTCCAGGTCCGCCATGATGTTGCGGATGGTGGCCGGCGATAGTTCCAATCCGGAAATTTTCGATAGCGCGCGCGATCCCACCGGCTGGCCTTCGGCAATATACCGTTCGACCAGGGCCTTGAGCAGGGTTTGGGCGCGGGAATCGAGTTGCATGCTGTTATTGTAGCGAGCCCCCGCCGCCGGTGCCAGCAAGCCGTGACAAGGCGTTGCGCCCGGCCAAAATTCGGCTTGCAAGGATGTTACGGACCCAAGTCCAGCCAGCGATCCAGTTCGCCCAACGAACCGAGCACCGCATCCGGGCGGATCCCCTCGGGAAGGGCAGGGCGGGAATGTTCGGGGCGCCGCAGCCAGATTCCGCGCAGTCCGGCCTTTTGCGCGCCATCCACGTCCAGCCAGGGATCGTCGCCGACATAGGCGGCTTCGGCCGGCGCCACCCCGAGCGCTTCGCAGGCGGCATGGAAAATCGCCGCATCCGGTTTTGCGCAGCCGAAATGATGCGCAGCTACCGACACCTGAAAGTAGTGAGACATGCCGATGGCTTTCAGATCGGCAACTCCGTTCGATACCGTGCCGAGCACGACCCGTTCGCCCAATGCATCCAGCGCCGGCAGCACGTCGGGGAAAGGCGTGACTTCGTTGCGGGCGCGCGAAAACACTTCCAGCGCCGCGTCCGCCAGCGCGAGGTCCGCGCCGCTGCTGGCGAAGGCTTCGCGCAGGCCGGCGCGCCGCAATTCGCGCAGGTCGAGCTGGTATACCGGGTCGCTTGCCATCAGGGCCTTGCGCCGCTCGCGCAGGCTGTCGATCGAAAAGCGCTCGGCGACCGCTGGCGCATGCTGTTGCAGCCATTCATACATCAGGGTTTCGGCGCGCTGTATGACGGGGACGATAGGCCATAGCGTATCGTCGAGGTCGAACAGGATCGCCTTGATCGGTGGTGGGTTCATTCTTGATCGCGCATGCAATGCCTGCATAAATTATGGTCTAATCTGCAGCATGTCGCGTTCCCAGCCCCTTCCGAGCCGTGCCGCCTTCAAGACCATTGCCATTATCGGCAAGTATATGGCCGACGGCATCGTGCAATCGCTATCCGATCTGGCCGAATTCCTGGCCGGCAGTGGCCATGCCGTCGTGTTCGAAACGGAAACCGCCAGCAGTCTCGGCCTGCCCGGTGTGGCGCCAATGACGCCGGCCGAGATCGGCCGCCATGCCGATGTGGCGATCGTGGTCGGCGGCGACGGTACCATGCTGGGCATCGCCCGCCAGCTCGCCCCTTACGGGGTGCCGCTGATCGGCATCAACCAGGGACGGCTCGGTTTCATGACCGACATCTCGCAGGAAAACATGATCGCAGTGCTGACCGAGATGCTGAACGGCCACCTCGAATCGGAACAGCGCAGCCTGCTCGAAGGCTCGGTGGTGCGCGACGGCCGCTCCATCTTCCAGGCGCTCGCGTTCAACGACGTGGTGGTGTCGCGCGGCGCTACCTCCGGCATGGCCGAACTGAAAGTGGAGGTCGACGGGCGCTTCATGTACAACCAGCGTTCCGACGGTCTGATCGTTGCCACGCCGACCGGTTCCACCGCTTATGCGCTGTCCGCCGGCGGTCCCTTGCTGCATCCCAGCCTGCAGGGACTGGGGCTGGTGCCGATCGCGCCCCACGCATTGTCGAACCGGCCGATCGTGGTGCCCGACACCAGCGTCGTGGAGATCGAGATCATGGGCGGGCGCGACATCAGCGTCAATTTCGACATGCAATCGCTGGCCAGCCTGCAGCATCACGACAGGATCATCGTCAAGCGCTCGGCGCATGCGATCACCTTTCTGCATCCGAAGGGCTGGAGCTACTACGACACCTTGCGCGAGAAGCTGCACTGGAACGAGTATCCGTCGGTTGCCGGCCAGTTAAAATAAGCGCCGCATGCCAGAAAGGCATTTTGCTTGAGGCGGGGCAAGCATTGCAGCCGCCGCGAGCCGGACCGAACAATCACCCATCATGCTGCGAACACTTTCCATCCGCGATTTCGTCATCGTCGATTCCATCGAACTCGAGTTTTCCCGCGGTTTCACAGTATTCACCGGGGAAACCGGGGCCGGCAAGTCGATCCTGATCGACGCGCTGGCGCTCGCGCTGGGCGGCCGCGGCGACGCCAGCGTGGTGCGTGAAGGCGCGCCCAAGGCGGACATCACCGCCGAGTTTTCCGCCGTCGGCGAGGTCGAGCAGTGGCTGCGAGACAACGAATTCGATTGCGACGAAGGCGTGGCGCTGCTGCGCCGGGTGGTCGACAATGCCGGCCGCTCGAAAGCCTTCATCAACGGTATCGCCGCCACCGCTGCCCAGCTACGGGAAGTGGGAACAATGCTGGTCGACATCCACGGCCAGCACGCGCACCAGTCGCTGCTGAAAGCCGATGCCCAGCGCCAGTTGCTGGACGGCCAGGCCGGCCTGCTGGAAGACGCCGCCGCGGTGGCCGCTGCCTACAAGTCGTGGCAGGCGCTGGCGCGCCAGCGCGAAGAGTTCGAACGCAACGCGCGCAACGTGCTGCTGGAGCGCGAACGCCTCGAATGGCAGGTGGGGGAACTGGAAAAGCTGGCGGTGAAGCCGGGCGAATGGAGCGAGATCAGCACCGAGCATAGCCGCCTGGCCCACGCCGCCAGCCTGATCGAAGGCGCACAGGAAGCTCTCGACGTGATTTCCGAGTCCGACAATCCGATGCTGTCGCAACTGTCGGCGCTGACCCAGAAACTGGGCAAGCTGGCTGATATCGACAGCGCACTGGCACCCGTGCTGGAGGCGCTGGAACCGGCCCGCATCCAGTTGCAGGAGGCGGTGTATTCGCTCAACGACTACCTGGGGCGGGTCGAGCTCGATCCCGAACGGCTGCGCGAAGTCGAAACCCGGCTCGATGCGATCCACTCGACCGCGCGCAAGTTCCATGTGATGCCGGAAGAATTGCCGCAGGAATTCGCGGCGCTGTCGGCGCAACTGCGGCAACTGGCCGATGCCAGCGACGTGGAGGCGCTCAGAGCTCAGGAAGAAAAGCTCAAGGCGAGCTACCTGGCGGCCGCGCAAAAGCTGTCGAAGGCGCGCGCCCGCGCGGCCCGGACGCTGGCCGAAGCGGTCACCGCGGCGATGCAGGAACTGAGCATGGCCGGCGGCCGCTTCGAAGTGGCCCTGCATCCGTGCGAACCGGCCGCGTATGGGATCGAGCAGGTGGAGTTCCTGGTGGCCGGCCATGCCGGCACCCAGCCGCGGTCGCTGGCCAAGGTCGCGTCGGGCGGCGAACTGGCCCGTATCTCGCTCGCGATCTCCGTCATCACGTCCAGCGCTACTGCCACTCCGACCCTGATCTTCGATGAAGTCGACAGCGGCATCGGCGGCGCGGTGGCGGAAGTGGTGGGGCGCCTGCTGAAACGGCTGGGACAGGATCGCCAGGTGCTGTGCGTGACCCATCTGCCGCAGGTGGCCAGCCAGGCGAACCAGCATTTCCAGGTCAGCAAGCGCGGCGTCGGCGGCAAGACCCTGTCGCAGATCGACGGGCTGGATGCGAAGGCACGCGTGGAGGAAATCGCGCGCATGCTGGGCGGACTGGAAATCACCGCGACCACGCGCAAGCATGCGCGCGAATTGCTGGCCTCATAAGGCCGGTCCGACCGAGATCGACCACCGATGCGCTTCCGTCCCGAACCGCCCCACATCCACGGCACGCCGACCCGTGCCGGCATCGTGCTGGTCAATCTCGGCACGCCGGATGCGCCTACCGTACCGGCGGTGCGCCGCTACTTGAAGCAGTTTCTGTCGGACCCGCGGGTGGTCGAGATTCCGCGCCTGTTATGGCTGCCTATCCTGTACGGACTTGTCCTGCCGCTGCGCGCGTCGCGTTCCGCGGCCAAATATGCGGCGATCTGGAGCGCCGAAGGTTCGCCGCTCCGGGTCCATACCGAAAAGCAGGCGCAACTGCTGCGCGGCTACCTGGGTGAACGCGGATACGATGTCCGGGTCGCGTTTGCGATGCGTTACGGGAATCCGGGCTTGCCCGAAGTCCTGGACCGGCTGAAGGCCGATGGCTGCGACCGCCTCCTCGTGCTGCCTGCGTATCCGCAGTATTCAGGCACCACCACCGCGTCGATCTTCGACGCGGTATTCGCCCATTACGCGACGGTGCGCAATCCACCGGAGTTGAGACTGGTCAAGCATTATCACGATCATGATGCGTATATCGAGGCGCTGAAACGCTCGGTGCAATCGCACTGGCTCGCGAACGGCCGCTCCGGCAAGCTGGTGATGAGTTTCCACGGGGTGCCGAAGCGTACCCTGCTGCTCGGCGATCCCTACCATTGCGAATGCCACAAGACGGCCCGCCTCTTGGCGAGCAGCCTGGGTTTGGCGGAGGACGACTACCTGGTGACTTTCCAGTCGCGCTTCGGCAAGGCGGAATGGTTGCAGCCTTATACCGCGCCTACGCTGCAGAAGCTGGCGCGGGAAGGAGCCGGGCGAGTCGATGTGCTATGCCCGGGTTTCACCAGCGATTGCCTGGAAACGCTGGAAGAAATCGCGCTGGAAGCGCGCCAGTTGTTCCTGGCGGCCGGCGGCAAGACCTTCCACTATATTCCGTGCCTGAACGAGGCACCGGATTGGATAGGCGCGCTGGCGGATATCGCCGGGCAGCATCTTGGCGGCTGGTCTTGCGCGCGCGACGAGGCCGGGGCGGAACGGGCAAAGGCACAGGCCAAGCTGGGGCGCGAGAGAGCGCGCGCCATGGGAGCTCCCGAGTAGGCCAAGTACGGGACTGGCCCGATGAGCGCGTTCAGTACAGCGATTGCAGATTGGCTTCGCAAATCCATGCGGTGGCAAGCATGGTATAGCTGACCACGAATGCTGTAATCAGGGACAGTTTCATTACGCATCTCCCCCCGGCGAAAGCCGCAACAAAGTCATATTCCATTTCATCGTAGTACGGCGACGCGGAATTGGGATGGCGGTTGCCGGAAAACTCTGTAACAGAATTTTTCGCGGGCTGTGCTCGCCGCTCCCGGAAAGTCGTGCCAAAACCCTTGAAAAATTGCGGGAAAGCCCCATTTGTTCAGGAAATTAACGGTAAGTCATTGATTGTTGGAGATTTTTCGCGATGCAAGACCAAGAGAAGACCCACGAGCAGATGCAGGAAGCCAGCCAGCAGCCGGCACCTGAACCGGCCGGACAGGAAACGGCGAATGGCAGCCGGCCACCCCGGGGCGAAGGCGAGGCCGATGAAAAGCTGGCCGCCGCCGAGGCCCGCGCCAGTGAAATGCACGATGCCTTCCTGCGCGCCAAGGCGGAAGGCGAAAACATCCGGCGCCGCGCGCAGGACGATATAGCGAAAGCCCACAAGTTCGCGATCGAGAATTTTGCGGAGGCGCTGGTTCCGGTCAAGGACAGCCTGGAAATGGCGCTCAAGCTGGACAGTCCGTCGGTCGAATCGCTCAAGGAAGGAGTCGAAATGACCCTGAAGCAACTGTCTTCCGCGTTCGAGCGCAATCGGCTGGTCGAGATCAATCCGGTACCGGGCGAGAAACTCGACCCGATGAAGCACCAGGCAATTTCGATGGTGCCTGCCGAACAGGAGGCGAATACCATCGTCAACGTGCTGCAGAAGGGGTACATGATCGCCGACCGCCTGTTGCGACCGGCACTGGTCACGGTTGCACAATAGAATCACGAAAAAACGTTGGACGTGCTTGAAAGCGGCACTTTGTTCCATATATACAACACATCAGAAATCCAGTTTTTTTAAAGGAACAGAATCATGGGCAAGATCATCGGTATTGACTTGGGTACGACCAACTCCTGCGTCGCCATCATGGAAGGCGGCCAGCCGA
>CBIHOK010000073.1:0-18027 GCA_966211575.1 uncultured Noviherbaspirillum sp.
TTGGCCTCGTCCGGCAGAATATGGCTCCGCAATCCGGGTGATTGGAATTGTTTGGACGATGGTGCACGCCGGTGTTCAACTCTTCAGGAGACACGTAATGACCAGCAAGAACACGATCTGTCTGTGGTATGACGGCGATGCCGTTGACGCGGCGAACTTCTATGCCGAAACATTTCCCGACAGCGCAGTCGGTGCTATCCATCGTGCACCGGGCGACTACCCCGACGGCAAGCAGGGCGATGTCCTGATGGTCGAGTTCACGGTCGCCGGGATTCCCTGCCTCGGGTTGAACGGCGGCCCGCATTTCAAGCACAACGAAGCCTTCTCCTTTCAAATCGCGACCGACGACCAGGCGGAAACCGACCGCCTGTGGAATGCCATCGTCGGCAATGGTGGCCAGGAAAGCGCATGCGGCTGGTGCAAGGACCGGTGGGGATTGTCGTGGCAGATCATTCCGCGGGTGCTCATGGCGGCGATATCCGACCCTGATCGCGCAGCGGCCAAGCGCGCATTCGACGCGATGATGACCATGAAAAAGATCGATATTGCCGCGATAGAGGCGGCACGGCGGGGCTGAGCCCTGTTCTCAAGTTGAGGGAGCGTGCCTGGCAGGTTCCCTTCAGTTCATATCCGGGAGGAAGGCTAGCCGACGGGTTCGGACTGCTAACCGGCGCCGGCATCGTTCACCTTCGGCAATGGCGGCCGCTTCCAACGGAAACGTTCTTAATTGATTACGATGACTATGTTTTCAAACATGAGTGCCAGGCGATTTCCATCCCTGGGACTCGACCTCGCTAATTCGAAGTGAAAGGATGCAAGCATGATTTCCTCAACCGGCTATGGCGCCACCAGCGCTCGCGAACCTCTCGGCAAACTCGATTTCCAGCGCCGTGATCCACGTCCTGACGATGTGCAGATCGATATTTTGTACTGTGGGGTCTGTCACTCCGATTTGCATACGGCGCGCAACGAATGGGGCAACACCGTCTATCCGGTCGTGCCCGGTCACGAAATAATCGGCCGCGTGACCGCGGTAGGTGATCAGGTCATGCGTTTCAAGCCGGGCGATCTGGTCGGCGTCGGGTGCATGGTGGACTCCTGCCAGCACTGCAACGCCTGCGCCGAAAGCTTGGAGCAATATTGCGAAAACGGTTTCGTCGGCACCTACAACGGCGAAGAAATGCACAGCGGCGGCATGACTTACGGCGGCTATTCCAGCAACATCGTCGTGCGCGACAAGTTCGTTCTGCGCGTTCCGGAGAACCTCGACCCGGCCGGCGCCGCTCCCTTGCTCTGTGCTGGCATCACCACCTATTCGCCGTTGCGGCAATGGAAAGTCGGGCCGGGGCAGAAGGTGGGCATCGTCGGGCTCGGCGGCCTCGGCCACATGGGGATCAAGCTCGCGCATGCGATGGGCGCGCACGTCGTGCTCTTCACGACCTCACCCGACAAGCGCGAGGATGCCAAGCGGCTCGGCGCCGATGAGGTGGTGGTGTCAAAGAACGCAGATGAAATACGGGCCCATCGCAATTCCTTGGACTTCATCCTGAACACCGTGGCTGCTCCGCATCCGCTCGATCCTTTTCTGGAACTGCTCAAGCGCGACGGCACCATGACGCTGGTCGGCGCCCCGGCCTCCCCGCATCCTTCGCCGCAGGTGTTCAACCTCATATTCAAACGGCGCCGGTTGGCGGGCTCTCTCATCGGCGGTATTGCCGAGACGCAGGAGATGCTGGATTTCTGCGGCGAGCGCGGCATCGTATCCGACGTCGAGATGATCCGCATCCAGGACATCAACACGGCCTATGAACGCATGCTCAAGAGCGACGTGAAATACCGGTTCGTCATCGACATGGCTTCGCTCAGGCAGGAAGCGTGATTGCCGTGCTTGCGATGCTTCGGAACGGTCAGGAAGGAGGTTGGGGTTCCTGCGTCACCCCAACCTACTGGTGACCGCTTGTAGGTTGGGGTGACGCAGGAACCCCAACGTGCCTTTGCCTCACGCCTCTCCAAACATCCATTCTTCCGTCGTCAAGGGCCCGCTCAAATCCGGTGGAAGAATACCGTCCCTGACATATCGGTGAATGCTCGAATATGGCCATGCAAGCGGATGCGAGGCATGGCCGTGCTTGACCGGGTTGCCATGAATGTAGTCAACGTGCCGCGCATAGTCGTCGTCGTTGCGAATCAGGTGTTCCCAATAACGCCGCTGCCAGATACCGCGCTCGCCTTTTTTCTTCCTGCTGTCGGAACGCGTTTCAATGCAGGGCAGATTGCGCGAGAAGCCGGCCTTGATCAATGCCCAGCGCTTTGCGAAATCCGCATCGCCCGGCGGTAAGGTCCATATCGTGTGCAAGTGGTCGGGCAGGATGACGATGGCGTCGATATGGAAGGGATGCCGTTGCCGGACCAGCCGCACGGCGTCCCGCAGGATATCGATCGCATCCACCAGCAAGGTGCTTGATCGGTCCGCCAGATTGACCGTGAAGAAATAAGTGCCGCCAGCGACCCTGGCTCGCCTGTAGCGCATCTGCCTGAGTTTGTTCTTTTGGAAATGGGCAGGCTAGCAGATTCCGGGAGGCGGATGCAAACGGTGCTGGCTTGATGCATGGAGCGCCGGCACGATGGGGGAGGGGGGAGGTTGGGGTTCCTTCGTCACCCCAACCTACGAATTGAATGCCCGGGCACGAGGATGATCCGTTCCGGACGGTGGCCGTCTTTGTCATTCCAACCCCGGTATCGTGTGTTTCGCGATACCGGGGCTGCGGCCATGCGCCGCCGGTATCAGGCGTTCAGCGCCGCGTTGAACGTGGCGCTCGGACGCATCACGGCCTTCACCTTGGCATCGTCGGGCTTGTAGTAGCCGCCGATGTCCACCGGCTTGCCCTGCACTTCCAGCAGTTCGGCAACGATCTTCTGCTCATTGTCGGCGAGCGTCTTTGCCAGCGGTGCGAAGGCGGCGGCGAGTTCGGCGTCGTCCTTCTGCGCCGCCAGCTCCTGCGCCCAGTAGAGGGCCAGGTAGAACTGGCTGCCGCGGTTGTCGAGTTCGCCGGTCTTGGGCGAGGGCGACTTGCGGTTGTCCAGCAGCTTGCCGGTGGCGGCGTCGAGCGTCTTGGCCAGGATCTTGGCTTTCGCGTTGCCGGTCTTGATGCCGAGGTCTTCCAAGCTCACCGCCAGCGCGAGGAATTCGCCCAGCGAATCCCAGCGCAGGTGGTTCTCTTCGGTCAGCTGCTGCACGTGCTTCGGTGCCGAGCCGCCGGCGCCGGTTTCGTACATGCCGCCGCCGGCCATCAGCGGGACGATGGACAGCATCTTCGCGCTGGTGCCCAGTTCCAGGATCGGGAACAGGTCGGTCAGGTAGTCGCGCAGGATGTTGCCGGTGACCGAAATCGTGTCGAGTCCGCGGCTCACGCGTTCCAGCGTATAGCGCATCGCGCGCACCTGCGACATGATCTGGATATCCAGTCCGCTCGTATCGTGATCCTTCAGGTAGGTCTTGACCTTCTTGATCAGCTCGTTCTCGTGCGGACGGTAGGGGTCGAGCCAGAACACGGCCGGCATGCCGGAGTTGCGGGCGCGGGTGACGGCGAGCTTGACCCAGTCGCGGATAGGCGCGTCCTTCACTTGGCACATGCGCCAGAGGTCGCCCTGCTCGACATTCTGCGTCAGCAGCACTTCGCCGGTGGCGAGGTCGGTGATGTTGGCCACGCCGTCTTCAGAGATTTCGAAGGTCTTGTCGTGCGAACCGTATTCCTCGGCCTGCTGCGCCATCAGGCCCACGTTGGGCACGGTGCCCATCGTGCGCGGATCGAAGGCGCCATGCCATTTACAGAAGTTGATGATCTCCTGGTAGATGCGGGCGAAGGTGCTCTCGGGGATCACCGCCTTGACTTCCTTCAGGCGGCCGTCGGCGCCGTACATCTTGCCGCCGGCGCGGATCATTGCCGGCATCGAGGCGTCGACGATCACGTCGTTCGGCGAATGGAAGTTGGTGATGCCCTTGGCCGAGTCGACCATGGCCAGTTCCGGACGATGCTCCTGGCAGGCGTGCAGATCGCGGATGATCTCTTCGCGCTGCGACTCGGGCAGCTTGGCGATCTTGCTGTGGAGATCGGCCATGCCGTTGTTGACGTTCACGCCCAGGCTGTCGAACAGCGCGCCGTGCTTTTCGAACGCTTCCTTGTAGAACATGCGCACGCAATGGCCGAACACGATCGGGTGCGACACCTTCATCATCGTGGCCTTGACGTGCAGCGAGAACATCACGCCGGTCTTGTGCGCGTCTTCGATCTGCTTCTCGTAGAAGTCGAGCAGCGCCTTGCGGCTCATGAACATCGAATCGATGATCTCGCCTTCCTGCAGCGACACCTTTGGCTTCAGGACGATGGTCTTGCCGCTCTTGGTGATCAGCTCCATCTTGACGTCGCGCGCACGGTCCAGCGTCATCGACTTTTCGCCGTGGTAGAAGTCGCCGTGCGTCATGTGCGATACGTGGGTGCGCGATGCCTGCGACCATTCACCCATCGAATGCGGGTTCTTGCGTGCGTATTCCTTCACGGCGCGCGGCGCGCGGCGATCGGAATTGCCTTCGCGCAGCACCGGGTTGACGGCGGAGCCGATGCACTTGCCGTAGCGCGCCTTGATCGCCTTTTCCTCGTCGGTTTTCGGATCCGCCGGGTAGTCGGGGATCTTGTAACCCTTGGCCTGCAATTCCTTGATCGCGGCCAGCAACTGGGTCACCGAGGCGCTGATGTTGGGCAGCTTGATGATGTTGGCGTCCGGCTCGAGGGTCTTCTTGCCCAGTTCGCTGAGCGTGTCGGGCACGCGCTGCTCCGGCGTCAGGTAATCGGAGAAGTTGCCCAGAATGCGCGCGGCGACCGAGATGTCGCTCTGTTCGACGCGGATGCCGGCCGGCTTGGTGAAGGTGCTGATGATCGGCAGGAAGGCGTGGGTCGCCAGCAGGGGCGCCTCGTCGGTTAGCGTGTAGATGATGGTCGGTTCGCTGCTCATGCGCTGTTCCCCTGGTTGTCGCGAAGGTTTTCGAAAATCAAGTCTTATATAAGACATATAACTTGCTTCGCATTATGCACGAGCTTTTCACCATGCGCAAATTTATGGGCGGAAGGTCTGGAACGCCATGGCGGCCTGCGCTCGTTTGACGGGTATGTCCGCTCGGCGGCGGCAATCTCAGCGAAGGAGTCCGGTTCGTGCTGGCTGCGCTGGGGCCGGCACTATCGTGGCGAGGCACCACACGGCCGGGCAACAGAATCAAGGTGAAGAATCGGGGCGAAGAATCGGGGAAAAGCAGGTCTTCAAAACAAAGCGGAGTCGACCTTTTGAATCATCGGGGCTACGCGCAAGGCTTCCGCTGCCTGGCGTTCAATGACGTCGTGCACGCGCTTGAGCATCGCCGGATCGGCCCCCTCCCGCTCGAGATCGGCCGAAAGCTTCGGGAGAACATTCAGGCTGGATTTCGCCAGCCTGGTGATTTCCTGGGCTACCAGGCGGGACGGCAAGTCATTTTCGTGCGCCAACTGCGCCCAGTCGTAGGCACTTATTCTGACGGGATCAAAATTATCGCCGATGGCCATTGCGAGCCGGTCTTGCACCTTGTCTGCGGCGTAGACCAGGGCGCAGACGAGGTCGTAGGCCGGCGCAACCGTCAGGCCGGCGGAATGGCAGAAAAAGCTGAGGTTCTTTGCGTGCGCGTCGGTGTTGCCGATCAGCACCTGGAATATCGTCCAACGCAGGAAATGCAGGCGGGCGGCGGCCGGCACCGGCGTGAAAGTCTTGTCGTTCAACCGGGCGAAGAAGTGCTTGATCGATGCGCCATCGCGTACGTCCTGGACGTCCGGCGCGTCGCCGTATGGGCGCTCGTACTTGAAGTCGACAGGCAGGCCCAGCGCCTGGCAGCCGTCGATGCAGTGGATCCGGCGTACGGTCGTCACGCTATCCGGTTGCCGTATCACTTCCCGGTCAAAGCGCTCGACGACCAGGACAGGTTCGGGCACGTGCTTGAGATGCGTTTTGGCAACCGGCAGACGCACAGCCGCCGCGAGTCGCATGCACATGAATTCGTTGCTTGTCATCCCTGCCATGAAGCGGGCGACAGGCTCGGGCTTGGCGATCAGCGTGGATGCCATCCGGGGATCTTCAACCAGGAACCATTGGCCGTCCTCTTCGAACACGGCCAGCTTGTCCTGATAGCCGGCGATGGAGAGACGCACCTTCCCGTCCCACACGGAAAAGGGCATTTCAGGCCGCTCGCGAATGCGAAGCGAGAGCTCGTGAGCAGACAAGGGGCGAGCCGGACGGGCGCTCCGATGCGGATCCTCGTCATCCAGGGAGAACATCAGGGCGCCGGCGGTCTCGCCGCCGAGCACCCGCAACAGGCCGATGATGCTGTTCTTCGAGACCTTGTGCGTTTGTGCGGCATCGTCCAGGGCTTGTCCTTCCGGCAACAGATTCTGGAAGAACTGGCGGACGATGCCGCTGTGCTGATCGGGCGTCCGGTTCCCGGAGGAGGCGAAAGGCAGCGTGGGCGCGAGAGGAAAGGCGCCGGTCGAGGCCATCCATTCCGGGTCGTAGGAGAAAGCAAAGCGACTGCTGGCGCCGTCATATGACAGTGTGCCCACCCGGTCGCGATGGATCCATACCGCGAGGTTCATGGCGCTGCCTTGAAAGTCTTGCGGAGCTGGCTCCGGATATCTTCCCGCTGTGCCGCCGGCGCCACGAAGAGACTTACTCCGAGCGCGTCGGCTATCTGAAGGAGCTTGCCGACGCCTACCGTTGGCTTGCCGGCCTCTACGTCGACCAGGGTTTGCAGCGAGACCCCGGCAGCCATCGCTGCATTGGTCATTGGTAGCCCCGCCTGCGTCCGGGCAGCGCGAATCGCCTGGCCAAGCACGGCCATGGAATCGACGAAAGGATCGTCAGGGAAGGGTGTCGGGCGTACGGATCTCATCGAATTCATTCTATTGAAATAGAATGATAGGAGCAAAAGCGTGTCTTCGCAATTTAAATTCTATTAAAGCAGAATAAATTGCTTTGAGTAGGGTAGCGCCGGCATAAATTCTACCAAAGCAGAAAGAAATGGCGCAAGAGCGCCATCCGCAAGCTCCAGGGTTTGGCTATTTGCAAGGAAATGGTGCCTATGCATGAGGTCTGTGTTTGTGGCAATTTCTGCGCAAGTGTTGCCGTTCTGGTCATGATGAAGCTTGCTTTTTCCGGCCATTTCCCGCCGGGTTGCAATGGGCGGCGAACATTTGCGTGAAGCGGCGCGCGGCAGCGGTGCGGTAGCGTTGCTCGCTCCACAATAGCGCCGCCTGCCGCGCCACGCTCGGGCGGGCTATTCTGATCTTGACCAGTTCCGGATCCTCGTCGAATGCACGCTCCGACACGATGGTGCCGATCTCGCCCAGCCGTACCGTGTTGAGCAAGGCTTCGATCGAACTCATTTCGAGGTGCGCGCCTTCGCCGATCCAGCGTCCGAATGCCTGGTCGATCAGGTGCCGGGTCGAAAAGCGCGGCGTCTGCAGCGCCAGCGGCAGTTTCGCCAGCGACGAAGCGGGGATCGTCTTGTGCCGTGCCAGCGGATGGTCGTGCCGGACGATCAGCACCAGTTCGTCGCGGAACAGCGGTTCGGCAAGCAGGCCGGGAATTGCGGCCGGCGCGAACGCTATCCCGAAGTCCAGCTCGCCGGCGGCGACCTCGCGCTCGATGGTCGATGCCGGCAAGTCTTCGATCAGCACGCGCACCGCCGGGTGCTCGGCCGCGAAGCGCGACGCGACCGGCGGCACCAGCGTGCTGTTGTAGGTATGGATGACGCCGATGCGCAGCGTCCCGCGCAACAGCTGGCCGAGTTCGTCGAGCGCGGTCCGGCCGGCGTCGACTTCATCGAGTGCACGCTGCGCGAAGCTGCGGAACAGCCGGCCTGCCTGCGTCAGCTGCACGCCGCGGCCGACGCGGTCGAACAGTTCGGTGCCGAGCTGTTCTTCGAGCTGGCGGATCTGGTGCGACAGCGTCGATTGCGTGACATGCAGCGCCTCCGCCGCACGGGTGACGTGCTGCAGTTCGGCGACCGTCAGGAAATAGCGGAGATGGCGCAGTTCGAGCATCGCAGTTCGGTAAATTCATCGTTTCTATCGATCATAATCAGAAAAATATACCATTGGATCGATGATGCGGTCACCGCTAAGCTTGCAGGCAATCAATCGGGCAGCACTGGGCTGCCGAGGATGCAACGCAAGTCAGGCAAGGAGCAGATTCATGAAGATCGCAGCCGTCGAGGCCTGCATCGTCGACATTCCGACGATCCGCGCGCACAAGCTGGCGTTCGGGTCCATTTCGCAGCAGAGCTATGTGATCGTGCAGCTGCGTCTCGAAAACGGCATCGTCGGCATCGGCGAGGCGGCCACCATCGGCGGTCCGTCCTGGGCCGAGGAAACGCCGGAGAGCATCCGCCACATCATCGAGCACTACCTGGGGCCGGCCGTCGTCGGCCAGCCGGCCCAGGATGTCGAGCGGCTGCTGGTGCTGTTCGAGAAGGTCTGCAAGGGCAACTGGTTCGCGAAGGCGGCGCTGGAAATGGCGCTGGTCGACGCGGTGGCGCGCACGCTGGAAATTCCCGCCTACGAACTCCTGGGCGGCAAGGTGCACGACAGCCTGCCGCTGGCCTGGACGCTGGCGACCGGCAATCCGGACAAGGATATCGAGGAGGCCGAGCGCATGCTGGCCGAGCGCCGCCACTGCATCTTCAAGATCAAGATCGGCGCGCAGGACCCGCAGCACGACGTGGCGCGCGTGGCCGCGATCGCGAAGGCGGTGGCCGGCCGCGCCAGCGTGCAGGTCGACATCAACCAGGGCTGGGACGAGGTCACCGCACGCCGCTACGTGCCGCAGCTGGGCGACGCCGGTGTCGCGCTGGTCGAGCAGCCGCTGGCGCGCTGGAACCTGGATGGGATGGCGCGCCTGTGCGCGCAGCCGGGGCCGATCATCATGGCCGACGAAGGCGCCTGCTCGCCGCGCGACGTGTACGAACACGGCCGGCGCCATGCGGCGCACGCGATCGCGCTGAAGGTGACCAAGGCCGGCGGCTTGCACAACACGAAGCGCGCAGCCGCGGTGGCCGAGGCGGCCGGGCTGGCCTGCTACGGCGGCTGCATGCTCGAAACCTCGGTCGGCACTGCCGCGTCGGCACACGTGTTCGCCACCATTCCCGGCATCACGCTCGGCTGCGAACTGTTCGGTCCGCGCCTGCTGGTCGACGACATCACCGTGCCCGGCATCGAATATGCCGATTTCTCGATCCGCATTCCGTCCGGCCCCGGCTTCGGCGTGCAGCTCGATATGGACAAGCTCGCGCATTACCGGCGCAGCTGACCCGGAACAGGAGAAGAGAAATGCTGTTTCATGTTCACATGATCGTCGAACTGCCGGCCGATATGCCGGCCGAAACGGCGGCCGAGATCAAGGCGCGCGAAAAGGCGTATTCGCAGGAGCTTCAGCGCAGCGGCAAATGGCTGCACCTGTGGCGCATCGCCGGCGAATATGCGAACTACAGCGTGTTCGACGCGGAGTCGAACGACGCGCTGCACGAGATGCTTTCCGGCCTGCCGCTGTTCCCCTACATGCGCGTGCGCGTGGTGCCGCTGGCGCGGCATCCGTCGTCCATTCGCTGAATTCACCCAATACATAAAGGAGTAGACAATGCTGAAACCGATGAAATGGCTCGCCGCCTCGGCGCTTTCGTTTTCGCTGTCGCTGGCAATGGCCGGCGCCGCGTTCGCCCAGAACCCGATCGTGATCAAGTTCAGCCACGTGGTGGCGCCGGACACGCCGAAGGGCCAGGCGGTCGACTACTTCAAGAAGCTGGTCGAGGAACGCTCGCACGGCACGATGAAGGTCGAGGTCTATCCGAACAGCGTGCTGTACAAGGACAAGGAAGAAATGGAAGCGCTGCAGCTGGGCGCGGTGCAGATGCTGGCGCCGTCGCTGGGCAAGTTCGGGCCGCTCGGCGTGAAGGCGTTCGACGTCTTCAATCTGCCGTTCATGTTCGACGACGAAGCCAAGGCCGAGCGCGTGATGAACGGCCCGATCGGGCAGGGCCTGCTGAAGAAGCTGGAGCCCAAGGGCCTGACCGGCCTGGCATTCTGGAACAACGGCTTCTACGTGATGACGGCCAACAAGCCGCTGTTGCACGTGGCCGACTTCAAGGGCCTGAAGATGCGGATCCAGTCGTCCAAGGTATCGGAAGCCGAGATCCGCGCGCTCGGCGCCAACCCGCAGGTGCTCGCGTTCTCCGAGGTGTACCAGGCGCTGCAGACCGGCGTGGTCGATGGCGCCGACTATCCGACGCTGAGCAACCTGTACACGCAGAAGATCTACGAAGTACAGAAGGACATCACGCTGTCGAATCACAGCTACCTCGGCTACGCGGTGATCATGAACAAGAAGTTCTGGGACGGGCTGAAACCCGAGCAGCAGGCCATCGTGCGCAGCGCGATAAAGGATGCGACCGTGTTCAACAACAAGCTGGCGAAGCAGGAAACCGAAGACATGATCAAGAAGATCAAGGCGACCGGCAAGACCACGCTGCACACGCTGACCCCCGACGAAGTCACGGAATGGAAGAAGGCGATGGTGCCGGTGCACAACCAGATGGCATCGCGCGTCGGGCGTGATCTGATCGATGCGATTTACAAGGAAACCGGGTTCGATCCGAAGTAGTGATTGGGCGATGGGGAGGTGTCGCGGATGCGGGCACCCTCTCCCCCGGCCCCTCTCCCACCTGGGTGGAAGAGGGGAGAGTACGTCAAGTGAAGTCTTCCGCAATTCCGGGCTCCCTCTCCTGCCGGCCGGGAACAGGAGCGGGGGAGAAGGCGCCGCCTCAGGCGCTACCCCCTGATCGCCAGACTTTCCCTCCTGCATCTCCCATCCCCTCCGGCACTTTTTCCCTTTTCCGAAATCACTCCTCAGAGTGATCCAAACAACAGGAAAGGGAAAAAACCTTGTTCGAACAGGTCGAAGCACAAGTCCGTTACGGCGTCGAATGGCTGAGACTGTTCGTCGAGAGCCTGGGGGCACTGGTGATCGCAGTCGGCATCGTGATTGTGATCCTCGGCCTGATACGCCATGCGCTGAGCGAGCGCGGCCGCTCGTTCACTCCTGTGCGGCTGGCGTTTGCCCGCTACCTGACCTTGGCGCTGGAACTGCAGCTCGCCGCCGACATCCTCTCCACCTCGGTTGCACCGTCCTGGGACATGATCGGCAAGCTGGCCGCGATCGCGGTGATCCGGACCGCGCTGAATTTCTTCCTGAGCAAGGAATTGAAGGAAGAGCGCAGAACCGAAGTGGAGACCCGGCGCCGCGAGGAGGCCGCAAACGACCACCTGCCCGACAGCGGAGTGCCGGGATGAAGGTATTACCCCGCCGCCGGCGCCTTAGCTTGCGCACCGAGCTGCTGCTGGCGCTGGTGCCCACCGTGACCGTGCTGCTGGTGCTGGGACTGGTGGAATCGCTGGCACGGCAACGGCTGCTGTTTGCCTCGCTTGCCTCGAGTGCCTTCCTGATCTATCTCGATCCCGCACACGCGGTCAACCAGGTGCGCACGCTGCTGCTGGCGCAACTCAGTGCCGCCCTCATCGGCGCGGCCGCCTATGCGCTGCTCGGACCCGGCTACCTGTCGGCCGGCGTTGCGATGGTGTGCGCGATCACGGTGATGATCGTGCTGGATGTGATGCATCCGCCGGCGATATCGACCGCGCTCAGTTTCGGATTGCGCGCCGGCAGCATCAGCAGCCTCGGACTGTTCGGACTGGCGCTGGGCATGACGGTCGTGCTGGTGCTGCTGCAGCGCGTCGCGTTATGGCTGTTGCGGCGCAGCGGGCATGACGTCGAACGGGAGATTGCGCAGGACTAGGGGATGTGATGATGAAAGACCCGCCCTCGATTTTGTGAGCTCACTCGAACGCACCTGCCAAATAAACACTAAACAGGCTCTAATGATGAGAGTTTTTAGTCACGATGGGCCGCAATTCTTGGAACTTTCCACTGTCGTTATAGGCTGTGGTGGTCGCATGGCCGTCGCGCTTGCGCAACTTCATGAAGAACACCGTATTCGAGGTTTCCATATCGCCGCCGCATTCCTTCGAGTGCTTTTCCCGAACCCTGACCAGATAATTGCTTTTCTTGTCGATCGTATCGAAGTAAAGGCATTCGGTCCTTATGCTCGTGAGCCGGTATTCGGTGGTAATGGCAGCGGCACGAACTGCGGCAGCATCGTCATCGGTGATTGCAGTGCCGCTATGAGCGTAAGCCGTCGCCAGTCCGATTGCGCACAACAATCCAAGCAAAGTTCTTTTCATGGCTTGTCGTACTGCTGAAGTTTGTGGTGTCGGATTATTGATTGAAGCTTGTATGCATAGAACGGGTCGGTTGCGTAGCCGGTTAAATACGTGACGAACTTCAAACTATCGTTCCTGTGCGCGAGGGCCGACGGATATCGGCGCACGAGCATGCGGGCATAGTCCTGTGCAGCGTCAGTGTATGACGTGTAGCTGCGAAAGGAGTCGGTAACTTTGTGCGCTACCCCTTTGATGACCTCGTGCGTAACGAAAGATGTCGTTGCACCATTTGGGGCGTGTCCCTTGACGCCGAAATAGGCGTTATCGACGACATGCAATCCCCATCCGCTTTCAAGAGCCGATTGCGCAAGAATCACGCTTGCAGGAACACCGGTTTGTGCGCTGACGGTTTGGGCGACGGCAACGTGTTGCGCGATGAATGCTGCCGTTATGGGGCTGGGCTGTTGATGTGCCGCATAGTGCTGGCGGGCATGATGTTTGTGGGCGTGATGTGGACGGGGCAAGGCAGGAAGGTTCTATTGGGTTGGCCAATAAATGTGTTGTATTTTATGCAACTAAGTCTAGCACAAAATACTCGACGGACGGCGGGTGTCCCCAATGGAGTCGCAAGGGAGTCGCGGTCAAGTTGTGATGCACCCGTCGGCAATATCGACCGCGCCCAGTTTCGGATTGCGCGCTTCCCGCGCCAGTCTTTCCCGCTGCACGATATTACGACCAGTCGTCGCCCATTCCCCAGTCGCCGCCGCCGTCATCCCAGGAGCCGTTGTCGGCGATCCCGAAATCGTTGCCGCCCATCGTGTCGGGCTGCGCTTCCCAGGTATTGTCGACCGGCGCTACCGAGCCGAAGTCCGGCCGCCTGTCGTCGATGAAGTGATGGACCAGCGCTTCGCCCGCGACCATGCCGGCGCCGACTGCCGCGCCGGTTGCCAGTCCGCCCATGATGCCGGAGCCGAGGCCGCCGCCGGCCATGCCCATCGGGGCGCCCATGCCACCGTAGGCTTGCGGGTAGGGTTGGTTCGGGTAGCCGGATCCGTAGCTGCCGTAGCGGTTTGCGCCGCCGGGGTAGGGCACGGCCCGGTTGCGCCGCGCATAGGCGCGAAACGCGAAGACGATCGCGGCTACCAGTCCGAGGCCGAGCAAAATCGCACCCCACGGCGTGCCGTGCGAGCGCTGGACTGCGTAACCGGCGGGAACCACCGCGCCGCGAGTGCCGGCGATCCGGCTGCGCAGCGCCTGTACCGATTCGGGTTTTGCGAACGGCAGCCCGGGTTGGAGCTGCTCGGCCTTGCGCAGCTCGGCGGCGGCGCCGCCTTCGCGGCCCTGCCGTGCCAGCAGCTCGGCCTCAACGTAATGCGCCTTCGCGCTGTTCGGATGGTCGCGCAATACCTGGTCCATCATCTGTTGCGCGTCGTTCAGGCGGCCGGCATTTGCGGCCTGGTAGACCTGGTGCAAAGTCGGATCCTGGGCGGCATTGGCGGCGCCGCTGGCGGCGATCGCAACGGACAGCAGCAGGCCGGTGGCAAGCTTTTTCAACATGTTTCCATCCTCCGTAAATGCAGGCGGCCGCCGCGTCGCCCGGAACCGGCCCGACGCACGGCCGCGATACCTCAACAGCAGGGGATTTGCATCCCTTTCACGCAGGATAGGGGCGCCGACTTAAAACTCGCTTAACGCGCCGGAAAGGGCACCGGACGGCGGCTCCGAAAAAAGAAAAGGGGAGCCGAAGCTCCCCTTGGTGTCTCTTGCGGGATCGCAGCGTTCAGATATCGAAGAACACCGTCTCGTTGTCGCCCTGGATGCGGACGTCGAAGCGGTACACCACCTGCCCGTCTTGCTCGCTGCGCTCGGCGATCAGCGTCTTGCGGCGCACTTCCCATTCGATCAGGTTCAGCACCGGGTCTTTCGCATTGGCTTCGGCTTCGTCGGAGAAGTACATGCGGGTATTGAGCCCGACGTTGATGCCGCGCGCGACGATCCAGAAATTGACGTGCGGCGCCATCACGCGGCCGTTGCGACCCATCACCGGACCCGGTTTGATCGTGTCGAAGGTGTAGGTGCCGTTCTCGAAATTCGAGCAGCCGCGGCCCCAGCCGCGGAAGTCGGGGTCGAGCTCCTTTTCCTGGCGATCTGCCGGATGGTTGTAGCGGCCGGCCGCATTGGCCTGCCAGATTTACAGCAGCACGTCGAGCAGCGGCGTGCCGGAGCCGTCGAACACGCGCCCTTCGATGCGGATGCGCTCGCCCTTGGTCTTGGGGCCGACCAGCACGTTGCTGAAATTCTTTTCGAAGATGTCGAAGCCGGCCGCTTGCGGCGCCAGCCCGATGTGGACGTAGGGGCCGGCAGTCTGGGACGCGGTTTCCCTCAATTGGTTGAGCTGGTTCAGCATCATTTCGCTCCCTGCAGGTTGTTTTCGAAGAGTGTCGCGCGGGCACCGCGCAGCACGATGTCGAAGCGGTAGGCGAGGCTGTCGAGCTGCACCGCCGCGCTGCGGTCGAGTACCGCGATCAGGCCGCGCACCGCTTCCTCGTCGGGAATCGAGCGCAGGATCGGGCAGGTCGCGATCAGCGGATCGCCTTCGAAATACAGTTGCGTGATCAGCCGTTGCGCCCAGCCGTCGCCGGAAATCGCGTAATGGATATGGGCCGGCCGCCAGTCGTTTACCCGGTTGCGCCACGGGTACGGACCGGGCTTGATGGTGCGGTAGAAGTAGTAGCCGTTGTCGTCGGTCAGCATGCGGCCGCAGCCGCCGAAGTTGGGGTCGATCGGCGCGAGGTACTGGTCCTTCTTGTGGCGGTAACGGCCGCCGGCGTTGGCCTGCCACACTTCCACCAGCGCGTTGCGCACCGGGCGGCCGAATTCGTCGCGCACGAAACCGTGCACGATGATGCGTTCGCCGATCGGCAGGCCGTCCTTCGCGTAATTCATGATCAGATCGTTGTCGAGCGGGCCGAGCTCGTCGGCGCGGAATGCCGGGCCGGTGATTTCCGACAGCGAATTCTGCAGCGAGATCAGCGCATTCTTCGGCGAGCGCAGCACGCTGGTCTTGTAATCGGGCGCATACGCGGGCGGGTGGATGCCGCGGTCGCGTTGCAGGTATTCAAACGGTTTGTCGCCTTGCATGGGGATCTCCTGGGTAGGTTCCGGTGGTGCGGTGAATGCACTCTAATACTGAAAAATATTCATGTAAATTGAATTCGATGCTGAATATTGATAACCTCTTGTTATGGATAAGGACTTGTTCAAAAGCCGCATCCGGCTGCGCCATCTCGACTGTTTCGTGACGGTCGCGCAGGAGCGCAACCTGGGGCGGGCTGCCGCGCGCCTGAAGCTGACCCAGCCGGCGGTTTCGAAAACTTTATCGGAACTGGAAGAGATCGTCGGCGCCCGGTTGCTGGAACGCGACCGCCAGGGCGCGCGCCTGACGCGCGACGGCGAAACCTTCCTGGCGCATGCGATCCCGGTGCTGGACGCGCTCGACGCCGCGCGCGGCGCGGTCGGCGCGCAGCAGGCCGCGCAGGCGGAGACGGTATTCGTCGGCGCACTGCCGACGGTGGCGCCGGACCTGTTGCCGCCGGCGCTGCGGCAATTCCGCACGCTGTATCCGAATGCGAAGGTCACCGTGCAGACGGCGGCCAATGCGCCGCTGTTGCAGATGCTCAAGAGCGGCGAGGTGGATTTCGTGCTGGGGAGAATGGCCGATCCGCAAATGATGATCGGACTCGCCTTCGAGTTGCTTTACATGGACCCGCTGGTTCTGGCAGTGCGGCCGGGGCATCCGCTGGCCGCTACCGGCAAGGCATCGCTGCAGCGGGTCGCGGAATTTCCGGCCATCGTATCGAGCCGGGGCACGATCCCGCGCCACAGCACCGAGAGTTTCCTGCAGTCTCACGGTTTGAAAGTGCCGCCGAACTGCACCGAAACGCTGTCGGTATCGGTCGCGCGCCGCCTGTGCGCGCAGTCGAATTCGGTATGGTTCACGCCGCTGGGCGCGGTGCGCGACGATCTGCAGGGCGGCACGCTGGTCCGGCTCCCGGTCGCCACCGAGGGCAGCGAGGAACCGGTGGGCTTGCTGTTGCGCAGCGAGGGCAGCCGCAGCGCGCCGGCGGAAGAGCTGATCCGCATTTTGCGCGCAGCCGCGGCCGGCCGGAGGCAAGCATAAAAGAAAGGGAAACCGATCTCCGCTCCTCGCGGGACAGGGTAGTGCGCTCGCGCAACCACTACCTTTTTAAAAACACGCTACCGCCTCTCCACAATTCCACGACCGGCCTGGCAAAGCCAGCCGTTCCAAGACCCTCCCAATCAGGTCTCAGACTGATCCTCATCGGTATCCAGAATTTTCTGCATGTCATCCCGGTTCAAGCGATGCGGCTGATGCGCCGCCTGCTCCTGGTCATCCTCCGGCAGCAGATGCTGGTCGCCGGACTTCTTGTGTTGCCCGACGTAACGCTCGGCGCTCTGGTTGCGGGTTCGGTTCGGGGTGGTTTGTCGCATGGAATGCTCCTGTCGTTGGCATCGAGAAACGATGCACGTTGGCTGCAGCGGCACCGACGCCGCTGCATGGGAATCCGTTTAGAAACCCCGAGAGAGACAGAGTTCGACCGAATTGGGGTTGTCCGCTTTCCGGCGGGCGCCGGGGCCATGTGCTGCGTGCAGCCGAGGCGCAACCTCGATAAGATGCTCGAACATTTCAAGCCCCCGAGTTTCTATGTCCCAAGTCGACTGGCTCAGCCATCTCCTGCAAATGATCACCATCACCGGCCAGCTGGAGGTCCGCTGCGTCTACGGTGCGCCATGGCGTGTGGCGTGGCCCCAGTCCGCGGCGCACGAGATTCCTTACCACGTCGTGCTCAAGGGCCGGGCCCTTCTCGAGGACCCGGGGACGGAGACGGCCAGGGAGCTGGTGGGCGGCGATATCGTGCTGTTGCCTCACGGGTCGGCGCACGTGCTGCACGACGGCAGCGGACAGCCGCCGGGACTTACCCACACTCGTCGAGGTTCTGCAGGATGGATGCTGAGGGAGAATGATGGCCAGGGCGAGCGCCTGGACATGTTGTGCGGGCGATTTTCCATCGGACCGCCCCATGATCGGCTGATTCGCAATTACCTGCCCACGAATCTGGTGGTGCGGGCCATGGACGGCCAGGGCGAGGAGGGCGCCGGGTCTGCTTCGAACCACCTGGCCAGTCTCGTGGGACTGATGCGCATGGAGTCCAGCGGCGACAAACCGGGCGGATACGCCATCCTCAATGCGCTTTCCTCGGCGCTGTTCACACTGGCACTGCGCGCTGCAAGCGAATCCGAGCAAGCCCCGGCAGGCTTGTTGGCGCTGGCCGGCCATCCGCGACTGGCCCCGGCCATTTCAGCCATGTTCGCCGATCCGGCGCGGCCCTGGAGCCTGCCCGAACTGGCCGACTTGTGCAGCATGTCTCGCGCCACTTTCATGCGGCACTTTCAGGACAAGCTGGGGCGCTCGGCCATCGAACTGTTGACCGATATCCGGATGAGCCTGGCTGCCAACGAGCTGAAGAAGCCGGGGATGACCACCGAGGCCGTGGCCGAGTCGGTCGGGTATCAATCCGTGGCGGCATTCCGGCGTGTGTTCGCCGACAGGATGGGGATGACGGCGGGGCAATGGCGCCGTCTGGCGCGCGAGGGCGAGTAG
>CBIHOK010000074.1:0-17939 GCA_966211575.1 uncultured Noviherbaspirillum sp.
GCGCTACGTTCGGGACGTAGAGGCCGGAGGTTCGAATCCTCTCACCCCGACCAGTCTTGCAGTTGCCTTCTTCATCACGGTGGCCCTTTGGATACCGTCCCCATATGGGTGCAGCTCCTCGCACTCTCCATACTGATTCTCTGTTCGGCGTTCTTCTCCATTTCGGAGACGGCGCTGATGGCGCTTAACCGGCATCGCGTCAAGCACCTTGCCAAGCGGGGCAACCGGCTTGCCCAAATCACGCTCTGGCTGCTCGATCGCATCGAAAAAGTACTGTCGCTGGTGCTGATTGCCAATACCGTCATCAACGCGCTGGCCACCGCCCTGGTGACATCGATCGCGATTTCGATGTTCGGCAACCACGAGCGGGTCATCACTGCGGCGACCGGAGCGGTGGCTTTTCTGCTGATCATCTTTGCCGAAATCACGCCGAAGATCATCGGGGCCACTTACCCGGAACGCATCGCGCTGCCGGCCGGTTTCGTGCTGAAACCGTTGATGACGCTGGCCCGCCCGATGATCTGGTTCGTCAACCTGTTCGTGTCGCGCCTGCTGAAGCTGCTCCGGATCAAGGCGGGCGGAACGGTGCGCGACCATCGGATGTCCCAGGAAGAACTGCGCTCCATCGTGCTGGAGGCCGGGAATTTCATTCCGAGCAAGCATAAAAGCATCCTGCTGAATCTGTTCGACCTGGAAAAGATCTCGGTCGAAGACGTGATGACGCCGCGCTCGCAGATAGAAGCGCTCGACCTTTCGGTGCCGGTGGAAGACATCAAGCACCAGCTCACCACCTGCTATCACAACAAGTTGCCGGTATACGAAGGCGAAATCAACCGGATAGCCGGGATTCTTCATGTGCGCAAGGCAATCGCGCTGCTGAACCGGGATGAACTCGCGGTCGAACATTTTCGCGAGTTGCTGACGCCGGCCTACTTCATTCCCGAAGAAACCGACGTGTTTACGCAACTGCAGTATTTCCAGGAAAACCACGAGCGTCTCGGCATCATCGTCGATGAGTACGGCGAGGTACAGGGTCTGGTCACGCTGGAAGACATCATTGAAGAAATGATCGGCGAATTCACCACTTCGATGCCGGGCGCCGGGCGAGCCGACGCGTTTGCCTGGGACGAGAACGGCGAATGCCTGCTGGAAGGCAGCACCACCCTGCGGGACATCAACAAATCCCTCGGCCTGGCACTGCCGCTGGATGGTCCGAAAACGCTGAACGGCTTGCTGCTTGAAGAATTGCGCGATATCCCGGAAGCGCATGTCAGCGTGAAAATCGGCGATTGCATCAGCGAAATCCTGCAGGTCCAGAACCAGGCAATCAAAGTCGTGAAACTCATCAGGAACCGGCCTGCGCTCCAGCCGGTTGACGAAAGCGCCGGACAAGTGCCGGACTATTAACATTTCGTCACAATACCTTTACAAATCAGATGCCTATAGGCATTATCTAATGCAACTTGGATGCTTCTGATGTAATTCTCGGTCTATTTTATGGCGGCGGTTCTCCCTAACCAGGCGGCAAACAATTCGATGTCCGGCCTCGCGCGTGCCCTGGTACAAGCGGGACGGCTGTCGGCGCAACAAGCCGAAACTGTCCACCGGCAGGCGCTCGCGGAAAAGACTGCCTACATCGACGTGTTGGTGGATAGCGGCGCAATCGATGCCCGCTCGCTGGCGATCTTCTGCTCCGAGACTTTCGGCTATCCGCTACTGGATTTCTCGGCGGTCAACCGTAGCTATCTGCCCGACAACGTGATCGACCCGAAGCTGATGCAAAAGCAGCGGGTGATAGCACTGGCCAAGCGCGGCAACAAGGTATCGGTTGCGATTTCCGATCCCACCAATACCCAGGTACTCGACCAGATCAAGTTCCAGACCGAATTGACGGTGGAACCGGTGATCGTCGAGCACACGCTGCTGCTGCAGACGATAGAAAAGCTGAGCCAGAGTGCCGAACAGAATCTCGACGAGTTGATCGGCGACGACCTCGACATCGACTTTTCCGAAGAGGACATGACGGCGCCGTCCGATGCGGTCACTACCGACATCGACGATGCGCCGGTCGTCAAGTTTCTGCAGAAGATACTGATCGATGCGATCAACATGGGTGCGTCCGACCTGCATTTCGAGCCGTTCGAGAAGTTCTACCGCATTCGTTTCCGGATCGACGGCGTATTGCGGGAAATCGCCCAGCCGCCGCTCGCGATCAAGGAAAAACTGGCGTCCCGCATCAAGGTCATTTCCAAACTGGATATTTCGGAAAAACGGGTGCCGCAAGACGGGCGCATGAAACTGGTGGTATCGAAAAACCGGTCGATCGATTTTCGCGTCAGCACCCTGCCCACGCTGTTCGGCGAAAAGATCGTGATGCGTATCCTGGACGCGACCCAGGCCCAGATGGGAATCGATGCGCTCGGCTACGATCCGGACCAGAAAGAGCTGCTGATGGATGCGATCCAGCGGCCATACGGCATGGTGCTGGTGACAGGACCGACGGGCTCCGGCAAGACAGTATCGCTGTACACCTGCCTGAATATCCTGAACAAGCCGGGCATCAATATTTCCACCGCTGAAGATCCGGCCGAAATCAATTTGCCAGGCGTCAACCAAGTCAACGTCAACGACCGCGCCGGCCTGACCTTCGCGGTGGCGCTGAAAGCCTTCCTGCGCCAGGATCCGGACATCATCATGGTGGGCGAGATTCGCGATCTGGAGACCGCCGACATCGCGATCAAGGCTGCGCAGACCGGCCATATGGTGTTTTCGACGCTGCATACCAACGATGCGCCATCGACGCTGACGCGCCTGATGAACATGGGCGTTGCCCCGTTCAACATCGCATCATCGGTGATCCTGATCACCGCCCAGCGGCTGGCGCGGCGCCTTTGCAGTTGCAAGCAGACCGCTGCCATACCGGACGAAGCCCTGCTCGATGCCGGCTTCAAGGAAGAAGAGCTGGACGGTTCCTGGCTTCCGTACAAGGCAGTCGGATGCGAACGCTGCGGCGGCAGCGGATACAAGGGGCGGATCGGCATCTACCAGATCATGCCGATTACCGAAAACATCGAACGCATCATTCTCGAGCACGGCACGGCCCTGCAAATCGAGGAGCAGGCCAGGCGTGACGGGGTGAAGACGTTGCGCGAAGCCGGCCTGGTGAAGGTAAAACTGGGCTTGACCAGCCTGGAAGAAGTGCTTAGCTGCACCAACGAATAGTTAGGGGACAAGATGGCAACTGCTGCCGGCAAATCCGCAAGTGCACTGAAGGAAACGGTGTTCGCCTGGGAAGGTAAGGACAAGTCGGGAAAGACGGTCAAGGGAGAGTTGCGAGCAGGCAGCGAAACCATCGTGAACGTGACGCTGCGGCGCCAGGGCATCCTGGTGACGAAAGTCCGGAAAAAG
Source organism: uncultured Noviherbaspirillum sp. (assembly GCA_966211575.1). Lineage (GTDB taxonomy): Bacteria > Pseudomonadota > Gammaproteobacteria > Burkholderiales > Burkholderiaceae_D > Noviherbaspirillum. Next base: position 3,409 of record CBIHOK010000074.1, read on the forward strand.
GCGTTCAAGAGCGGCCGCAAAGTCACCGATAAGGACATCACGCTGTTTACCCGGCAGCTGGCGACGATGATGAAGGCCGGCGTCCCCTTGCTGCAGTCTTTCGACATCGTATCGAAAGGACACGCGAACCCCTCGGTATCCAAGCTGATCCAGGAAATCCGTACCGACGTCGAAACCGGCAGCAGCCTGAACCAGGCGTTCCGCAAGTTCCCGCTCTACTTCGACAACCTGTTCTGCAACCTGGTGGGCGCCGGCGAGCAGGCCGGCATCCTGGAAGACCTGTTGACGCGCCTTGCGCTCTACAAGGAAAAGACCCAGGCGATCAAGGGCAAGATCAAATCCGCGCTGTTTTACCCGATCTCGATCCTGGTGGTGGCATTCGTCGTCACCTCGGTGATCATGATCTGGGTGGTGCCCGCGTTCAAGGAAGTATTCAAGAGCTTCGGCGCCGACCTGCCGGGGCCGACCCTGATGGTGATGGCGATCTCCGATTTCTTCGTCAAGTACTGGTACATCATCTTCGGCGGCCTGGGTGCCGGACTTTACCTGTTTTTCCAGTCATGGAAGCGATCGCCCAAGGTACAGCAGTTCATGGACCGGACGCTGCTGAAACTTCCGGTTTTCGGCCCGGTGATACGCAAGGCGACCATTGCCCGCTGGACCCGCACCCTGGCGACGATGTTCGCGGCCGGCGTGCCGCTGGTCGAGTCGCTCGACTCGGTGGGCGGCGCGTCGGGCAATGCCGTATACATCGATGCCACGAAAAGGATACAAACCGAGGTCAGCACCGGCACCAGCCTGACCACAGCAATGCAGAATGCCGGCGTGTTTCCGAACATGGTGACCCAGATGGTCGCCATCGGCGAAGAATCGGGCGCCCTCGACCAGATGCTGGGCAAGGTCGCGGACTTTTACGAACAGGAAGTGGATGACGCGGTCGAGTCGCTGTCGAGCCTGATGGAACCGATGATCATGGTCATACTCGGCGTGCTGATCGGCGGCCTGGTGATCGCCATGTACCTGCCGATCTTCAAGCTGGGTTCGGTGGTCTGATGCTCGATCTCATCTTGTTTGCGCCTCCGCACGGCGCGCTGCCGACCGCTTTCGCTGCGATTTTCGGATTGCTCATCGGCAGCTTCCTGAACGTGGTGATTCATCGCCTGCCGCGCATGATGCAGCGGGAATCGGACAATTACGTGGCGCAGGAAAGTGACAAGCCCCTGCCGCATACCGATCGCTATAACCTGATCGTGCCGCGTTCCGCGTGCCCGCATTGCGGCCATCATATCGGCGCACTGGAAAACATACCGGTTCTCAGTTACCTGTTCCTGCGCGGCAAATGCCGCGAATGCAAAACGCCGATCTCGATCCGCTACCCGATCGTCGAACTGCTGACTGGCGTCCTGTCCGCCGTGCTGGCGTGGCGTTTCGGCACCGGCTTGGCCGGACTCGCGACGCTGGTATTCGCCTACCTGCTGATCGCGATGACCTTCATCGATGCCGACACCCAGATGCTGCCCGACGACCTGACCTACCCGTTGCTCTGGCTCGGACTGCTGGTGAACCTGGACGGCAGCTTCGTTCCGCTGCAGGAAGCGGTAATGGGTGCGGCGGCCGGCTATCTGAGCCTGTGGGCAGTGTACTGGCTGTTCAAGCTGGCGACCGGCCGGGAAGGCATGGGCTACGGCGATTTCAAGCTGCTGGCCGCGCTCGGAGCCTGGATGGGTTGGAAAATGCTCCCGGCGATCATTTTGCTGTCGTCGCTGGTGGGAGCGGTGGTAGGCATTTGCCTGATCCTGTTCGCGCGCCATGGCCGCGACAAGCCGATTCCGTTCGGTCCCTACCTGGCGGGGGCCGGCCTGCTTGCGCTGTTATACGGCAAGCCGCTGGTCGACGCTTACCTGCGCATGGCGGTCTGATGAACCAGGCACTGCCTTCCAGGTTCTCGGTCGGATTGACGGGTGGGATAGGCAGCGGCAAGACCACGGTAGCCGACATGTTTGCCGCCCGTGGCGCAGCGATCGTCGATACCGATCAGATCGCGCACGCGCTGACCGCGCCCGGCGGCGCCGCAATTCCCGAAATCGAAACGGCGTTCGGCAGCAGCCTGCTGGACACGAACGGGGCGCTGGACCGGGCCCGGATGCGCGCGCTGGTATTTTCCGATCCGGCGGCAAAAGCGCGCCTGGAAGCGATCCTGCATCCATTGATACGGCGCGAAACGGATCAGGCCGCGCAACTGGCCGACGGGTTGTACCTGATGTTCGTGGTGCCGCTGCTGTTCGAGTCCGGCACCTGGAAAAACCGAGTGTCGCGAGTGCTGGTGGTCGACTGCCCGGAACCGCTGCAAGTGGCGCGCGTGAAAGCCCGCAGCGGCTTGCCGGATACGCAGATAGCGGCGATCATGGCAAGCCAGGCAAGCCGCCAGCAGCGGCTCTCGATTGCCGACGACGTGATCGCGAACGACGCCGGCGCGGCGGCGCTGCTGCCGCAGGTGGACCGGTTGCATCGGCTCTATACGAGCCTGGCGGCATCCCCGAAGTAACAATCTGTTTCACTTTGCGATAGCCGGAACCGAACCAATGGTGCCGCGCTATTTGTAATTTTTCATGGCATCGTTCAGAATCATATAATTATTGCCCAGCCCATCTTTCAGAGTTAAGGGACGCCATTTTGATCATTTACGAATACCCTTTCAACGAGCGTATTCGCACCTTGCTGCGTCTGGAAGACCTCTACGAGAAATTCGCCTTTTTCCTGCACCAGGAGCATCCCCAGCAGCACCACGTCGCGCTGTCGACGATCTTCGAAATGCTGGAAGTTGCCGGCCGTGCCGATCTGAAGTCGGACCTGCTGCAGGAACTGGAGCGGCAAAAGCAGATGCTGATCGGCTTTCGCTCCAATCCCAATGTGCTGCCCGAGAAACTGGATGCGGTGCTGGCCGACGTCGACCGCAGCAGCAGCGCACTGATGGCGGCGCAAGGCAAGACCGGCCAGAATGTGCGCGAAAACGAGTGGCTGATGAGCATCCGTGGCCGCACCATTATTCCGGGAGGGGCCTGCGAATTCGACTTGCCGTCCTACTATGCATGGCAGCAACGGCCGGCCCAACAGCGCATCGCCGACATTTCCAGCTGGTTTGCCCCGCTGGTGCCGCTGTTCGATGCGATCGGCGTGGTGTTGAAGCTATTGCGCGAGTCCGGCCGCTCCGCCAAGATGATCGCGCAAGCCGGCAGCTACCAGCAGATGCTTCAGGGCAAGGTCTACCAGATGCTGCGGCTGACTCTGGACGAGAACATGGGCGTGATCCCGGAAATTTCGGCCAACAAGTATATGCTGTGGGTACGCTTCACCTCGCAGGACGGCGACATGAAGCCGAAGTCGTTCGACAAGGATGTTCCGTTCGAACTGACGCTGTGCAACCTCTGAACCAGTACCATCAGTAACATGACGACAGTGGTGGATTGCCCGACATGCGGCAGGAAAGTCGAGTGGAGCGAGAAAAACCGGTATCGCCCGTTCTGCTCCGAGCGCTGCAAGCAGATCGACCTGGGGACCTGGGCCGAAGAGAAGTACAGCATACCGGCGGTCAACCCGCCGGAAAACCCCGAGGATGAACACTAAGCTGCCGTCGGTCCGGATGCTTCGTTCGCTGGTGACGGTCAATCGGGACAGCGCAACCGGTCCAGCCACTCGATCAAGGGCACGGTAGCCGGCAGTAGCGGCGCCACTTGAACGCTCCCCTGCCACGCAAAGGCCTGCCCCTCCAGGCTTTGGGGCTCTCCTTCCCAGTGCCGGCTGATGTAGAAGTGCAGCCTGACGTGGGCATGCGGATAAACGTGCTCGACACCGCACCACGGCTCGGCCGACAATAACCTTACCCCCAGTTCTTCCACGAATTCGCGCTTGAGCGCGTCGGCGATTGACTCGCCGGGCTCCACCTTCCCCCCGGGAAATTCCCAGTAGCCGGCATACGGTTTTCCTTGCGGTCGCTGCCCCAGCAAGACATCGCCGTTCGGCTTCATCAGGATACCGACCGCGACATCGATCGGACGAGGGAAAGACTCGGACATCGGCCATTCGCTCCGTCAGCGAGAACCGCGTTCCAGCTTGCCGGCGTGATCCTTCGCGAATTGCCAGGCCACCCGCCCCGAGCGGGAGCCTCGCTGCAGCGCCCAGCGCAAGGCATCGGCGCGCGCCGCGTCGATCTGCCCGGCATCGCAGCCGAAATGGCGCAACCAGTGGGCAACGATATCCAGGTAATCGTCTTGTTTGAACGGATAGAACGACACCCACAAGCCGAAGCGCTCGGACAGCGAGATCTTTTCCTCGACCGTCTCGCCCGGATGCAGGTCGCCATCGTCGGTATGCACGTAACTGGCGTTGTCCGACATGCGTTCCGGCATCAGGTGGCGCCGGTTGGAGGTCGCGTAAATCAGCACGTTGTCGGACTGCGCGGAGATGCTGCCGTCCAGTGCGACCTTCAGCGCCTTGTAACCGCTCTCCCCTTCCTCGAAGGACAGATCGTCGCAGAAGATGACGAAGCGCTCCGGCCGCCCCGCCACCAGGTCGACGATATCCGGCAGATCCCCGAGGTCTTCCTTGTCCACTTCGATCAGACGCAAGCCCTGGCTCGCAAACGCATTCAGGCATGCCTTGATCAGCGACGACTTGCCGGTGCCGCGGGCGCCGGTCAGCAGTACGTTGTTGGCCGGACGCCCTTGCACGAATTGGCGGGTATTCTGCTCGATCTGCTGCTTTTGCGGCTCGATGTTGTGCAGGTCCGACAAGGCAATCGACGATACGTGGGCCACCGGCTGCAGGTAGCGGCGTCCATCCTTGCCGCCTTGCTTGCGCCACCGGAACGCGGATCCGGCATTCCAGTCGGGCGCCGGGTCGGCTTGCGGCAATACGGCTTCGAGGCGCGCCAGAAGGGCTTCGGCGCGGTTCAGGAACTGATCAAGTTGCGTCATCTCTGGAAATCAGGAACGGTAATCGGCGTTGATGCTTACGTACTCGTGCGACAGGTCGCAAGTCCAGACGGTCGCGGCCGCGGCGCCGCGCGCCAACCGGACCCGCACCGTGATTTCGCTCTGCCGCATCACCCGCTGGCCGTCTTCTTCCTTGTAGTCGGGATTGCGGCCGCCGTTGCGGGCGACCCACACATCGTCCAGGTAAAGATCCAGCTTGCCGACGTCGAGATCATCCACGCCGGCATAGCCGATCGCCGCCAGGATGCGCCCCAGATTCGGATCGGATGCGTAGAACGCGGTTTTCACCAGCGGCGAGTGGCCGATCGAATACGCGATCTTGCGGCACTCCTCCACGCTGGCACCCTCCTCCACGGTGATCGTAATGAACTTGGTGGCGCCTTCGCCGTCGCGCACGATCATTTGCGCCAGCCGACGCGACAGCTCGGCCACGGCACCGGACAGCGCCGCATACTCGGGCGTGTCGATAGTGGAAACTTCGACTGCCGCGGCGCCGGTCGCAATCAGCATGAAGGAATCGTTGGTGGAAGTGTCGCCGTCGATCGTGATGCAGTTGAACGAATGGTCGGCGGCTTCCTTCACCATGTGGTCGAGCACCGGCTGCGCCACTTTTGCATCGGTTGCGACGAATCCCAGCATGGTGGCCATATTGGGCTTGATCATGCCGGCGCCCTTGCTGATGCCGGTCAGCGTCACCGTCACGCCATTGATCACGACGCTGGCGGACGCGGCCTTGGGCTGGGTATCGGTGGTCATGATCGCTTCGGCCGCGCGATACCAGTTGTCCGCCGATGCATTGGCAAGAGCCTGCGGCAGGCCGGCACGGATGCGGTCGACCGGCAACGGTTCCAGGATGACGCCGGTCGAGAACGGCAGGATCTGCGACGGTTCGCAGCCGAGCAGGCCGGCCAGCGCGCTGCAGGTCGCGTTCGCATTCGCCAGGCCGGCTTCCCCGGTTCCGGCATTGGCGTTTCCAGTGTTGATCACCAGCGCCCTGATCGGCGCGCCCGATACCCGCACGCCTTCCAGGTGGGCACGGCATACCTGTACCGGCGCCGCGCAAAACCGGTTGGCCGTGAAGACGCCCGCCACGGTCGCGCCCGGTGCAAGCGTCATTACCAACAGATCCTTGCGGTTGGCCTTGCGGATGCCGGCTTCGGCATGGCCAAGTTCGAGGCCCGGAACAGGTTTCAGGTCGGCGGCGACCGGGAAGGGAAGATTGACTGCCATGGCGGTTTTAGCGATTGAGCTGAGTCGGTTGAATTACGATCAGGATAAGGGCGTTATTGTAATCGGATCGGGCGGCGGCCGGCGGCACTGCCGGCGCAAAAGAAAAAGGGCGGCTCGCTCCGCCCCGGAGCCTGCGCCGCCCGCTTCACGCGAGCTTGCCATGGCACTGCTTGTACTTCTTGCCGCTGCCGCATGGGCAAGGATCATTGCGACCGACCTTGGGCACCGCGTTCACCATCGGCTGCAGCCGCCCATCCTCGGGACTCGCTGTCGGTGCCAGCAATTCCTCGGGCGCCGAGTCGGGCCGGAAATCGGCATGCTGGTAGTGCACGTTTTCCACGTGCGACTGCGCCAACTGCTGCTCGGCGGCGTCGATCTCCTCGCGCGACTGGATACGCACCGTCATCACGATCCGCACCACCTCGTTCTTGATCATGTCCAGCATCTGGCCGAACAGCTCGAACGCTTCGCGCTTGTATTCCTGTTTCGGGTTCTGCTGCGCGTAACCGCGCAGGTGAATGCCCTGCCGCAGGTGATCGAGCGCGGCCAGATGTTCGCGCCAGTGGGAATCGATGCTTTGCAGCATGACGCTGCGTTCGAAACCGGAAAACGCTTCCTCGCCGATGATGCCGACTTTTGCCGCATATACGTCGTCGGCTGCCTTCAGCACCCGTTCGAGCAGGTCGTCATCGGTCAGGTCCGGCTCGTCCTCCATCATCTTCGCGAGCGGCAGTTCGATCTGCCATTCGCCGTCCAGCACCGCTTCCAGGCCCTTGATGTCCCACTGTTCTTCCATCGACTGTTGCGGGATATAACTGCGGAACAGGTCGGTAAACACGCCGTGGCGCAGTGCCGCGATCAACTCCGATACGTTGGCGGCTTCCAGCAGCTCATTGCGCTGCTGGTAGATCACCTTGCGCTGGTCGTTGGCGACGTCGTCGTATTCGAGCAGTTGCTTGCGGATGTCGAAGTTGCGCGCTTCCACCTTGCGCTGCGCCGACTCGATCGAGCGGCTGACGATGCCGGCTTCGATCGGTTCGCCTTCCGGCATTTTCAGCCGGTCCATGATCGCGCGCACCCGGTCGCCGGCAAAGATGCGCAGCAGCGGATCGTCCAGCGACAGGTAGAAACGTGAAGAACCGGGATCGCCCTGGCGGCCGGCGCGACCGCGCAACTGGTTGTCGACCCGGCGCGATTCGTGGCGCTCGGTGCCGATGATGTGCAGGCCGCCCTGCGCGACCACATGGTCGTGCAGCGACTGCCATTCGTCGCGCAGCTTTTTCGCCTGTTCCTGCTTTTCAGCGTCGCCCAGCTTGTCGTCGGCTTCGATGATCTGGATCTGCTTGTCGACGTTGCCGCCCAATACGATGTCGGTGCCGCGGCCGGCCATGTTGGTCGCGATCGTGATCATCTTCGGCCGCCCGGCCTGGGCCACGATTTCGGCTTCGCGCGCATGCTGTTTTGCATTCAGCACGTTATGCGGCAGCTTGGCCTTGGTCAGGATCGACGACAGCAATTCGGAATTCTCGATCGACGTGGTGCCGACCAGCACCGGCTGTCCGCGCTCGTAACAATCCTTGATGTCGCCCAGCATCGCGTTGTACTTTTCCTGCGCGGTCTTGTAGACCTGGTCCTGGCGGTCCTTGCGCTGGCTCGGCCTGTTGGGCGGGATCACCACGGTTTCCAGGCCATAGATTTCCTGGAATTCGTAGGCTTCGGTATCGGCGGTGCCGGTCATGCCGGCCAGCTTGCCGTACATGCGGAAGTAGTTCTGGAACGTGATCGACGCCAGCGTCTGGTTCTCGTTCTGGATCTTCACGTGCTCCTTGGCTTCGACCGCCTGATGCAGACCGTCGGACCAGCGCCGGCCGGTCATCAGGCGCCCGGTGAATTCGTCGACGATGACGATCTCGTTGTTCTGCACCACGTAATGCTGATCCTTGTGGTACAGCGTATGCGCGCGCAGCGCGGCGTACAGGTGATGCACCAGCGTGATATTGGCCGCATCGTACAGCGACGCGCCTTCCGGCAACAGGCCCATGCGGGTCAGGATCTGCTCGGCCTTTTCATGACCGGCTTCGGTCAGCAGCACCTGGTGCGCCTTTTCATCCTTGGTGTAGTCGCCCGGCACCTCGATCTGGCCCTTGCCGTCGGGCGTTTCCTCGCCGATCTGCAGCGTCAGCTGCGGCGGTACTTCATTGAGACGCACATAAAGCTCGGTATGGTCTTCGGCCTGGCCTGAAATAATCAACGGCGTGCGCGCCTCGTCGATCAGGATCGAGTCCACTTCGTCGACGATCGCGAAATTCAGGTCGCGCTGCACCCGGTCGCCGCTATCGTAGACCATGTTGTCGCGCAAATAGTCGAAGCCGAATTCGTTGTTGGTGCCGTAGGTGATGTCGGCAGCGTAGGCGGCCTGCTTTGCGGCGTGATCCATCTGCGACAGGTTGACGCCGGTGGTCAGACCGAGCCAGCCGTACAACCGCCCCATCCATTCGGCATCGCGCTGCGCCAGGTAATCGTTGACGGTCACCACATGCACACCCTTGGCGGCCAACGCATTCAGGTAGGCGGCCAGCGTCGCCATCAGCGTCTTGCCCTCGCCGGTGCCCATCTCGGCGATCTTGCCGTAGTGGAGAACCATGCCGCCGATCAGCTGGACGTCGAAATGCCGCATCTTCAGCACCCGCCGGCTTGCTTCGCGGCAGACCGCGAACGCCTCGGGAAGAATCGCGTCCAGCGTGGCGCCTTCGGCTACCCGCTGCTTGAACTCCGGCGTCTTTGCCTGCAACTCGGCGTCCGACAACTTTTCCATCGCCGGTTCGAGCGCGTTGATTTCCCGCACGGTTTTTTGATACTGCTTGATCAGCCGCTGGTTGCGGCTGCCGAAAATCTGGGTCAGTAATGACATGCTTGAATAGGGATAATGGAACCGCTCGTCCAGCAGGCGCGGCGCCAGGATTCAGGTTGAGCGGATGGACGCTAAATTTCGGATTTTATCATGCGCGTCAAGCGGTACCGCCGCTTGGCCGGGCGCGGGGAGCAGCGATGGCACGGGAAAACTTGTGCCCGTTCAATGAGAGGTCAACGCGGCGACTTTTGCGAGATCCGCGCCTGCCTGCAAGAATTTGCGCGGATCCTGGGCCACGTCCTTGATCCTGACTTCAAAGTGCAGATGCGGGCCGGTCGAACGGCCGGTGGAACCGACGTCGGCGATGTGCTGTCCGCGCCGGACGATGTCCCCAACCTTCACAAACAGCCGGGAAGTATGTCCATAGCGGGTGATGATGTCGTTGCCATGGTCGATTTCCACCATGTTGCCATAATCGTGATGCCACTCGGCGGCAATCACCACTCCGCCAGCCGCTGCCAGGATCGGCGTACCCACCGGAGCAGCAAAATCGATGCCCTCGTGAAAAGCCTTCTGCCCGGTAAACGGATCGATGCGCCAGCCGAAGCTCGACGCGTTGTAGCTGAAGTTGACGACCGGCTTCGATGTGGGCAGCAGGCGCGATTTCATCTTGACGTTCATCAGTGTGGTTTCGACCACGTTCATGTAATCCGAACGGCGCTCGACGTCGCGTGCCATCACCTGCAGCGCCTGCTGGAATTCCCTCATGCTGAGCGGTTGCTCGCTCGCGCCGGTGGGTTCGGGGCCGCCGCGCCCGGGGGGCTGCTTGAAATTGAATTCCTGCGGCTTGATGCCGGCCAGTCCCTGCACCCGTTCACCCAGCGCGTCCAGCCGCATCAGCTGGGCCTGCATCTCGCCCAGCCGCACCGCCATTGCCGCCAGGTTGTCCTTCACGAACTTGTTTTGCCGGCTCAGGTCGTCCTGGGCGGCGGATGCCAGGATGCGGCGCAGGACAGGAATATCCAGGTCGGATGCGTTGCGAAAAGTCAGGTAGTACAGCAGCAGCGCGGTGCCGATGACTGCCACGACGAAGAGCAAGGCCGCCAGCAGCAGGTGGCGGGTCGTCAGCGTCAGCGACTTGGCATTCAAGCGCGACTGCAGCACGATGATTTGCATTTGCCCCCTCCGGTTCGTCGGTCATCGATGACCTGTGCTAAGGTGCGTGCATGAAGCGTTCGCCCTTTTTCCTTCCGTCTTCAACCGGTCCCCGCAAGGGTCACGGTTCGACGCCGGCCGCCCAGGGTGCGGCCGAATTCTTGCGGAGCAACGACCGGTTGGCAGCATTGCTGCCCGCGGTTGCCCGCGTCGCGGCCCTGCAAAAGGATTGCGCGGCAATCCTTCCCGCTCTGTTCGAACACTGCTCGGTGCTGCGTATCGACGCCGGTCAGTTAGTGCTTGCTGCCCCCAATTCGGCGCTTGCCACCAAGCTCAAACAGCAATTGCCGAAACTGCAAGACGGTTTGCTGAAGCGGGCATGGCAGGTTAGCGCAATCCGGATTAAAGTTCAAGTAGGAAATATTTCCGAAAAGAAACCCCCTGAAAAGCAGCTTGCTTTGCCGGCCAGTGCATTGACCGCATTGGCTGCCCTCGTCCGGGATCTCGAAGAGGCGCCGGCGAATGCGCCCCTGAAAGGTGCGCTCGGCGCGTTACTGGAACGCCACCGCAAACCGGGTTAAGAAAAGACGACAGGAATAGAACCGGGAATTCAGGCAAATACCCATTCCTGGCCGACTTGGCGCGCATAGGTACGCGGAGCGCTGTCGACGGAATCGAAGCTGACGACTTCGTAGGCGTCCGGCTGCGCCAGCAGGGCGCGCAACAAGTGATTGTTCAGCGAATGGCCGGACTTGTGGGCGACGTAACCGGCCAGCAGCGGATGGCCAACCAGGTAGAGGTCGCCGATCGCGTCCAGGATCTTGTGGCGGACGAATTCATTTTCGTAGCGCAGCCCGTCAGGGTTGAGGATGCGGTACTCGTCCATCACGATTGCGTTTTCCAGAGAACCGCCGCGCGCCAGTCCCATCCCGCGCAAGGTTTCGACGTCCTGCATGAAACCGAAGGTGCGGGCGCGGGCAATTTCCTTCACATACGACTCTTCCGCAAAATCGACTTCGGCAAGCTGGCCGGTGGCGTCCACCGCCGGATGATTGAATTCGATGAAAAACTTCAGGCGGAAACCGTTGTACGGTTCCAGCCGCGCCCACTTTTCCTGCGCCCCCTCTCCTTCGCGAACTTCCACCGGCCTGGTGACACGGATGAATTTCTTGGGTGCGTTCTGTTCCTGGAGGCCGGCCTGCTGCAGCAGGAACACGAATGACGATGCCGAGCCGTCCATGATCGGGATTTCTTCGGCGGTCACGTCGACATACAGATTGTCGATGCCAAGGCCGGCGCAGGCCGACATCAGGTGTTCTACCGTCGATACCCTGGCCCCGCCGCGCTCCAGCGTGGAAGCCATCCGGGTATCGCCAACACCCGTGGCGGTGGCCGGCAGCTCGACCGGCGGATCGAGGTCGACGCGCCGGAACACGATGCCGGTATCGACCGCTGCCGGACGCAGCGTGAGCTCGACCTTGGTGCCGGAATGCAAACCGACGCCGACGGTACGGACGAGCTGTTTGACGGTGCGTTGTTTGAGCATTGTGGAAGTATAGCAACTCGCCGGCGCACCAATTGTTTTCAAATGTAAGAGCGTTGGCGTTTTGCCACGCAAGCGCGCCGACTCCACTTCGCTTCAAACGAAAACGGCTACTCCAGCCACTGTTGCGCCCTCCGCACTGCGCGGCGCCAGATCGCCAGCCGTTGCTGGCGCTCGTCGTCCGACATCGCGGGCTCGAACCGGCGCTGTACCTGCCACTGCCCGGCAATCTCTTCCTGCGACTGCCAATAGCCGACCGCCAGCCCGGCGAGATAGGCGGCGCCAAGCGCGGTGGTTTCGGTCACCATCGGCCGCGCCACCGGCACTCCCAGCACGTCGGACTGGAACTGCATCAACAGGTCGTTGCGCGCCGCGCCGCCGTCGACCCGCAATTCGGTCAGTTCGATCGCTGCGTCGCGTTGCATCGCCTCGAGCACGTCCGCGCTCTGGTAGGCAATGCTGGCCAGCGTGGCGCGTGCGATGTGCGCGCTGGTGGTGCCGCGGGTGATGCCGACCATGGTGCCGCGTGCATATGCGTCCCAATAGGGGGCACCCAGCCCGGCAAACGCCGGCACGAAAAACACGCCGCCGGTGTCCGGCACGCTCGCGGCCAGCGCCTCGACCTCTTCCGAAGTGCGAATGATGCCGAGACCATCACGCAGCCATTGCACCGCGGCGCCGGCGTTGAATACGCTGCCTTCCAGCATGTAGTCGGCGCCGCGCCCGGGCCCCAGCGTCCAGCCGACCGTCGTCACCAAATTGTTTTGCGATGCAATCGCCTGCGCCCCGGTGTTCATCAGCATGAAACACCCGGTACCGTAAGTGTTCTTCGCCATGCCTGGCCGATGGCAGGCCTGGCCAAAGGTTGCCGCCTGCTGGTCGCCGGCGATGCCGGCGATCGGTATCGCGCCACCTAACAGTTCAGAGCGGGCCTGCCCCACTACGCCGCTGCTGGGGACGACCCGAGGCAGCAGGCTGGCCGGAATGGCGAGCAGATCGAGCAGTTCCTGATCCCATTGCAACGTATGGATATTGAACAGCAGCGTGCGCGACGCGTTGCTGGTATCGGTCACGTGCGCGCCGCACAGCTTGTAGATCAGCCAGGAATCGATGGTGCCGAACGCCAGTTCGCCGCGCTCGGCACGGGCGCGGGCCCCCGGCACGTTATCGAGCAGCCACTTGATCTTGGTGCCGGAAAAATACGAATCGAGCACCAGCCCGGTCTTTTCCCGGAATATTCCGGCCTTGCCCTCCTGCCGCAGTGCGTCGCATAGGTCGGCGGTACGGTGATCCTGCCAGACGATCGCCTCGGCAATCGGCTCCCCGTTCGCCCGATCCCACAGCAAGGTGGTCTCGCGCTGGTTGGTGATGCCGATCGCGGCCACCTCGGCCGCCGTGACGCCGTTGTCCTTCAATACCTGCTGCGCCACGGCGAGCTGGCTGCGCCAGATTTCATTGGCATCGTGGGCAACCCAGCCCGGGTGCTGAAAGATCTGCCGGAATTCCTGCTGCGCCAGGCCGTGGATCCGGCCGTCGTGACCGAACAGGATCGCACGCGAACTGGTCGTACCCTGATCGAGGGAGAGTATGTATCGAGTCATCTGAACTTGAGCTTGGTCATCTGGATGAAAGCGCGTAGGCGAAAGGGGCGGTGCGCTCCCGGATACTATACAAGGAAACCGCGCCGCCTCTTCATCGCCGCGACATGGCGGCGACAGAAAAAAGCGCGGCTCGCGCCGCGCCCTTTGCTTCAGCCATCAGGCTGGCATCAGCGCACCTTGCCCGCCTTCCAATCCTGCAGCAGGGTTTCGTAAGGAATGGTTTCGCCCTTCGGCTTTTCGTTCGCCAATTTCTTCCACGGTGCAGCCTGGGTCGACAGCCACTCGGACGGATCGCTCTTCGGGTTGAGCTTGGGAGCGCAGTTCTTCATGCCCACGCGCTGCAGCCGGCCCATGATCTGGTCCATCTCGTTGGCCAGGTCGTCCATCGCGCCTTGCGGCGTTTTCTCGCCGGTTACCGCAGTGGCGACGTTCTTCCACCACAGCTGCGCCAGCTTCGGATAGTCGGGCACATTGGTGCCGGTCGGCGTCCAGGCCTTGCGCGCCGGGCTCCGGTAGAACTCGATCAGGCCGCCCAGCTGCTTCGCGTGCTTGGTGAAGTAGTCGCTGTTGATGTCGGAATCGCGGATGAAGGTGAGGCCGACGATCGATTTCTTCAGCGACACGGTCTTCGAGGTCACGAACTGGCCGTACAGCCATGCTGCGGCCATCCGGTCGGGCGGCGTGCTCTTCAGGAAGGTCCAGGAGCCGACGTCCTGATAGCCGTTCTGCATGCCGTCCTTCCAGTACGGGCCGTGCGGCGACGGCGCCATCCGCCACTTCGGCGAACCATCCGGATTGACCACCGGCAGGCCGCTCTTGATCATCGAGGCGGTGAACGCGCTGTACCAGAAGATCTGCTGCGCGATCTGGCCTTGGGCCGGGACCGGACCCGCTTCCGAGAAGGTCATGCCCATCGCCTGCGGCGGCGCGTATTTCTTCATCCAGTCGATGTACTTGGTCAACGCATAAACGGCCGCCGGCGAGTTGGTGCCGCCGCCACGCGCAACCGAGGCGCCGACCGGCGTGCAGTTGTCCTTCGCGACGCGGATACCCCACTCGTCGACCGGCAAACCGTTCGGGATGCCCTTGTCGGCTTCGCCTGCCATCGACAGCCAGGCATCGGTGAAGCGCCAGCCGAGCGACGGGTCCTTCTTGCCGTA
>CBIHOK010000075.1:0-17839 GCA_966211575.1 uncultured Noviherbaspirillum sp.
TGTTTTACGGGATATTCAAAAAGACTGCGGTCTGATAGTATCTGCAGCCTGGAGGGTGACATGAACTGGTTTGGGAGACTCCAAACCAGTTCATGACACCCTCTAATACGCTCAATCTTTGAAACGCGGCGTAGACACGAGTGACTCGACGACTCCTTCATTTTTTTGCAAGCTGTTTGCTGGTGACGCTGCTTTCCGCGCTGGGCATCGCGCCGAGCGCCGCGCATGCCGAAGGCATCGACATCAACAGCGCCAGCCTGCAAAGCACCGATGAAGGCTACAAGCTGGACCTGAACGTCTCGTTTGAACTGAATAGCGGGCTGGAAGACGCGATCATGCGCGGCGTTCCGCTGTATTTCACCACCGATGTCGAAATATCACGGCCACGCTGGTACTGGTTCGACGAGCACGCGGCCAGCGCCTCGCGCACGATACGCGTCTCCTACAATGTGCTGACCCACCAATATCACGCGGCGATCATCGGCCACCTGCAGCGCAGCTTCAACTCGCTTGACGATGCGCTGTCGCTGGTGCGGCGCCCGTCGCGCTGGGTAGTCGCCGACCGCAATGCGCTCACGCGCGGCGAAACCTACAATGTCGCAGTGCGCGTCGAACTCGACGTCGAGCGCCTGCCCAAGCCGTTCCAGGTGAATGCGCTCAACAATAGCGACTGGCGCTTGTCGTCCGACTGGAAACAGTTCAGCTACCGGGCCGATTAGCCGTGCAGCGTTTCCTGCGTTATTTCCTGATCGTCGGCGGCGCGACTGTCAGCATCCTGCTGTTCCTGCTGGCGTCGGCCTCCGAAAACTCCGCCTACTTCGACAAGCACTATCCCTGGCTGCTGGGACTGAACGCGCTGATGGCGTTTTCCTTGCTGGGGCTGGTGCTGCTGCTGCTGCAGCGCCTGTACAGCCGCTACCGGCGACGCCTGTTCGGCTCGCGGCTGATGGCGCGGCTGGTGCTGCTGTTTGCGATGATCGGAATTCTGCCGGGAA
This sequence comes from uncultured Noviherbaspirillum sp., assembly GCA_966211575.1. GTDB lineage: Bacteria > Pseudomonadota > Gammaproteobacteria > Burkholderiales > Burkholderiaceae_D > Noviherbaspirillum. The sequence goes on from CBIHOK010000075.1 coordinate 996, forward strand.
CCGTCATCTATGTGGTGTCGGTGCAGTTCGTGTCGCGCTCGATCGAATCATGGTTCGACGTGCGCGTCGAGTCTGCGCTCGACGCCGGCCTCACGCTGGGCCGCACCGCCCTCGACGCATCGCTGACCGACCTGGGAGCCAAGGCGCGCAGCATGGCGCTGGAGCTGTCGGAAATGTCCGACTCGATGCAGGTACTGCAGCTGTCTCGCCTGCGCGACCAAAGCCAGATGCAGGAAGCGACCATCATCACCGGCAGCGGCCAGGTGGTGGCATCGGTCGGCGGCAGCCTCGGCATGCTGGTGCCGGACCTGCCGACCACGGCGATGCTGCGCCAGGCGCGCGTAAGCCGCAGCTACTCGGCCATCGAAAGCGGCGCCGACTACCAGGACGCGGCCGCCAGCGGCACCGCCACGCGCGGCGCCGACAGCCTGCGGCTGCGCGTGGTTGTCCTGATTCCGACCGCCAGCGATGCGCCGTCGCTGCAGTCCGAGCCGCGCTACCTGCAATTGCTGCAACCGGTGCCGCGCGATCTCGCGGTGAACGCCGAAGCGCTGCGCGCGGCCTACAGCGAATACCAGGAACGGTCGCTGGCGCGCTCCGGGCTGCGCAAGATCTATATCGTGACGCTGACCCTGACGCTGCTGCTGGCGATCTTCGGCGCCATCGTGGCCGCCTTCCTGATTGCCGGCGACCTTGCCAAGCCGCTGCTGGTGCTGGCCGAAGGCACCAAGGCGGTGTCCGAAGGCGACCTGTCGCCACGCCCGATCGTGGCTACGCCCGACGAACTCGGCACGCTGACGCAGTCCTTCAACCTGATGACGCGGCAACTGGCCGATGCCCGCGCCTCGGTCGAACGCAACCGGGCCGAGCTGGAAAACGCGAAGGCATACCTGGAATCGGTGCTGGCGAACATGTCGGCCGGCGTGATGGTGCTCGACAGCCAGTTCCGGCTGGTAAGCTGCAACCATTCGGTCGAGCGCATCCTGCATCACGACTTCGGCGCCCATCTGGGCCGGCCGCTGGCGGCGATCGAGGATCTGGCACCGCTGACGAACGCGGTCACCAAGGGTTTCTCCGACCAGAGCGCGCAGTCCGCCGCAAGCGCCGATACCTGGGGCGAGGCGCACTGGCAGCAGCAAATCGAAATTCCTCGCAGCGACGGCGAAGGCGAACAGCCGATCACGCTGCTGGCGCGCGGCTCCCACCTGCCGGTGGGCAACGAAAGCGGCTACGTGGTGGTGTTCGACGATATTTCCGACGTGATTTCGGCACAGCGTTCGATCGCTTGGGGCGAGGTCGCGCGGCGTCTCGCGCACGAGATCAAGAATCCGCTGACACCGATCCAGTTATCGGCGGAACGGCTGCAGATGAAGTTGGAAAGCAAGCTGCAAGGCGCAGATGCCGCAATGTTGAACAAAGGCACCGCGACCATTGTCAATCAGGTGTCGGCGATGAAGCGCATGGTGGACGACTTCCGCGACTATGCGAAGACGCCGCCGGCGGTACTGTCGCCGCTGAATCTGAATGCGCTGGTCGAGGAGATCCTGCACCTGTACGGCGAAGACGAAGGCGACCTGATCCACGCCACGCTGGCGCCGGAGCTGCCCCCGGTGATGGGCGACGAGACGCAATTGCGACAAGTGATACACAACCTGCTGCAGAATGCCCAGGATGCGGTTGCCGATCGCGCGGCGGCTACCGTGCCGGCACGTATCGACGTGGTGACGGAAGCGATTCGCTACCAGGATTCGGACGGCGCCCGGCGCAGCGCGGTGCGGCTGACGGTCAGCGACAACGGGCCGGGATTCGGACCGAAGATCCTGAATCGCGCGTTCGAACCCTACGTGACGTCGAAGGCGCGCGGGACCGGCCTGGGCCTGGCGATGGTTAAAAAAATCATCGACGAGCACGGCGGCCGCATCGACATCAAGAACCGCACCGATGGAAATGGTGCCAAAGTGGCAATTTTACTGTTAAAGTTAGCGCCGGACTTCGTGCCGGAACAGCAGGCATGATCGGACTTGAGTTCCGCACTAATCGGATGGAGGCAGTGAGGCACAAATATGGCGAACATTCTGGTAGTCGACGATGAAATGGGCATCCGGGAGTTGCTCTCGGAAATCCTGGGTGATGAAGGGCATGCGGTCAGCACCGCGGAAAACGCGCAGCAGGCGCGCGAGTTGCGCGCCCAGGGGTCGCCGGACCTGGTGCTGCTCGATATCTGGATGCCGGACACCGACGGCGTGACGCTGCTCAAGGAATGGCAGCGCGACGGTATGCTCACGATGCCGGTCATCATGATGTCGGGCCATGCGACGATCGATACCGCGGTCGAGGCAACCCGCATCGGCGCACTGAATTTCCTGGAAAAGCCGATCGCGCTGCAAAAACTGCTCAAGGCGGTTCAACAGGGACTGTCGCGCACCCCGGAGGCAACGCGGCCGCCGCCATACCAGCCGGCACGCCCGGTCGCCGCCGCCAGTACTCCGGCCACGGCAACGGCGATCACGCCTTTGCACAGCGATGGCGCGGCGGTAGCGATGCCGGCGGCACACGCGGTCGCGACGGACGGTCATCTGTTCGGCGTGTCGTTCGAACTGCCGTTGCGCGAGGCGCGCGATGCATTCGAGCGCGCCTACTTCGAGCATCACCTGGTGCGCGAGGGCGGCAGCATGACGCGCGTGGCCGAAAGAACCGGACTGGAGCGTACCCATTTGTACCGCAAGCTGAAGCAGCTCGGTGTCGAACCGGGCAAGATCGTAAAAAAAGCTTGAACCGCGAGCGCCAAACACCAATCCTCGTTACCCTGGTCACCGGTCCCAGCGCTGCGGCACGTGAAGCTGCGATCGCAGCCGTACTGGACGGCGCGGCGCCTGCCGGTAGCGCAATTCTGTTGGAAGGCTTGCCGGATGGCGCCGGCCGATTGGATACGATCGCCGCTGCCTGCGACCTGCAACTGGCACGCATCGCTCCCGGATGCCTGTGCTGCAGCGGCAACCTGACGATGCGAGTCACGCTGAACCGCCTGCTGCGCCGGAATCCGCCTCGTTTGTATATCGGCATTGCAACTGCGGCCCACCTCGACACCATTCACGATTTCCTGGGGCAGCCTCCGTATGCCGATCTGCTGAGCCTGACCGCACCGATCGTCGCCTGAACGCAGGAAACGAAAACTAAAGATCGCCCCAGCAACAGCCGTTTACATCAACAAGTGCAGTGTTGTTTTCCCGGAGCAAACCCTTCATCGCTTTATATCGGCTTGAAAATCGCTCCGGCTGGCCCCATTTTTGCATCAGTGAACATACTCATTTTCACGTGGCAGCAATAAGGAGCGCAACATGAACTTGATCTACAACAGCGAGCAGTACAGCGTCGTGGAATTCGGCGCAGACGATGGTCGCGAGGCCTTGCGCTTTGGCGGATACGAAATCATGGACAAGTCCGGAAAGCGCGAAATCTTCATCGGTGGCGCTCTGGCTCAATCTTTCCGGGAAGAAGTGGAAAACCTGATTGCCAGCGAGCCCAGCATCGAAGAAATCGACGATTTCCTCGGGAAATACGATGCGCTGATGCGTCAGCCTGTAACCCTGCACTGAACACGCCGTGCATTCCGGCATTCTCCGCCTCGCCGTCGGATCGGCCTGCCCGGCCAACCCTTCGCGGCGATGCCCCATATCCTGAGCCCTGAGCGGCCGCGGGCTGGTGAAGATTGCTCGCCAAGCGGCGCCGGATTGCGTGTCTCCAACACTTTAGCCTTCGCTCAACACCCTTTTTTACACGTCCCGGTCCCGGACTACACACCCGTTCTTGTCTCCGGCCGTGACGCCGCCGTTTCCCGCAACTCCGCGTTTTACCCGTCCATCACCGGACCAGAAACAGTCTGTGGCATGATGATCGGCATTCTTTCCGCATTTCATCCCCGCGTGCGGAGCGGACACCGAGATCGGCCATGGATCAGTTCAGTGCGTTGAAGGCATTTTGCCGCGTCGTCGAAGCCGGCGGCTTTTCGGCGGCGGCCGCCGCCCTCAATGTATCGCATACGGCGATGTCGAAGCAGGTGCGCCAGCTCGAAAGTGCATTGGGCGCACAATTGCTCAACCGCACCACGCGCCGGCTGGCATTGACCGAGGCCGGGCACGCTTACTATGAACGGGCGCGCCGCATCCTCGATGACCTGGCGGAAGCCGATCTTGCAGTCAGCCGGCATCATGCGGCACCGCGCGGCACCCTGCGCATCAACGCGCCCATGGCATTCGGCACGCTCGACATGATGAACTGGCTGCCGCGCTTCATGCAGCGCTATCCCGAACTCAAGGTAGACCTGGTGTGCAACGACCGCTTTGTCGACCTGATCGACGAAGGCTTCGACGTGGCGCTGCGGCTGGCGCGCGAGATGCCGGATTCGACCCTGATCGCCAAACGGCTTGCGCTCGCTCCCACGTTGCTGGTCGCGTCGCCGGATTACTTGCGCCGGCATGGAATGCCGGTGACGCCGGATCAGCTGCAGCAGCATAACTGCCTGATCTACACGCTGCTGGCCAAGCCTTGCGAATGGCAGTTCTCGCTGCCCGACGGCGGCTGGCGCACAGTCGCGGTGAGCGGCAGTTTTCATGCGAATACTGCCGTCGCGCTATGTGCGGCCGCGGTCGAGGGCATCGGTATCGCGCCCGCCACCACTTTCATCGTGCACCGCGAACTGGCCGCCGGTACGCTGCTGCCGGTACTGCCCGATTACCCGCTGCGTGCGCGCGACCTGTACGCGGTGTATCCGCATAACAGGCACCTGTCGCCGAAGGTTCGCGCGTTCATCGACTTCGCAACCGAAGTCTATCGCCAGCCGGACTGGTAGGATGTCGCGATGTTCGCCAATTCCCGTCCCGTCAGCAGTGCCCAGACCGACGTGCACGAGCAGTTGCAAAATGCACTCGCGCGGCATGCCGCGCATCCGTTCCGCAAGCCGATCCTCGACCATAACAGGGCTGCCTTCGAAGAGGCATTGGCGGCGTGGCGCGCCGCCGGGGCCGGACCGCTGATTCTCGATGCCGGCTGCGGCGTCGGCCTGTCGACACTGCATTTGGCCAGCGACTTCCCCGGGCATTTCGTCATCGGCGTCGACCAGTCGGCAGACCGGCTCGCGCGCCGCACTGCCTGGCCGGCACCGCTGCCCGAAAATTTCGTCCGGGTGCGGGCCGACCTGGTCGATTTCTGGCGGCTGATGCTGGATGCCGGCGTGCGGCCCGCCCGGCATTACCTGCTGTACCCGAATCCCTGGCCGAAAATAGGGCAGCTGGGCCGACGCTGGCATGGCCATCCGGTGTTTCCGGCGATCATGGCCCTCGGCGGCCGGCTCGAATGCCGTAGCAACTGGCGCATCTACATCGAGGAATTCGTCAGCGCGATCACCCAGCTCACCGGCTTGGCAAGCGCTTGCGAACCCCATGTCCCGCAAGCGTCAATGACGCCGTTCGAACAGAAATACCTGGCTTCCGGCCACCGGCTCTGGCGCTGCGTGGTCGAACTCGGTGACGGCGTTCCGAGCGCCCCTGTCACCTCCCCTCATCGATAGCAGTGCGGCTTTCCCTGCGGCGCTTCCTTGATTCCAGTGCAGAAATAGTGTTTTGACGAAGCACAAACGGCTTTTCCATATCCGGAAAATCCCCAATTTATGGCATTGTTCGGCTAGTCAAAAGGCGTTAAGCTCGCGACGTGTTCGAGGCTGGGGGGCGTGAAGCCCGGCGTGCGCGCCGGGGGAAAAACGCCGCACTGGTCCTGCCTCGACGCACGGCGACCGGCCCCGGCCCCCGATGGCCGGCAGTGCATACCCGCGATACGACCGCAACACGCCGTTGCAGCATTTGTTCCATCCGCGCCGCCGGGCGCTGCGGCAGGCAACAACACAAAGAGGGTATGGCGAAATGCTTTATGCGTCCAATTCCAACCCGCCGAACCAAACGATGATGGTTCTCCGGCTTGCCGATCCGGCAGGACAAGCGTGCTCGCATGTCAAAACGCTGAAACGCAAGGGGCTCGACCTGCTGGAATGCTTCACGCCGACTGCCGTGCACCAGGCCATACAGGAAGGCTGCAGGGTCGGGCTGTTGATGGTCCGGCACCAGGGTGAACTGGAGCAGCTGGAACAGTACGAAGCTTTCGTCGGCAATGACAATGTCTGCTGGGTCGGCCTGATCGCACAAGAGCTGATCGCACTGCCGCGCGTGCGCCAGTTCATTGGTGAGCACCTGTTCAATTTCATCACGATCCCGGCCGAACTTGACCATGTCGTGCTGACCTTGCGTCACGCGTGGGGCATGGCCTTCATGCGTGACGTACAGCGACACCGCGCGCCGGATGCCCCGCCCGGCGCCGCGCATGCCGCCATGGTCGGCAAGACGCCCGAGATGCAGCGGCTGTTCGGCCAGATCCAGAAAGTGGCGCGCACCGAGGCATCGGTGCTGATCACCGGCCCCTCCGGCACCGGGAAGGAATTGGCGGCACTGTCGATCCACCGGCAATCCGAACGCCGCAATGCACCGTTCGTCGCGGTCAATTGCGGTGCGATCGCGCCGCAATTGTTCCAGTCCGAATTGTTCGGTTATGAAAAAGGCGCATTTACCGGCGCCAGCCAGCGCAAGGTCGGCCGGATCGAGGCCGCACAGGGTGGCACGCTGTTTCTCGATGAAATCGGTGACATGCCGTTCGACATGCAGGTCAATCTGCTGCGCTTCCTGCAGGAGAAATCGATCGTGCGGGTTGGCGGCACCGAGGCAGTCGACGTTGACGTACGCGTCATTGCCGCCACCCACGTCGACCTGGCGCAGGCGGTTGCACAGGGACGCTTCCGGGAAGACCTGTATTACCGGATCAACGTGGTTTGTATCGATATCCCGAAACTGGCTGACCGCGGCCAGGATATCGAGGATATCGCGAAGCACTATTTCACAAAATTCGCCAGCCAGCACAACCGCAGCCTGCGCGGTTTTTCGAAGGCTGCGATGAATGCGATGCTGAGCTACTCCTGGCCCGGCAACGTGCGCGAGCTGGTGAATCGGGTGCAGCGGGCAGCCGTAATGGCGGAAGGCCGTTTCATCCAGCCGGAAGACCTCGGCTTCGAACGCGACCAGGGCCAACGCAAGCTGATGTCGCTGGAAGATGCGCGCGCTGCCGCCGAAAGAATGATGATCCGGCGCGCGCTGTCACAGTCGCGCAATCAGATATCGCGCGCCGCCGCGCTGCTCGGCGTGTCGCGCGTAACGCTGTACCGGCTAATCGAAAAGTACAACATCCGCGCCGACATGATGCCGGCGGTCCGCTCGTCGTTCATCAACGGCATCGCGGCGGACATCGAAGTGCGCGATTAGCCGGCAAAGCCCGCGCCGCCTGCTGCCGTTCGCTTGCGAAACTGGGCGCCGTTCAGGCGCCAGCCTGATTCCGGGCATCCTGCTCACGCGCCGTCGCCCACCGCAATGCCTCGGCCAATTGGGCGATCGCCGGACTGGCCGCCCAGGCGCGGCCATGAACCAGGTAGTACATTGCCTTGCGGCTTTGCTTGTCGTTCAGCGGCAAGGTTTGCAATTGCCCCCGTTCCAGCCAGGGGCGGATGCGATGCGCCGGCAACCAGGCATAGCCGAGACGTTCCAGCGTGGCCGCCAGCACGCCATCAAAGCTGTTCATGATCCAGTGTGGCGCCCGGGCACTGTCGCGCACGCGCAGCTTGTCCACGCCGTCCGCGGGGCCGGTCCGTATCTGGGTATGATGGACCAGATCGCCGCTGCCGATCTCGCGTCCCAGCCGCAGCAACGGATGCTCGGGATGGGCAACGGCAAGGTATTCGACTTCGATCAGCGGTTCGCCAAGGAAGCCGAGCGGTACCTGCTCGCCGATGACCAGATCGACCGAGGTATCGCGCAGGATTTCTTCGGCTTGCAGTAGCGCCACTTCACGCAGCCCCACCTGGGCCGCGTCCGTCCCTCTCTCGCGAAAACGCCGCAGTGCCTGCATCAGCACATCGCTGGGAAAATTCTGGTCGACCGTCAGCCGGACTTCCCCGGCCCCGCCGCAACCGAGATGCTTGGCATAGGTTTCCAATGCAATGGCATCCTTCAGCACCTGGCGCGAACGCTGCAGCAGCACTCGCCCCTCGCCGGTCAGGACCGCCTTGCGCCCTTCTATCCGGAGCAGCGCGATGCCGAGATTCTCCTGCAGGCGCGACACCGTGTAGCTGATGGTCGATTGGCTCAAGTGCAAGGCCTTCGCCGCTTCGGCGAAACCGCCGCAATCGATCACCGCGTGCAATATCCGCCACTGCTTCAAACTCACGTACAGGTTCTGTACGTCGTAGGGACGCGACTTGAATTTTGCTTGCGATTCCAAGTAGAGGTGCGGCTGCATGTCCTCTGGCTTTCCTGACTGTGCCATGGTTCTTCCTTCCTAAAATGCCGCGGCAGTCGCTCCGCGTGCGCTTCGTCATGCGCCAAGAGCCGAAGGCAAGTGTGCGGCTTTCGTTATTCTCTCCCTTGCCTCGGCAACGCACTTAAAGCAAAATCTACGCCAAACGCATAACAATATGATTTAAATGCATTTTTTAAAAACCCATCAAATAATTTGCCTGAAACCGTAACAATACCGATGCGAGCCGCTGGCCTTGATCTCACAATTCCCGGCATCGAAGCGGCCCGGCATTTCCGTTTTATTGCATCGCAGCATTCAAACCCGCCACAAATCGGTGGAATACTTCCGTACGGTCTTTAATTGCACATTTTTATTACACGTCTCGACGTGTAATAAAGCTGATTCCTGCTATACAGTGCGGCATCCGCTGCTTTTCTGTGATTTGGCCCCCGCAATCGGAAATCCTGGCGGCCGCGGCCGCCGCAGCGCAGCAAAACCTCAATGCGTGGGTAGACAACGCTCTCCCCACGAGAAATCCTGGCGAGGAATGCGCTACCCGATTTTTGCGGACGCTCTACGTGCAGGGCATCGACGCCCGGTTGCGACGACGCTACCGGAAATGCCGTCGCAAACTGTATCTCCGGCGCTTCATTCCAATTTCTGGCTTCGCTATCGCACGCCGGCGCGGCACGCATCGCAGCTCGTTTGCAGGTATCGAAAAAAGTACGAATAATTGGAAATCGGCGTCTTTCCCACAGAAACAATAAAAGGACTTGCAAAATGGACCGTCTGCAGTCGATGCGCGTCTTTGCGAAAGTGGTCGAGCAAGGCAACTTTGCGCGGGCGGCGCAGGCACTGGAGATGTCGAACGCAGTAGTGACGCGCTATGTAGCCGACCTGGAAGAACACCTGGGCACGCGCTTGCTGAATCGCACCACGCGCCGCCTGTCGCTCACCGAGACCGGGCAGGCTTACCTGGAGCGGGTGCTACAGATCCTGCAGGAAATCGACGATGCGGACGCGATTGCATCAGCGCACTCGAAAACACCGAGCGGAACGCTGCGTATCTATTCGCATCTCGCATTCGGCCAGCTGCAATTGGCCCAGCTGCTCCCCGAATATGCGCGCCGCTATCCGCAAGTCACGCTCGACGTCACACTGTCGGACCGCACGCTGGACCTGGTGGAAGACAGTTTCGACGTGGGCATCTTCACCGACCTGCAGAAATTCGATGCCGGCATGATCGCGCGGCAGCTCGGCATTTCGCAGGTACTGCTGTGCGCGTCGCCCGAATACGTGCGTGGGCATGGCGCCCCGCAATCGCCGGCCGAGATATCGCAGCACGCTTGCCTCAATTTTTCCTATGAGCAGTTGCGGCATCACTGGCCGATGCGCGATTCCAGCGGAAAGGTGGTGCACATTCCGGTCACCGGCAAGGTCGTGTCGAATAACGGTGCACTGTTGCGCGACTGCGCGCTCGCCGGCATGGGGCTGGTGCTGCGCCCCTCGTTCGCGCTGGGCGACGATCTGGCGGCGGGCCGGTTATTGCGCCTGCTGCCCGAGCAGCCACTCGGGCAATTGGCGGTGTCGATGGTTTATCCGAGCAGGCGCCTGCTGTCGGCCAAGGTGCGGGCCTTCGTCGAATTCATCACGGAGCGTTTTCCGCACCCGGACCGCGACCCCTGGCTGGCGTGAGCCGGCAACCATGCACTATCGGCGGCTTCCCGCAACAGCCGGTTCAAGCATGAAAGCAAGACTTTCCAGCGTACAGGATACGAAGAATCGGCGCGGCGTGATACTGTATTTCCCATTCCGCATTTATCAATATTCCAGACTCCCATGTGTCAGCTACTTGGCATGAACTGCAATGTCCCGACCGACATCGTGTTCAGTTTCACGGGCTTCGCGACACGCGGCGGCCGCACCGACGTACATGCCGACGGCTGGGGCATTGCGTTCTTCGAAGGCGCCGGAGTCCGCCATTTCGTCGACCACGAAGCCGCCATATCGTCGCCGATCGCGGAGTTGATCAAGCGCTATCCAATCAAATCGAAAAACGTGATCGCGCATATCCGCAAAGCCACGCAAGGCCGGATTGCGCTGGAAAACTGCCATCCGTTCGTGCGCGAACTGTGGGGCCGCTACTGGGTGTTCGCACACAACGGCGACCTGAAGGATTTCATCCCCGTACTGGACGGCGCGTTCCGGCCGGTCGGCAACACCGACAGCGAACGCGCGTTTTGCTATCTGCTGCAGGAATTGCGGCGCCGCTTCGGCGATACCGCGCCGCCCCAGACGGTGCTGAGCAACGCGCTGCGCGAATTGTGCGGCGCCGTTGCCGGACATGGCACATTCAACATGATGCTGTCCGACGGCTCCGCCCTGTTCGCGCATTGCTCGACCAAGCTGCATTACATCGTGCGCTGCTATCCGTTCGCAGTGGCACGCCTGTCGGACGAAGACCTGAGCGTCGACTTTTCCGAGGTGACGACGCCCAACGACAGGGTCGCCATCATCGTGACCGAACCGCTGACCGACAATGAAACCTGGCTTCCGTTCGCTCCCGGGGAGTTGAAGGTCTTTGTCGACGGCATGCCGCTGGCGACCTGAGCGCCGCGAACGATTCCCGCCTCTCCGCACCGCAGCATCGAAAGTTGCGCGACAGCAATTGAAATGCGCTAAAGTGGAAACGTAACGGCTGCATCGAGAATCTCGGAATAACAGCATCGCTTTCCGAATGTCGACAGGCCGTATGCGTTGCGTGATTCTGCCTCGCCCCTGCTGCATGCAAGCGTAGACTCCGCGACCCATACGACCTGTCGACATTCGCCTCGATGCATCGAGGCGCCCCGGGACCGAGGAAATTTCCGGCGGCGGCGGACCCTTGGCAAAACAAACGGTTTGCAATGATAGCCACGCCAATGACACAAGAAGCCAGCGGCATCCGGCCGCTTCGGGTACGCGAATTTTTCCTGGCGCGCCAGCCCATTCTCGATCGCAACCGCGCACTGGTCGGATATGAGCTGTTGTTCCGCAACGCAGCGGCCGGTCCGGCCACCATCACCAGCGATCTGTCGGCTACCGCTTCCGTCATCGCGCACACTTCCCAGCTCGGCATGGAAAAAGTGATCGGCGAGTCGCTCGGCTTCCTGAACGCCGATGCGGCGGTGCTGATGAGCGACATCTTCGAATTCCTGCCGCGTGAAAAGGTGGTGCTGGAAATCGTCGAAACCGTCCGGGTGACACAGGAAATCCTGCAGCGGGTAGCGCAACTTGTCGGCGAAGGCTTCCGCTTCGCACTCGACGACGTGATTACCGACAGCGACGATGTGCAGCAGTTGCTGCCCTATGTCGAAGTGATCAAGCTCGATCTGCGCGACATGCCGTTGTCGGCGCTGTTGAAGCTGACGCCGCAATTCCGCCGGTCAGGAAAGAAACTGCTGGCCGAAAAGGTGGAGAGCCAGGAACAGTTCGATCTCTGCATGGACCTCGGCTTCGACTACTTCCAGGGCTACCACTTCGCGAAGCCGCTCATCCTCAGCGGCAAGAAACTGTCTCCTTCGCAGCTGGCGATCATGCAATTGCTGTCGCTGGTCAATTCCGACGCGGACAGCGCCATGATCGAACAGAGCATCAAGAAGGACGTGTCGCTCTGTTTCAACCTGCTGCGGCTGGTGAACACGCCGGCGGTCGGCGTCCGCCGGCGCATCGACTCCATCGGCCAGGCGCTGATGGTGCTGGGCCGCAGCCAGCTGCAGCGCTGGCTGCAGATCATGTTGTATGCGGAGCCTTGCAAGAAGGGCCAAAGCATGACGCCGCTGCTGACACTTGCGGCAACGCGCGGCAAGCTGCTGGAACTGATCGCGCAGCAGGTCGACCCGCACAATCGCAATGTCGCGGATACGGCGTTCACAGTCGGCATCATGTCGCTGATGGATACGCTGTTCAGCATCCCGATGGAGGAAATCCTGGAGCAGGTATCGGTGGTGGATGCGGTCGCCGACGCTCTGCTGCACCGTCGCGGTCCTTATGGCGACATGCTGCGGCTTGCCGAACACATGGAAAGGATAGAAGAGGCGGGAACCATGATCGACGAGCTGATCGCCCGCCTCAAACTACCGAGCGACGACCTGCGCGAGCTGCAGCTGGCCGCGTTCGAGTGGAGCGACACGGTGGCGCGCAACGCGTAATGCATCGGGCGCTGCGCTCCAGTCCCGTTGCCGCTCACGCCGGCTTCATGACAGGTTGGGTGCCAGCCAGCGTTCCACGTCTTCCTTGCTGACGCCGCGTCGCGCCGCCATGTCGCTTGCCTGGTCGTCGCCGATCTTGCCGACCACGAAGTACTTCGATGCCGGGTGCGCGAAATAGAAACCCGATACCGACGCGGCCGGCGACATCGCGAACGCGTCCGTGAGTTCCATCCCGATCTGCTCGCATTGCAGCAGCCGGAACATGTCGGCCTTCACCGTGTGCTCGGGGCAGGCCGGATAGCCCGGTGCCGGGCGGATGCCGCGGTACTCTTCCTTGATCAGCGCTTCGTTGCTCAACCGCTCGTTGGCCGCATACCCCCACAAATCCTTGCGCACCCTTTCGTGCAGGTGCTCGGCGAACGCTTCAGCCAGGCGGTCGGCCAGCGACTTCAGCAGGATCGCGTTGTAGTCGTCGTGCGCGTCGAGGAAGCGCTGCACGTGCTTCTCGATGCCGATGCCGGCGGTCACCGCGAACAGGCCGATGTAGTCCGCCACGCCGGACTCCTTCGGCGCGATGAAATCGGCGAGACAGCGGTTCGGCCGCATCACGCCATCGATTGCTGTCTTGACCGTCTGCTGGCGCGCGCCGTAATAGGTGAACGCGACTTCGCTGCGGGTCTCGTCGGTATAGATCTCGATGTCGTCGTCGTTGACGCTGTTGGCCGGCAGCAGTGCGATCACGCCGTTGGCGGTCAGCCAGCGGCCTTCGATCAGCTTCTTCAGCAACGCCTGGCCTTCCTCGAATACCTTGCTGGCTGCTTCGCCGACCACCTCGTCCTTCAGGATCGCCGGGAAAGGTCCGGCCAGGTCCCAGGTCTGGAAGAACGGGCCCCAGTCGATGTATTGCGCGAGAGTGGCGAGATCGTAGTTCTCGAATAGGCGGCGACCGATGAACTTCGGCTTCACCGGCGCGGCCTCGCCGTCGAACGCGAGCTTGGCCTTGTTCGCACGCGCCTCGGTGATCGTCACAAGGGGCACCGCCTTCTTGTTCGCATGCTGGACGCGGATGCGTTCGTAATCGCTCTTGATGTCTTCGACATACTGCTCGCGCTGCTCCGGCGTCAGCAGCGATTGCGCGACCGACACCGAGCGCGACGCGTCCGGCACATACACCACCGGACCTTCGTAATTCGGCGCGATCTTCACCGCAGTATGCGCGCGGCTGGTGGTTGCGCCGCCGATCAGGAGCGGAATCTTGAGCATGCGGAAATGCGGATCGCGCTGCATTTCCTTCGCGACGTAAGCCATCTCTTCCAGCGACGGCGTGATCAGCCCGGACAGGCCGACGATATCGGCATTCTCCGCCTTCGCCTTCGCCAGGATCTCGGAACACGGCACCATCACGCCCATGTTCACCACTTCGAAGTTGTTGCATTGCAGGACCACCGACACGATGTTCTTGCCGATGTCGTGCACATCGCCCTTGACCGTGGCGACCACGATCTTGCCCTTGGGCTTCGCGACGATGCCGGTGCGCTCTTCTTCCAGCCGCTTCTCTTCCTCGATGAACGGGATCAGGTGCGCGACCGCCTGCTTCATCACGCGCGCCGACTTCACCACCTGCGGCAGGAACATCTTGCCCTGGCCGAACAGGTCGCCGACGATGTTCATGCCGTCCATCAGCGGCCCTTCGATCACATTGATCGGACGCCCGCCCGCATGCAGCACCTTCAGCCGCATCTCTTCGGTATCCTCGACGATCCACTGCGTGATGCCGTGCACCAGCGCATGCGCGAGCCGCTTCTCGACCGGTTCGTTGCGCCAATCGAGATTCTGTTCGTCCTTCTTGCCGCCGGCCTTCAGCGTCGCCGCGAATTCGATCATGCGCTCGGTCGCGTCCGGCCGCCGGTTCAGCACCACGTCCTCGACCCGCTCGCGCAGTTCCGGAGCGAGGTCGTCGTAGACGCCGACCATGCCGGCATTGACGATGCCCATCGTCATCCCGGCCTTGATCGCATGGTACAGAAACACGGTGTGGATCGCCTCGCGCGCCGGGTCGTTGCCGCGGAACGAAAAGCTCACGTTCGAGACGCCGCCGCGGATCTTTGCGTGCGGCAGGTTTTCCTTGATCCAGCGCGTCGCATTGATGAAATCGACTGCGTAATTGTTGTGCTCCTCGATGCCGGTCGCGATCGCGAAGATGTTCGGATCGAAGATGATGTCTTCCGGCGGAAAGCCGACCTTTTCGGTCAGCAGTTTGTACGCACGCGCGCAGATCTCGGTCTTGCGCTCGAAGGTATCGGCCTGCCCGATTTCGTCGAAGGCCATCACGATCACCGCCGCGCCGTAGCGGCGGCACAGCTTGGCCTGGCGCAGGAATTCCTCCTCGCCCTCCTTCATCGAGATCGAATTGACCACCGCCTTGCCCTGCACGCATTTCAGGCCGGCCTCGATCACCGACCACTTCGACGAATCGATCATGATCGGCACCCGCGCGATGTCGGGCTCGGACGCGATCAGGTTCAGGAAGCGCGTCATCGCCGCCACCGAATCGAGCATTGCCTCGTCCATGTTGATGTCGATGATCTGGGCGCCGTTCTCGACCTGCTGGCGCGCCACCGACAAGGCCTCGTCGTACTGCTCGTTCAGGATCAGGCGCGCGAACGCCTTCGAACCGGTGACGTTGGTGCGCTCGCCGACATTGACGAACAGCGAATCCTCGTCGATCACGAACGGCTCCAGCCCGGACAGCTTCATCGTCGGCGCGATGGCCGGTACCTTGCGCGGCGCGATCTTGCCGACCACGTCGGCAATCGCCTTGATATGGTCCGGCGTGGTGCCGCAGCAGCCGCCGGCGATGTTGACGAAACCGCTTTCGGCGAATTCCTTCAGCAGCGACGATGTGTCTTCCGGCTTTTCGTCGAAGCCGGTGTCGGCCATCGGGTTCGGCAAGCCGGCATTCGGATAGATGCAGACGAAGGTGTCGGCGATCTTGGCCAGCTCCTCGGCATAGGGCCGCATCAGGGCGGCGCCCAGCGCGCAATTCAAGCCGATGGTCAGCGGCTTCGCATGCCGCACCGAATTCCAGAACGCGGGCACGGTCTGGCCGGACAGGATGCGTCCGGAGGCATCGGTGACGGTGCCCGAGATCATGATCGGCAGGCGCTTGCCGCTTTCCTCAAAAAAGGTGTCGATCGCGAACAGCGCGGCCTTGCAGTTCAGCGTATCGAAGATGGTTTCGACCAGCAGCACGTCGGCACCGCCCTCGACCAGCGCGCGCGTCTGCTCCAGGTAGGCGGCAACCAGCTGGTCGAACGTCACGTTGCGCGCGGCAGGATCGTTGACGTCGGGCGAGATCGACGCAGTCTTCGGTGTCGGCCCGAGTGCGCCGGCGACGAAGCGCGGCTTGTCAGGCGTTGAATATTTGTCGCATGCGGCACGTGCGAGCTTGGCCGCCTGCACGTTCATCTCGTAGACGAGATGCGCCATGTGGTAATCGTCCTGGGCAACGCTGGTGGCGCCGAAGGTATTGGTCTCGATCAGGTCGGCGCCGGCCGCGAGATACTTTTCGTGGATTTCCTGGATGATGTGCGGCTGGGTCAGCGTCAGCAGTTCGTTGTTGCCCTTGACGAACAGCTCCTTGCCCGGCACCGCGAAATCCTCGAAACGCGCACCGCGATAATCCTCTTCCGTCAGCTTGTACTGCTGGATCATCGTTCCCATCGCGCCGTCGAGAATCAGGATGCGTTGGGACAGCAAATCGCGCAGCAGCGCTTCGGTCGAGGAGACGGGATCGCGTTTCATTTTTTCTCTCGTAAAAAGCAAAAAACCCGGACAGCGAATAGCGGGTCCGGGTTGGTCGGTTTCCGCTTTAGCAGCATTTGTTGCCGGAAAATCAGCTCCGGCGCGCCCGCAAGCTGGGTTTGACTTTTCAATCAAATCGGCGCAACAAAATTATACGTCAGATCAAGGGCTTGGGGGAAATGCGCTCGCCCGCTCCTGAAGCATCGAGCCGAGTTGGGTTAGTGTCTCCCCGATACGAAACGGTCACGATCCCTCATATCGCCCCGATAGTTGCAATTATTTTAACTTTTATGATTAAATGAATTTTTGCTACTGCTGGTTACCGGAGCCTATCCCGCATGCCCGATTCATCACCACTTTCTACCGGACCGGTGTCCTGGCCAAGCAATTTCCCTGACGAGACCCGCCTGTACGAGCTGGACACGCCGCTGGGGGATCGCCTGCTGGTCGAAGCCTGGGTGG
>CBIHOK010000076.1:0-17472 GCA_966211575.1 uncultured Noviherbaspirillum sp.
TCGAGTACTGGCGCTGGTGGCTGGTGCACCTGTGGGTCGAAGGCTTCTTCGAAGTGTTCGCCACGGCCGTGATCGCGCTGATCTTCACCAAGCTGGGGCTGGTGCGTGCCGCAAGCGCCAACCGCGCCATCGTGGCCGAGACCATCGTGTTCCTGTTCGGCGGCATCCTGGGCACGCTGCACCACCTGTACTTCACCGGCACGCCGACCTCGGTGATCGCGATCGGCGCGATGTTCTCCGCGCTCGAAGTGGTGCCGCTGTCGATGATCGGCATCGAGGCGTATCGCAACTACCAGCGCTCGCAAGCCGCGCCCTGGGTGCAAAGCTACAAGTGGGCGATCCTGTGCTTCATCGCCGTAGGTTTCTGGAACACGGTCGGCGCCGGTTTGCTCGGTTTCACGATCAATACCCCGATCGCGCTGTACTACCTGCAGGGCCTGAACATGACGGCCGCGCACGGCCATGCGGCACTGTTCGGCGTCTACGGCATGCTGGGCATCGGCCTGATGCTGTTCTGCCTGCGCGGTCTGTCCGACCGGCTGGCATGGTCGGACGGCCTGCTCAAGCCGATGTTCTGGCTGCTCAACATCGGCCTGGCGATGATGGTGTTCATGTCGCTGGTGCCGGCGGGGATCTACCAGGCCTGGGCCAGCATCTCGCGCGGCATGTGGTTCGCCCGCTCGCCGGAAGTGATCCACTCGGGCTTCATCGAACGGGTGGTCTGGCTGCGGGTACCGGGCGACGTGGTGTTCGCGTTCGGCACGCTGTTCCTCGCGCTGTTCGCGCTGCGCCTGTTGCGCGGCCGGCGCACCGCCCATAACGCGCCGGTCGCTGTCGTCCCGCGCAACCAGGCCTGAGACGGGAAAGGCTGGCGGCCGGTGCGCCGCCGGCCGCCCGAATTCGCGCCGCCTCATGCGCCTGAAGCCTTCGTTCAACCAACCCATCACCGAGACCGATATGCAAACCCTCGACAAGTTCCTTGAGACCGATCACAAACAATGCGACCTGTTGCTCGAACAGGCGCACGAAGCCGCCGCGAACGGCGACTGGAGCGCGGCAGACGCGGCGTTGCGCGCGTTCGCCGCTTCATTGCTGCGCCACATCTCGATGGAGGAAGACGTGCTGTTCCCGGCGTTCGAACAGGCGGCCGGAAGCGCCGCCGGCCCCACCGCGGTGATGCGTAGTGAGCACGGCCACCTGCGCGGGCTGATCGAATCGGCAACGTCCGCCGCACGGGCGCGCGACGAAGGCCTTTTCTTCGCCGAGTTCGAGGCCCTGCAACTGATGCTGGGCCAGCACAACCTGAAGGAAGAGAACGTGCTGTACCCGATGGTCGCGCGCCTCCTCGCGGCGCGCACCGGCGAACTGCTGGCGGCCATGCAAAAGCCGGTGCGCTCGCAATCCTGCTGCGGCCAGTGCGGCGCTACCGCGTAGGCGACGCGTCCGGGACGGAAACGCTGCTCAAGCGGCGCGAGCCGCCGCAACCGCCGGGGTGCGCGCCGATCAGGCGTATCGGACCAATACCGATTCGAACTCTTCCAGCACTGGCAGCCGGAACCTGATCCACCCGTCCCCCATTTCTTCAAAGTCGACCAGGGTTGCCGCGACAACCAGTTCTACCGTCGCGCACCGACTCGCCGCCGGCAGGCACAGCTCCACCTGAAGACCGTGCAAAGGAACAACTTCCTCGACTGCCCGCCGATGTCCGCTGCGCATGCCGGCCGCCGAGTTGAAGTTCACCAGATGCAGAACCCTGCTTTCCGGGGCGTCCATGACCGACACGTCGATCAAGCCCGGCCCTGTCACCCGTACCAGGTCGCGATTCCGGTTACTGCCGCGCACGGCATTGCAGAGCAGGCGCATCGGATCCCGCAGTCCGAAATGAAAGCCGATGCGATCGGGCTCCCAGGGGAAATACACGACGGCTCCGCGTCCATGCTTGCGCGTCAACAGCAGCGGAATTCCGGTAACTGTCCCGACTGCGTTGAATTCGGGCACGCTCATTCCACTGCCCTCGCGCGCCTCCACCGGCGGTATCAGGCTCAAGACATCCCCGTCTTCCGCCTCGTTTTCTTCGAAATGGCAGACTCCTCCTGCCAGCGGCAGCAAGTCGGTGTCACCGATGTCTGCCAATACCGCATGGGAGCGATGCCGGATATAGGCGTAAGCGGCCTTCAGGTCAGTCTTCCGCTTCCCCGTGTAACGCGCGCCAACAAGCCTGGCGATCAGCGGCTCCTGGCGCTCCTCGCCCAGCTCGTTGAGGAATCCCGTCCGGTAGGTCGCCACCACCCGGCCGCCCGCCTCCGCATAGCGGCGCAGCTCGTCGACGGTTTCGTCGGCCATGCAGGCCAGGTTGGGAAGCAGCACTGCGTCGTAACGCGCGAGATCCGCCGCGCGGAGGCGCTTGTCCGAAACAAGATCGAAGGGCAACCGGCCATCGAGCAGCGCGTTATAGGCACCGCGAAAGCCGTCAAGATAATTCAGGTCCGGCTGCGAGCCTCCCGCATAGTCGAGGCTGGCGCGCGAATACACCAGCGCTACGCGGGCAGCCGACTTCCGCTCTTCGTACACGTCGCGCCGGGAGTGGAACAGACGGAACATGTCCTCGATGCTGGCAAGGCCGCGGCGGTCGAAATATTCGGAAAAGAATCCGGTCAGGTGCAGCCATGGCCGCGCCCCGTTCGCCACCATCTGTGCCGCCCACACCCGGTTCTCCGCCCGCGGCGCATGCGTAAACCGCCACCAGGGGAAGAAATAGCTCACCGTCACGCCGGCGCCTCTATCGGGGTCCATCGCATGCGCGTAGCGGGCCTCCATGCCCGGCCACCAGAGATTGCAGTAGCGCCGCTGCGCTTCCAGGACGACGCCGTCCGCATGCGGCGCCGTGAAGTCGATGTCCCAGCCGCCTTTGCGGGTGTGGTCCCAGGACTCGATGACCTGGCTTAACGGCAGCCACGCACAGCCGGGGCGAATCGACTGTATCAAGGCCCGGACTTGACAGTTCCACTCCGCAATACGTTCATAGCGCCACTCGTTGTACAGCTTCCATACGCGGTCTTCCCAGTCCTCCTCGGGAAAATCCTCGCCGAAGCGCGCCTTGAACCCGGTCTTGCAATTATTGCAGTAGCAACGGCCCGCGCTCCAGGGCGAAAATTGCGCCGCGTTCGCCCACAGCCCGTCCAGCGGATATCGCTCGATAATTTCGCGGATTACGGCCAGCATGTGACTGCCGAAATGTTCGCCGTTCGGGCACGTCAGGTACATGTCGTGCAGCCGGACCGGTTCTCCGTCGGCGGTCCTGGCAAAACGGTCCGGGTGTCGAGCCAGTTCCTCGGCGCTTCCCAGGCTGGGATCGATGCGCCCGATTGCGCGAACGCCGGCGGCATGGAGCGCCGCCACCGTTTCTCCGACCAGGTCGCGCCCGTTCAACTGCGGACTTCTCGGGTGATATTCAACTTCAGTCGGATAAAAGGCAGTCACTCCTCCTATGCTGAAACCCAGTCCTCCCAGAGAAAACGACTTCGCCAACTCGACCAGCCGGGACGGATCCCAGCGCGGGGCATCCTCGGCACGCATGGTCATGATCATGACCAGCGCATGTTTCAACCACTTGTGTTCAGTATCTGGAATCATGGAGCGGCATCCAATTCAGGAAGTTCGAGGAATTCACGCTTCTTGTTGCCCTCGTAACGCAGGAAAGCCGGCGCGGCGCGAAGCTTCTCCAGGAGCGAAAGGTCTTCGTCGCAAAAGCGGGCATCGGAAAAGTTGCGCGCGTTTTCGCGCAGCTGGGTTGCATCGTCGACACCGATGATCAGGCAGTCGGGCGACTCCGCTACCACCCAGCGGATCGCGAGCCGCGCCAGGGCGGCCTTGTCTTCCATGCCGATGGAAGCGCCGATCCGGAACAGCTCCCCCTTGAAGAAAGCTTCCCTGGCAATAACGCCCATACCGGCGCTTCTCGCCTTCGGCACCACCTTGTCCAATCCCGCCGCATCTCCGATGTTGAGATCGAGATTCACCGCATCGAATGCGCCGCTCTCGATCATGGCAAGGTAAAGGCGTTCGCCGGAAAATGAATCCGCGACCGCATACCTGATCAATCCCTCCTTCTTGAGCACCGAGAGGTTGTAGGCCAGCCTCTCGAGATAATCCGGCGTTTCGTCGATCGACCATGCCAGCAGCCCGATATTCAGAAAATCGAGGGTTTCGCGCCCCAGCAGTGCGAGGCCGCGCTGGACTTCCGCGCGCAAAAGCGTCAGATCCAGCATCTTGCGGTTGCCCTTGTCATAGCTGTAGCACATCCCCTCCGGGCGCGTCTGGATATAGACCTGGTAAGGAGGCGGCATTTCGCGCAGATTTCGCCCCAGCGCTTCCTTCTCCGAATCGATCGTGACATCGAACAGATTGATGCCCAGGTCGTAGGCGGCGGCCAGCACCTGTTTGCGTTTGGGCCCTCCATATCCCTCGCCGATAAACCCCGGAGTGATCGCGCGCTGCATGTCATCGTTGAAACCGCGCGATCTGCCATTGGTCAGGTATTCGTGCCCGCCCAATGCGAGCGCGGATAACTTGAGGCCGGTATTGCCGAACACTTTTTCAAGCACGGTCAGCCTCCGCCGATGCAATCGCAGCCACTGCGGCTTTACACAGCTCGGTATCTTCCGACGCTAGGGCGCCGCTCGCTCCGATCGCACCGATACATACGCCCTCCTCCAAAAACGGGACTCCCCCCTGGATGGGAAAGGCTCGCGGCTGCGCCAGCACGGCAAGCCGGCCGCTCGCCAGGCGCTCATCGAATACATCGGTTCCCCGCCCGTAGGCGGCAGCGCTGACCGCCTTGCCCAGGGCCACTTCCCCGCTGCCCCAGCTGGTGCCGTCCATGCGTTCGAAACAGATCAAGTGGCCACCATCGTCGACGATGGCAATCGCCACCTTCAACGAACGCTTGTCCGCGTGATCAATTGCCGCACGGGCGGCACGCCGTGCAGTTTCCAGGGTCAATACCGGCTTTGTATGGGTCTTCATATGGCTAATCAAGTTTGATATGGGCTGCGTCTACGACTTTCTGGAATTTCTCGACATCGTGCGAAACGATGGACTTGAATTCTTCGGATGAATTGCCGACGGGCTCGGCTGCAAACGATGCCAGGCTCTTCTTTACGTCCGGGTACTTCAGCGCCTTTGCGAAAGCCTGGTTCAGCTTTTCCACGATCGGCTGGGGCAGATTGGCAGGCCCGAACACGCCCCACCAGGAGGTCATCTCGAAACCCGGCACGCCGGCCTCGGCCAGTGTCGGTACGTCAGGCAGGACAGCCGAGCGCTTCGGCGTGGTCACCGCCAATGCACGCAGTTCGCCCTTTTTGATAAAGGGCATCGCCGGCGGCGGATCGCTTATCGACAATTGAACCTGGTTGCCCAGCAGCGCGGTGAGCGCCGGCCCGGATCCGGCATAGGGCACGTGGACCATATCGGTCCCGGTCATCAGTTTGAACATTTCCCCGGAGAGATTCGTCGCAGTACCCGCCCCGACGGATGCATAGTTGATCGATCCCGGCTTCGCCTTCAAAGTGGCAATCAGCTCCTTGATCGAGTTGACCTTGTACGACGACTTCACGAGAAACACGAACGGAAAGGTGGCAACCTGGGTGATCGGCGTGAAATCCTTGACGGCATCGAACGGCATCCGATTGCGATAGAGGGCCGGCGCAATCGTATGCGTGACCGAGCCGTAAACCAGCGTGTAGCCATCGGGAGCCGCCTGCGCCACCAGCCTGGTGCCAACCAGGGTTCCGGCCCCCGGATGATTCTCGATAATGACCGCCTGTCCCAAATCTTCGGCCAGGTGCTTGCCGATCACGCGCGCCGAAATATCGGTCCCGCCGCCCGGGGCGTAAGGAACGATCAGATGAATGGGCCGCGACGGATAGCTATCCGCCAGTGCAGGCAAGGAAAAGAGCGCGAAAGCGCCCACTGCGATGAGTTTTTGATGAATTCCCACGTCATGTCTCCAAATGTTCAATATGTGATCATTAAGCCGCGTAGCATTTCAAGCGAATCAGGCGTTTACTAGCCTTTATTTATACTACTACCGCATAAATCGCTTTTCAAGAACAAGCTTGAACTCTATAATTATGCTCACATAGTGATCATTCATGAGAACCCCCATGGAAAACTCGCCCACCCCCGTTCGAGGCGCGCAACTGGTCTCGCTTACCGCCCGGGTGCTAAAGGCAATGGCGGAAATGTCGCGCGGAAGTTGCCGCATGGCGGATATCGTCGAGCGAACCGGGATCGAGCGGGCGACCGTCAACCGCATCGTCAATGCGCTCTGCGCCGAGGCCATGGCGGTACGCTCTTCCGACGGACGCAATTACCGGCTCGGTCCTCTCACCTACGAATTGGGCCTGGCAGCGGAAACGCGTTTCCCGTGGCGCGAAATCGTGGAGCCTTCGCTGGAACGCATTGCCGATGAAACCGGCGACACCTGCTTCTTCATGATCCGCAGCGGGCAGGATGCGGTCTGCGTAGCGAGACGAGAAGGCGCATATCCGGTGCGGGCCTTGACTATCGATGTGGGCAACCGCCGGCCGCTGGGAGCGGCGGCAGCCAGTCTCGCGATTCTGATGCACATGCCGCCGGACGAATGCGACGAATATCTCGCGCAGAACGCGGATCGCATCCGGCGCCACGGAATGCTGACGGCGGAAATCGTTCGAGACATGGTCCGGCGTTCCAGGGAACTCGGCTTCTCCCTGAACTACAACAACATCCTGCCCGAGGTAAGCGCAGTCGGCGTGGCCATTCCCGCTCGCGTCGGCATCCCCTTTGCGGCACTGAGCGTCGCCGCGTTGACCAGCCGGATCATGGACAAGGATCGCTATAAAGACATCGCGCGCCTGCTGAAGCGGGAAAGCGAAGCCATTGCCGACCGTCTGCAACATCTTTCCTGACCAAAGGACTTTCCTCTCATGCTTGCGACATCAAGTTCGTTTTGCGAAATCCAGGCCGAACACTGGACCACTTTGCCGTCGCGCCTGCAGCGCATCGATCACGACAATGAATGGGTGATCGCAAACCAGAAAGGCCGGGCGTCGGGCAGCTTCCTGGAAGGCCCCGAGCTGTGCGCGGACGGCACGCTGTACTGCGTCGACATACCGCACGGACGCGTACTCTCGGTATCGCCCGAAGGAAGCTGGGAACTGGTCGCCGAGTACGACGGCTGGCCCAACGGGCTGAAGACGGATGCGGAAGGCAACTTCGTCATCGCGGATTACAAGAACGGCATCGTGATGCTGGACCGGGCGACCGGCCGCCATACCCTGGCCCTGACCCATCGCCATTCGCAACGCTTCCTGGGATTGAACGACCTGTACATCTCATCCGACGGTGCGATCTGGTTCACCGATCAGGGTCAGACCGGATTGCAGGATGCCTCGGGACGAGTCTATCGATGGGAGAAAAATGGGAAGCTGAATTGCGTGCTGGAAGGGCTGCCGAGTCCGAACGGATTGCGCGTCGGTTCCGACGGCCGTGAACTCTATGTTGCGGTAACCCGCGACAACAGCGTCTGGAGAGCGCCGTTGATGCACACCGGGGAAGCGTCGAAGGTGGGGCGGTTTGCCAGCTTTTACGGCCCGACCGGGCCCGACGGCCTCCATTTGGATGGCAGCGGGCGCCTCTGGGTTTGCCTGCCCGGCGCCGACAGCATCTGGATCATGAATGCAAAAGGGGAAGCCGCTGCGCGAGTGCGATTTCCGGACGGAGCATTTCCCACCAATCTCGTGCTCGATCGTGAAGAAAAACGCGCCTACGTCACGTGTTCGGGAAGCCAATCCATTTTTACGGTTCGAGTACCCTGATATGCCGGTCTCCGCGCATCACGGTTTGCTCACGGTTTGATGTAATCCGGCTGGTCTTGCGGGCGGGCTTGCCGGAATGCCGGGTGCTCGATCGCATGCTGGTACACGTCCATCGTCTTCCGGAACTGCCGCGTCTCGCATCCCATGCGCATTGCGTTCGCAATCTGCGGCACCAGGCAGCAATCGGCCAGCGTCGGCTGTTCGCCGAAGCACCAGGGCCCCGTGCCGTGGGCATCGAGCAGGCGCTCGACTGCCGCCAATCCCTCTTCCACCCAGTGCCGATACCATGCGTCCTTTTGCTCCGGGGTGACGTGCAGCACATCCTGCAGGTAGCGCAGCACCCGGAGATTGTTGACGGGGTGGATATCGCAGCCGATCAGGGTCGACAGTTCCAGCACCCGGGCGCGCAGCGCCGGCTCCAGCGGAATCAGGCGCGGTTCGGGAAAGCGGTTGTCGAGATAGTCGATGATGGCCAGCGACTGCCCCAGCCGGAAGTCGCCGTCCACCAGGGCGGGCACGCTCGCCGACGGGTTGACGCCCCCGACGTAGCGGGCGTCGCGATGGGCGCCGGCACGGATATCGACCGGCACGTAATCGTAGGGCAGCCCCTTCAGGCCGAGCGCAATGCGCACCCGGTACGAAGTGGAGCTGTTGAAGAAGCTGTAAAGCTGCATGCTTGAAGAATCCCGGAGAGAGCTTATACGATGCTGACGGACAGTTCGCCCAGCCCTTCGACGCCGGTCTGCATGCGGTCGCCGCGCACCACCGCGCCGACGCCTTCCGGGGTGCCGGTGTAGATCAGGTCGCCGGCGGCGAGTTCGAAATATTGCGACAGGTAGGCGATCGTTTCGGCGACCGACCAGATCAGGCACGAGATAGTGCTTTTCTGCTTTTGCTGGCCGTTCACCGACAGCCAGATGCCGGCATTCTCGAGATGCCCGACGCTCGCCACAGGATGGATGGGACCGATCGGCGCCGACCGGTCGAAGGCCTTGCCGAGTTCCCAGGGGCGGCCCATTTCGCGCATTTTCATCTGCAGGTCGCGCCGCGTCATGTCGAGCCCGACCGCATATCCCCATACGTGTTCCAGCGCCTGCGCGACCGGAATGTCCGAGCCGCCCTTGCCGACGGCCGCCACCAGTTCCGCTTCGTAATGATAGTTCGACGTCTGGGGGGGGTATCGCAGCGCGAGGTTTTCACCGTAGGCGACCGGCACGACGGCGTCGGCCGGTTTGCAGAAGAAGAACGGCGGTTCGCGCTCGGGATCGAAGCCCATTTCGCGGGCATGCGCGGCATAGTTGCGGCCGACGCAATAGACGCGGCGCACCGGGAAACTGTCGCCGCTGCCGGCGACGGGCACCAGCACCGGTGCGGGAGACGGGAAAACGAGAGACATGGGGAAATCCTTATCAAAGAAAAAAAACCGGCCGGTTGCGACGGATACGGGCGGATTCGAATAAGCAACCCGGAATTCAGGTGCGCTCTTCGCGCAGCAGGTTCAGCGCCGACAGCAGCGGGCGGTCGGAGTAGCTGAACAACACGGCATCGTCGGTGGCCGCCAGTTGCACCGGCTGCCAGGATGGGACGACGAAGATATCCTTCGGCGCGAACTGGAAGTGCGCATCGCCGATCCGTACCGTGCCGCGGCCTTCGACCACGCTGTAGACGGTAGCGTCGGTGCTGCGATAGGTGCGTCCCTGGAATCCTTTCGGCAGGTATTGCAGGTAGGTCGCCATGGTCGGCATCGGCGAGCCGCCGGTGGCCGGATTGACGTAGCGCAGCTTGGTCCCGTCCCACGGATCCAGTTCGCCGTTGCGGAACAGCCGGTCGAGCGCTTCCCGGCTGCGTGCGTAGGGATAGCTGAAGATCGGCGAGGTCGGGTCCGAGACCCGGTGCCGCACCGGCAGCATGTTGTAGCCGTAGCGGGCGAAGCTGTCGCCCTCGGGCCGCATGACCGGCTGCGTGGCCTCCGGGTAATTTTCGGCAAAGCCCGCATCCAGGTAGGCAAGCAGCGGAATGTCGAGGCCGTCCAGCCAGATCACTGGCTCGCCGCCCTGCTCGGCCGCCGGATTGCCGTGGTCGTGCCAGGTCCAGGAAGGCGTGATGATGAAGTCGCCGGGCGCCATCGTGACGCGCTCGCCGTTCACCGCGGTCCACGCGCCCTGCCCTTCGACAATGAAGCGCAGTGCCGATTGCGTATGCCGGTGGCTGGGCGCGACTTCGCCGGGCAGGATCAGTTGCAGGCCGGCATACAGCGACGGCGTGATGCTCGACTTCCCCGGCAGGCCTGGGTTCTCCAGCACCAGCACACGGCGCACCGCCTCTTCGGCGCTGATGATGGCGCCGGCCTCCAGCACGAGCGGCCGTATCTCCGCGTATTTCCAGAGTGCAGGAAGGGCCTGCGGCCGGGGCTGCGGAGGCACCAGGCTATGCAGCGATTCCCATAGCGGCGTCAGGCCGCTTTCGGCTATCTGTCGAGTATATGCGGCGCGTTCGGCGCGCGTCGTTGCTGCATCCATGACGTCTCCTCCAGTGCAAGTCAGAGTGCAGTTATACGGGCCGGAGCCATGCTCTGTAAAATGAAAAAACCGGTACCAGCCATATACTTTTTTATATATCTTGATAGGTGACACGTGACCGACTGGACAGATCGCCTCAGGCTGCGGCAGTTGCAAATGCTGATCAGCCTCGCCCGCACCGGCAATATCAGCCGCTCCGCCGAGGAGCTCAACACGACCCAGCCTGCCTTGTCGAAATGGATACGCGAGCTGGAGCAGGATGTGGGGCTGGAATTGTTCGAACGGCATGCCCGCGGGCTGCGGCCGACGCCGCACGGCGAGGCCATGATCGAGCATGCGCGCCGCATCGCCGCCCATCTCGACAGCGCGCGCGACGACATGGATGCCTTGCGCAAGGGCGGACACGGACAGGTGGTGGTAGGCGCTTCGGGCGCATCGGTTGCCGATACCGTGCCGATTGCCGTGACGATGCTGCTGCGGCGCCTGCCGAAAGTGCAGGTGCGCCTGCTCGAGGCGACGATGGATGTGCTGATGCCGCAGCTGGCGCGCGGCGAAATCGATGTCGTGGTCGGCCGCTCCGCCTCCGCGCTGCAGGATGCGGCCGTTCGCAGCGAAACCCTGTACCTGGAGCCGCTTCACTTCATCGCGCGTCCCCAGCATCCGCTGGCCGACGATCCGCAGCTGGAATGGAGCAAGCTGCTGGCATACCGCTGGATCGTCTGGCCGCATGGCGCACCGATCCGGCAGGCGCTCGAGACGGCGGTTGCCGATGCGGGGCAGACGCTGCCGGCGGATTGCGTGGTATCGAACTCGCTGATGGCCAATCTGACGATGCTCAGCCACAGCAACATGATCGGCGTTGCTTCGCACCGGACTGCGCGCCGCCTCGAACAGCTGGGCGCGCTGCGCGTGCTGCCGATCCGCCTCGCGGGCTTCGGCTCCACCGACATGTACTGGCGCGAGGATGCCGCCGGCCGCCCGGCTGTCGGCGCGATGCTCGAAGCGATACGCCGCAGCGCGGCCGGCTACGCGGAAGCAGCGCCGCCAGGGCTGGACGAATGAAGACGAATGAGGCCGGTCAGTCCGCGCCCCACGGCGGCACATCGCCCAGATGGCGGCCGAGCCATGACACCAGCGCATCGATGCGGGCGACGCCCTGCCGGCGTCGCGGCACCTGGGCCTTGAGCCAGGTGGATTGCAGCGGATACTCGTTCAGCATCGCCACCAGGCTGCCCGCCTGCAGCGCCTCCTTCACCACGTAGCTCGGCAGCAGCGCGATCCCGTTGCCCTGGCAGGCGGCGCTGAACAGCAGGTGGTTATCGTTGGCGGCCAGTTTTTGCGGCACGTCGATGCTGATCGGTCCGCGCTCGCTATCGAAAAACCAGGTCGGCCCGGTCGGCGTGAACACCAGGCAGTCATGGTCGGCAAGCTCGCGCGGATGCAGCGGCCGGCCGCGCTTCTCCAGGTAGGATGGCGACGCGCATACCACCTGGCCCAGGCGGCATAGCGGGATATCGATCACGCCTTCATAGCTGGCCGAGTGGCCGCCGATCGCCAGGTCGAATCCCTCTTCCACCGGATTCACCGAGCGGTCCATCAGCACCACTTCCATCGTCGCCCGCTCGTGCTCGCGCTGGAACCCGTTCAGCACCTCGGCCAGGTACAGCATGGTCAGCGTGGTGGGCGCCTTGAGCCGGATATGGCCTTCCAGCATTCCCTCGCTGCTGCGGAGCCCGGCAATCACTTCGTCGAAATCGGATACCAGCGCAGCCGCCTTCGGCTGGAATTTCTGGCCTTCCGCGGTCAGCGTCACCTTGCGCGTGGAACGGTTGAACAATTGCGTGCCGGTGGCATGCTCGAGCTCGCCGATGCGCTTGGCGATGACCGACGGCACCACGTGCAACTGCCGGCCCGCTTCCGAAAAACTGCCGTGCCGGGCCGTCGACAGGAACGCGCGCAGATTGGCAAGGATGTCCATATTTGTCGTAAAACGCGAAAACTGAGGGTCGAATATAGAATAAGCAATCGCGGATTGCATCAACTAAGATGCTCAGGGTTATCACTCTCCGTGCACGATAAACAATGCAGAATCCGACGCCGATGTCGCAAGCAAGGGAAATCCGGGAGCCGGCGCGATCCGTTCCGGTGCTGGGGGAATACGACGTCGTGGTGCTCGGCGGCGGTCCGGCGGGAATCGCGGCGGCCGCATCCGCAGCCCGTTCGGGTTGCTCCACGATACTGGTCGAACGTTACGGTTTCCTCGGCGGCATGGGCACCGCGGCCGGCGTGACCAATTTTTGCGGACTGCACGCCAACCACTTCGGCGAAATCCGGCGTGTGGTCCACGGCATTGCCAGCCAGCTGACCGACCGCATCGCGCATCTCGGCGGCCTGTGCGAACCGCACCTGCTGTTCGGCGGCAAGGCGGCTGCGCAGGCTTACGATATCGCCGCCTACAAGATCGCGGCCGACGAATTGCTCGCCGCCGCCGGCGTCACCGTGCTGTTCCACGCCTATGCGGCCGGCGCCCTGATGCATTCGCCGAACGAGATCCAGGCGCTGATGGTGGAAACCAAGTCGGGCCGGCGGGCGATACTGGGATGCCTGTTCATCGATTGCAGCGGCGACGCCGACCTGGTCGCCGATGCCGGCGTTCCCTATCAGAAGGGCGACGGCCATGGCGGCATGCTGTATCCGTCGACCATGTTCCGCGTCAACGGCGTCGATCCGGCCCGCGCCGACAGGGCATGGGAAAAATTCGGTCCGCTGATGGAACAAGCGGAAAAGGACGGCCATCGCTTTCCGCGCAAGGGGCCGATCATCCGGCCCCAGAAGAATCCGGTCGAATGGCGCGCCAACGTCACGCAGGTGAGCAATCCGGACGGCTCGGCGGTGGACGGCACCGATGCCTGGCAGTTGAGCGCCGGCGAAACGCAGGGGCGGCGCCAGATCGCCGACTTCATGCGGTTCCTGCGCGGCTACGCGCCCGGCTTCGAGCGGGCCTACCTGCTCGAGATCGCCCCCCAGCTCGGCATACGCGAAACCCGCCGCATCGTCGGCGGCTACCAGTTGTCGGAGGACGATGTGCTCGGCTGCGCCAGTTTCGACGACACGATAGGCGTCAACGGCTGGATGGTGGAGGCGCACGTGGCCGGCGACGTCGTGTTCAGGTTTCCCGACATTCCGCGCGTGCGCGGCTACAACCACCTGCCGTACCGGATGATCGTGCCGCTGACCGTCGACAACCTGCTGGTTGCCGGGCGCTGCGCATCGATGACGCACATGGGCCAGTCGGCGGCACGGGTGACGGGCGCCTGTTTCGTGATGGGCGAAGCGGCCGGCGCGGCCGCCGCCATCGCGCTGAATGCCGGACAGGCGCCGCGCGAAATCGACGTCGGCGCGCTGCAGGCGAAGCTGCAGCAGCACGGCGTTTTTCTCGGGCAGGAAGACGATTGAAACGCCCCCTCGCACGCACTCCTGCCGGCTTGCCATATCGAAGAAGGTGATTAATCACTCCCATCGCTTCCCGCACCATCCCATTTCATTCAAGGAGAATTCGATGACATTGAAAAAACTCTTCCTGGCGACACTTTGCTGCGGCGCGCTGCTGGCGAACTCCGCGCACGCAGCACAATGGCCGGAAGCGCCGCTGCACGTGATCGTGCCGTTCCCGGCCGGCTCCTCGCCGGACACCACCGCGCGCGTGATCGGCCAGCGCCTGTCCGAAAAGCTCGGCCAGCCGGTAGTGGTCGAGAACAAGCCGGGCGCCGGCGGCAACATCGGCACCGGCGCGATAGCCCGGGCGAAGCCCGACGGCTACACGATAGGCGTATCGATTGCCGGCCCGCTGGCAGTGAATCCGATGCTGTACAAGCATCTCCCCTACGATCCTGCCAGGGATTTCGCGCTGATCACGGTAGCCGTCACCCAGCCCAGCGTGCTGGCGGCCTCTCCCTCGATGCACGTCAAGGACATGAAGCAATTCCTGGCGGCGGTGCGCAGCAGCGCGAAATACAACTACGGTTCCACCGGCGTCGGCAGCATTTCCCAGCTGGCCGTCGCCACGCTGCTCAACGATGCCGGCGCACAGGCCGTGCACGTGCCCTATGCCGGGGCCAACAAGGCCTTGCTCGACCTGCTCGGCGGCCAGGTGCAGTTCGGCGCGCTACCGGCCGGCCTGCTCGTTTCCCAGGTCCGGAACGGCAAGCTGGTGCCGCTGGCGGTCGCCACCGCCCACCGCTCGAAATTCCTGCCGCAGATCCCCACGCTGGGCGAGTCCGGGTTTCCGGAAATCCAGGCCGATGCATGGATCGGTTACGTCGCTCCGGCAGGTACTCCGGCAGCCATCGTTTCCAGGCTGCACGACGATATCGTCGCGATCCTCAAGGAACCCGAAGTGCAGAACAAGCTGGAAAAGCAGTTGATGGAGCCGGTCGGGAACACGCCGGCGGAGTTCCGCAAGATGCTCGATGCGGACGCGGCGCGCTGGAAGCCGATCATCGAGAAAGACCATATCACCGCGGATTGATGCGCGCCCGGCATCCGTCTTCGACGAGTGCCGCCGGCCACCCCGCCGGCGACCAGGAATCTCTCCTGTCCGCCTCGCAGCAGCGGCGCTGCCTCGCGCATCAGGCCTACATGCAGTAGAACTCAGGCGACGGGACGGCGGCCGCGCCGCGGCTGCGAAAACAGCTCGGCCAGCGTCCGGCGCAGCCACACGTTGCCTGCGTCCGCATGAAAGCGTTCATGCCAGTGCTGCTTCACCGAATACGAAGGGAGCGCCACCGGCGGATCGAGCAGCTTGATCGCTTCCTGCTCGGCGAACGCGGCGCCGAGCAGGCGCGGCACGATGACCAGCAATTCGGTGCCGGCGACGATGCGCGCCACGCCCAGAAAGCTCGGTACCCGCAACACCACTTCGCGTTCGATGCCGCGCTGCGCCAGCACCTTGTCCACGATCGAGTGACCGGTTCCGGAGGTGGTGACGACGATATGGCCTTCGTTGACGAAGGCGGCCTTCCCCAGGCGCTCGCCGATACGGGGATGGTTCCTGGCGGCGACGCAAACGAAGTCCTGCGAGAACAGGGTCTGCTGGTAAAAGCCCGCTTCAAGATGCGGCATGAAGCCGACCGCCAGATCGACCTCTCCCGCTTCCAGCCGGCGCGGGCTGGTGGTGGAAATCTTTTCGGTC
Source organism: uncultured Noviherbaspirillum sp. (assembly GCA_966211575.1). Taxonomy (GTDB): domain Bacteria; phylum Pseudomonadota; class Gammaproteobacteria; order Burkholderiales; family Burkholderiaceae_D; genus Noviherbaspirillum. The sequence continues at coordinate 15,570 of CBIHOK010000076.1, forward strand.
TCGATGTGCACGCCGGGCGCCACCCGCCGCAGGTGATTGATCAGCGCCGGCAGCAGGACGATTTCGCTGATGTCGGTCATCGAAATGCGGAACTCGCGCTCGCTCGTGTCCGGCTCGAAAGCACGGCGGCCGCCGCGCGCCCGTTCCAGCCGTTCTATCACTTCGCGCAGTTCCGGGTAGAGCTCCTGCGCGCGCGGCGTCGCTTCCATGCCGCGCGAGGTGCGGCTGAACAACTGGTCGCCAAAGTGCCCGCGCAACTTGTTCAGCGCGATGCTGGCGGTTGCCTGCGCCAGCCCCAGCCGTTCGGCGGCCCGCGAGACGCTGCCGGTCTTGTAGATCTCGTCGAACACCATCAGCCATTCAAGATCCAGCTTCGCCACGGTACGCCGCCTCCGCTCCGGTGAAAGGAAGCGCGCGCCGCTTCCGACACCATTATTGTAAAACGCAATTCCGGGTATTTCCCTGATCGGTTGACGAAATAATTGTGCGAATCGACACTTGGCGTTGCCCCCCTGCTCTTTCCCATAGGGCTTCCTCACGATAACAATCATCACCAGGAGACAGCATGAGACATCGATGGATTTCACTGGCCGCCTCGGCCCTCTGCGCATTCGCCGCATTTTCCGCCTACGCCGGGCAGACCGTGAAGATAGGACTGATCCTGCCGATGAGCGGCCCGTTCAGCGACTACGGCAACCAGATCGACAGGGGCGTGAAGCTCTACATGGCGAGCCACGGCGACACGGTGGCGGGGAAGAAGGTGGAAGTGCTGATCAAGGACGACACCGGCCTCGCGCCGGAGACGACCAAGCGGCTGGCCCAGGAATTGATCAGCCACGACCACGTCGACATCCTGGCCGGCTTCGGCCTGACGCCGGGCGCGATGGCCACCGCTTCGATTGCCACGCAGGGCAAGCGGCCGATGGTGGTGATGAATGCCGCGACATCTTCCATCACCACGAAGTCGCCCTACATCGTGCGCGTCTCGCACACGCTGCCGCAGCTCTCGGTGCCGATGGCGAAGTGGGCGGCCGGCAACGGCATCGACAACGTCTACATCCTGGTCGCCGACTACGCGCCCGGCATCGATGCGCAGACCTGGTTCAAGAAGACGTATGAAGGCATGGGCAAGAAGCTGTCGGGCGAAGTCCGGGTGCCCGTCAACAGCACCGACTTCGGCCCTTTCATCCAGCGCATCAAGGACGCCCATCCCGGCGGCGTGTTCCTGTTCCTGCCGCCGGGCGAGGCCACCATCAATTTCATGAAGACCTGGCGCGAACGGGGACTGGACAAGGAAGGCGTCAAGCTGCTCGGCACCGGAGACCTGACCGACGACAGCCTGATCGAGGCGATCGGCGAACCGGCGCTGGGCACGATTACCGCCGGCCATTATTCCGCCGCGCACGATTCGAAGCTCAACAGGGATTACGTCGCCGCGTACCGCAAGCAGTTCGGCCCGGACAAGCGCGCCAACTTCATGTCGGTGGCCGGCTACGACGGCATGGCCCTGATCTACCAGGTGCTGCAGAAGACCGGCGGCGATGCGAATGCGCAGCGCTTCGTGGCAGCCGCGAAGGGAGCCCGCTGGGAGAGTCCGCGCGGCATGGTCGCGATCGACCCCGCCACGCGGGACATCGTCCAGACCGTCTACATACGGCGCACCGAACGCGTCGACGGCCACATCTACAACGTCGAGTTCGACCGGTTCCCGGACCAGAAGGACCCCGGCAAATAAGCAATTTTTGAACGGAAGGAAGCAAGATGGACAGCATGACCGGAAACGCGCAATCGGCGATCATCGTGGGCGGAGGCATAGGAGGAATGGCGGCGGCGCTCGCGCTGTCGCGACTCGGCGTGCGCATCACCTTGCTCGAACAGAGCCCGCAAATCGGCGAGATAGGCG
>CBIHOK010000077.1:0-17298 GCA_966211575.1 uncultured Noviherbaspirillum sp.
GCGGGTGGCGCGCGAGGTCGGCACCGAAGGCAAGCTGGGCGGCCAGGCGCAGGTGGCGGGTGCGGCAGGCACCTGGAAGGATCTGACCGACAACGTGAACTTCATGGCGGCCAACCTCACTGCCCAGGTGCGCGGCATTGCAGGCGTGGTGACGGCGGTCGCGAACGGCGACCTGAAAAAGAAACTGACGGTGGCGGCACGCGGCGAGATCGCGGCGCTCGCTAACACCATCAACGAGATGACGGATACGCTCGCGGTGTTTGCCGATCAGGCGACCACGGTAGCGCGCGAGGTCGGCGTCGAGGGCAAGCTGGGCGGCCAGGCCAGCGTGCCGGGCGCAGCCGGCACCTGGAAGGACCTGACCGAAAACCTGAACCGGATGGCGGCCACGCTGACCACCCAGGTGCGCGCGATCGCCGAGGTGGCGACCGCAGTGACGCGTGGCGACCTGTCGCGTTCGATCCAGGTGGAAGCGCGCGGCGAGGTGGCGGATCTGAAGGACAACATCAACGAGATGATCCGCAACCTGAAGGAGACCACGCACAAGAACGCCCAGCAGGACTGGCTGAAAACCAATCTTGCGCGCTTCACCCGGCTGCTGCAGGGCCAGCGCGACCTGGAAGCGGTGACCGCGCTGATCCTGTCGGAGCTGGCGCCACTGGTCGGGGCGCATCACGGCGTGTTCTACATGATGGATTCGCAGGACCGCGACGCCCGCCTGCGCATGATCGCCAGCTATGGCTACCGTTCCAGCCGCAAGCTGCCGACCTCGTTCCTGCCGGGCGAGGGGCTGGTCGGGCAGTGTGCGCTGGAGAAGCAGCGTATCTGGCTGACCAACGTGCCGCGCGACTACATCCAGATTTCGTCGGGACTGGGATCGGCGCCCCCGAACAACATCGTAGTGCTGCCGATCCTGTTCGAGCAGCAGGTGAAAGCGGTGATCGAAATCGCTTCGCTCGACCGCTTCACCGAAACCCATCTATGGTTCCTCGATCAGTTGATGGAATCGATCGGCGCGGTGCTGAACACGATCGAAGCGAACAGCCGCACCGAGAGCCTGTTGACGCAATCGCAGTCGCTGGCGCAGGAGTTGCAGCAGACCAATCTGGAGCTGGCGGAAAAGGCGCGCCTGCTATCCGAGCAGAACATCGAGGTGGAACGCAAGAACCGCGAGGTGGAGCAGGCCAAGCTGGCACTGGAAGAAAAAGCGACCCAGCTGGCGCTGTCGTCGAAGTACAAGTCCGAATTCCTCGCCAACATGTCGCACGAGTTGCGCACGCCGCTCAACAGCCTGCTGATCCTGGCGCAGCAACTGTCGGACAATCCGGATCGCAACCTGACCGAGCGCCAGGTCGAATTCGCGAAGACCATCTACGGTTCCGGCAGCGACCTGCTGACGCTGATCAACGATATCCTGGACCTGTCGAAGATCGAGTCCGGCACGGTTACGCTGGAGGTCAGCGAATATCGCTTCCGCACGCTGTCCGGCTACGTGGAGCGCACCTTCCGCCACATGGCCGAAGCCAAGCAGCTGAAGTTCTCGGTGGAGCTGGGAGACGGGCTGCCGCCGTCAATGCTGACGGACACCACGCGCCTGCAGCAGATCCTGAAAAACCTGTTGTCCAACGCATTCAAGTTCACCAGCCGCGGCCAGGTGTCGCTGAAGATAGGCATGGTCAGTTCCGGCTGGAGCCTGGACCATCCCAGCCTCAGCCATGCCGATTCGGTGCTGGCGTTCGCGGTATCGGACAGCGGCGTCGGCATTCCCTCCGACAAGCTGCAACTGATCTTCGAGGCGTTCCAGCAAGCCGACGGCAGCACCGCCCGCAAGTACGGCGGCACCGGCCTGGGCCTTTCGATCAGTCGCGAACTGGCGCGCCTGCTGGGCGGTGAAATCCGCGTCGAGAGCGAAGTGGGAGTGGGCAGTACCTTCACCTTGTTCCTGCCTCACAACCGGTCCGGCTTCGTCCATTACGAACTGCCGCCTTCGCATGCCCAGATCCCGGTGATCCAGTCGGAAGTCGTGTATACCGATACCAGCCTGCAGCGTGCGAGCACGGACGTGACTGCAATCCAGGGACTGCCGGAACCGGACGCGGTAAGCAACGACGACCGCAGCCGGGTTGCCCCGGGCGAGGCAGCGGTGCTGATCGTCACGGCAGAGGAAGCAACCGCTTCCATGCTGCTGGAGCAGGCGCATGCGATGAAGTTCAAGGGCATCGTCGCGCATCAGGGTGCTTCGACCCTGACGCTGGCACGCGATTACCAGCCGGTGGCGATTCTGCTCGATGTCGACCTGCCGGAAATCGACGGCTTTACCGTGCTGGAGCGCCTGAAGCGCGATTCCTCCACCTGCCACATCCCGATACACGTGCTGACACAGTCCAAGGAGCGCGAACGCGCATTGCGCCTCGGGGCTTTTTCGTACCTGCACAAGCCGGTCGAGGCGCAACGCCTGCAGGAAGAGTTCCTGCGGATACGCCAGTTCCTGAACCGTACCACGCGGCGCTTGCTGGTGGTCGAGGACAACCAGGTGCAACGCGAGGCGATCGTCGGCCTGCTGGCCGCCACCGACGTCGAGATCGTGGCCGTGGGCAGCGGCGGCGAGGCGCTGGACGCGTTGAAAGCCGGCGGCTTCGACTGCATGGTGCTGGACCTCGGCCTGCCGGACATGAGCGGCTTTACGCTGCTCACCACGATCGGCGATGACGCCGCATTGCGTAATCTGCCGGTGGTGGTCTACACCGGGCGCGAACTGAGCCGCAAGGAAGTGACGCAGCTCAAGCGCATTGCGAAGACGGTGGTGCTCAAGGATGCGCGCTCGCCGGAGCGCCTGCTGGACGAAACCGCATTGTTCCTGCATCGGTCGCCGCTCGGTCTGCCCGAAGTGCAGCGCCGCATGCTGGAAGACGTGCGCGTCGAGGATGGCGACCTGGCCGGGCGCACCGTATTGATCGTGGACGATGATCTGCGCAATATCTTTGCGTTGAGCTCGGTGCTGGAGCGGCAGCAGATGAAGGTGCTGTTTGCCGAAAACGGTCGCGACGGCATCGAGGTGCTGGAAAAGGACCCGAGCATCGAAATCGTGCTGATGGACATCATGATGCCGGAAATGGACGGCTACGACACGATGCGGGCGATCCGTGAAATCCCGAAATTCCGGGGATTGCCCATCATTACGCTGACGGCCAAGGCGATGAAGGGCGACCGCGACAAGTGCCTGGCCGCCGGCGCCTCCGATTACATCACGAAACCGGTCGATGTCGCGCAGCTGTTGTCGCTGATGCGGGTATGGCTGCACCGCTGACCGGTCGCGGGGGCGACGGAGACGTCGAGGAACTGGAAGTCGCGCTGCTGCTGGAAGGCGTGCGGCGCCGCTTCGGCCAGGATTTCCGGGACCATCGCCCGGAACCCGTGCACAGGGCCGTGCGCGCGTCGATGGCGCGATACGCGCTCAATACCGTGTCGGCGCTGCAGGAGCGGGTGCTGCACGACAAGGCGGCAGCGGCGGCGCTGTTGCGGGCGCTGAGTCCGCAACCCACGGCGCTGTTCGACGACCCTGCCCATTTCCGTGCGTTGCGGGCACAGCTGGGACCGTTGCTGCGTTCCTGTCCGGCGCCGCGCCTGTGGCTGGCGGAATGCGTGTGCCCGGAACAGGTCTATGCGGTAGCGATTCTGCTGGTGGAGGAGAAGCTGGAGGAACGTACGCAAATCTTTGCCACTGCCGCCAACGAGGCACTGCTGCAGGAAGCGAGGGAAGGGATATTTTCCCGAGAGCGGTTGTCGTCGTATGCGGAGAACCATATGCGCAGCGGCGGCAGCCGCCCGTTTGCCGACTATGTCGCGCTATGCGGCGGCTCGGCGCGGTTCGACGCCGGACTGGTGGCGAACGTGACCTGGTGCCATTACAGCCTCGCCAGCAATGCCTCGTTCAATGAATTTCAACTGATCCTGTGCCGCCAGGCGCTGCCCGACTATGGGCCGCGCCTGCGGCAGCGCGTGTTGCGGCTGTTCGACGACAGTATCGCGCCGCTGGGCATCCTCGGGCTGGACCGGGGAGACGAACTTGAGCGACTGCCGTTTGCCGGAAATTACCGGCAACTGGCCGGGCGCAGCGATTTATACCGGCGCGTGCGCTAGAGGGTGTTATGAACTGGTTTGGGGGTCGCGCAGCCCCGGAAACCGGTCGGATACCAGGCGCAGCCGGCCCTCTTCCCCGACCCTCGCTCCGCGCCCCACAATACGGCCTGCAGGCCGTATCGGCTGCGGCAGCGCGAACCTGGGGTCCGCGAAACCCTGCCTCGCCCCGCAAGCGGGAGAAGGGAGCAGATAGCTTCCCTCTCCACGAAGTGGAGAGGGAATGAGGGAGAGGATGGAGTCGTAGCGGGGCTACGGCGAGGAGCTGCAACGCCGTAGACGGCCGGTTTCCGGGGCTGCGCGACCCCCAAACCAGTTCATAACACCCTCTAGATTCAGGCGGCCGCGCCTTCCGGTATGTAGCCGAGCACCGACGAAATTTCGGCAGCGGTCCGGATCAGGTCTTCCACCCATTCTTCCTGCAAGCGATCGGCCGGGGCCGAAATCGACAGCCCCGCGATCAACTTGCCGCTGTCGTCATGGATGCCGGCCGCCATGCAGCGCACCCCGAGTTCCAGTTCCTCGTTGTCGCGCGCATAGCCGCGCGCCCGCACCAGGCTCAGCTCACGCTCCAGCTTCGCCAGGTCGGTGATCGAGTTCTTGTTGTGACCTGCCAGTCCAGTACGGGTTGCATACGAACGCACCTGCTTGGGATCGTCGATCGACAGGAAAAGCTTGCCGGTGGAGGTCAAGTGCAGCGGCGCGCGGCCGCCGATCGCGCGCACCACCTGCATGCCGGAGCGTTCCGAAAAGGAACGGTCGATATAGACGATCTCGTCTCCCTGCCGTACCGACAGGTTGATAGTCTGGTGGGTCTTGCGATGCAGCGCGCGCATGAAATCCAGCGCCGCCTCGCGCACGTTGAGACGGCTCTTGACGATATTGCCCAGTTCCAGCAGGCGCATGCCGAGGCGGTAGGAGCCGGCATCGGCGCGGTCGACGAAGCGCTTGACCACCAGGTCGTTCAGGATGCGGTGCGCGGTCGAGGGATGCAGCCCGGTCACGGTCGACAATTCTTTCAGGCTGACCGGATCCGGGTAGTGTGCAAGTGCATCCAGCAGCGAAATCATGCGCTCGATCACCTGGATCGAGATTTGAGGGTTCTCGGTAGGCTGTTCAGGTTTCATAGGCCGGTTGGTGCGTTGCAATATCTGTCTTTATATCACATTGTGAAAAAATGAAAAAGGGCCAGGCAAGGAATGGCGGTTGCGGCAAATTAATTTCATCTATCGGCGATAGGGAAATTTTCGCTTGCCGCGCGATAATCATGGTCGGTAGCGGATAGCGGGTAGTGGCCGCGCTGAAGAGCGGCCGGTCCGAACGAAAACGGAGGAGAGAAAAACGATGGCTGTCATCACCAACATGGAAGACCTGCGCATCCTGGCGCAGAAGCGTGTGCCGCGCATGTTCTACGATTACGCCGACTCCGGCGCCTGGACCGAATCGACCTATCGCGCCAACAGCAGCGACTTCGCGGGCATCAAGTTCCGGCAGCGGGTGGCGGTCAACATGGAAAACCGGACGCTGGCTTCCACCATGGTGGGCCAGCCGGTCGCGATGCCGGTGGCGCTGGCGCCTACCGGCCTGACCGGCATGCAGCACGCGGACGGAGAAATCCTGGCCGCCCGCGCCGCCGAAAAATTCGGCGTGCCGTTCACGCTGTCGACCATGAGCATCTGTTCGATCGAGGATGTGGCGGCCAACACCAGCAAGCCGTTCTGGTTCCAGGTGTACTTCCTGCGCGACCGCGATTTCATGGGGCGCCTGATCGACCGCGCCAAGGCCGCCAATTGCTCGGCGCTGGTGCTGACGCTCGACCTGCAGATCCTGGGACAGCGCCACAAGGACTTGAGAAACGGTCTCTCGGCCCCGCCCAAGCTGACGCTGCGCAACCTGGCGAACATGGCGACCAAGCCGCGCTGGTGCTGGGGAATGCTCAATACGCGGCGCCGCTCGTTCGGCAATATCGTGGGCCACGTGACCGACGTGTCCGACATGTCCTCGCTGTCTTCGTGGACCGCCGAACAGTTCGATCCGGCGCTGTCGTGGGAACATGTGCAGTGGGTGCGCAAGCGCTGGAACGGAAAGCTGATCCTGAAGGGCATCCTGGATGCCGAGGATGCGAAGCTGGCGGCCGACAGCGGTGCCGACGCGCTGATCGTGTCGAACCACGGCGGCCGCCAGCTGGACGGCGCGCCATCCTCGATCAGTGCGCTGCCGGCGATCGTGGATGCGGTCGGCGACCGCATGGAAGTGCACCTGGACGGCGGCATCCGCTCCGGCCAGGACGTGATCAAGGCGCTGGCGCTGGGCGCCCATGGCGTCCATATCGGCCGGGCCTTCCTGTACGGACTGGGCGCGATGGGTGAGGCCGGCGTCACTCGCTGCCTGGAACTGATCCGCAACGAACTCGACGTGACGATGGCGCTGTGCGGGCTGACCGACGTCAGGAAGGTGGACAAGAATATCCTGCTGCCCGGCAGCTATTGAGCCGGGCGCCGGCCGTATTGGGGCGGCCGGGAATGCCGGGGTACAATCGGCCGTTCGGCGCCGCTTCCTGGCGCTGCTCATGCAAACGCGGACGGCAAGCAATGACGGACCACGAACCCCGGCGCAGCGATTTCAAGAGTAGCAGCGGCGTGAAGCGGATTTACGCTGCTTTTACGTATTCGATTTCGGGCTTGTGTACCGCCTGGCGGCATGAACATGCGTTTCGCCAGGAATTGCTGGTCGCGATTCCGGCGGCGATCATTGCGCTGCTGCTGCCGGTGTCGCCGCTGCGGAAGCTCGCGCTGATCGCCGTGCTGGTGCTGGTGCTGGTGGTCGAGCTGCTCAATTCCGCGATCGAGGCGGTGGTGGACCGCATCTCGTTCGATCCCCATCCGCTCTCGAAAAACGCGAAGGATCTCGGCAGCGCCGCGGTGTTTCTCGCGCTGTCCCTGGCGGCCGCGACCTGGGCGGTGATCGTGCTGCCGTTGATTTACGGTTGAGCCCGGCGCCGCCGGCCTTCGCCGTTCATTTGGCGCCGACCCGGTCGATCCATTCGGAAAATTTTTGCAGGAAGTTGCGCAGGAAGTCGCGCGTGGATTCGACCGCGATATCGCCGTTTTCATCGAACAGCTTGGCGCCGTTGCCGATATAGGCTTCCGGCTGCTGCATCACCGGCACGTCGAGAAAAACCAGCGACTGGCGCAGATGATGATTCGCGCCGAAGCCGCCCAGCGCACCCGGTGCCAGGCTGATGATGGCGCCCGGCTTGCCGCTCCATGCGCTTTGTCCGTACGGACGCGAGCCGACGTCGATCGCGTTTTTCAGCACGCCGGGAACCGAGCGGTTGTACTCGGGCGTGATGAAAAGCACCGCGTCGGCCGACTGTATCTGCTGTTTGAAGCTGCGAGTCGCCGGACCCGGGTCGGCTTCATGGTCCTGGTTGAAAAGCGGGAGATTGCCTATTTCCACCTGGTTCAGCCGCAGCGACGGCGGCGCCATCTTCTGCAATGCGTTCGCAAGTTTCCGGTTCAGCGATTCCTGGCGCAGGCTGCCTACCAGGACCGCGACGTTTCGTGTCGTACTCATGGCTATCCTTTCCTGAATGAGGCTGCAGTCGGCTGTCGCATGCAGCATGGCAAGTAGACAGCGTGGCCGTCGCGTTCGTTCTCGCGGCGGAGGGTGCGGCGATTCAATGTTGCGGAAACGTGTAAACTCGCGTTGCGTACGCGCCGCGGCCGCGGATCGCCCGACCCAATCACTTTATTCGAGGAGTCCCCATGCACGCAAAACAGACGGGCAACATTTCGGAAGATTTCGGCAAACTGATCCTGCGAGTCACGCTGTCGGTGCTGATCCTGTTTCACGGCCTGTCGAAGGTCATCGGCGGCGTCGGCTTCATCACCGGCATGGTGGCCAAGGCCGGGCTGCCGCCCGCGGCCGGCTATCTGGTCTACATCGGCGAAGTGATTGCGCCGCTGCTGGTCCTGTTCGGGGTCTGGGCGCGCGTCGGCGCACTGGTGATCGTAATCAACATGGTGGTCGCGATCCTGCTGGTGCATACCTCGCAGTTTTTCACGATAGGGAAGACCGGCGGCTGGGCGCTGGAACTGCAGGGAATGTACCTGGTGTCGGCGCTGGCGATTGCGCTGCTGGGCGCCGGCCGCTACAGCGTCGCCGGATCCGGCGGACGCTGGAACTGAGCGGGGCGGCCGGCGACTTCAGGGAAGCAGTGGTTCGCCGGCTGCCTTTTTCTGCTTGATCAGCGCCAGCGTCTTGTTCATTGCCCAGATCCGGTAATCGGTAGCCGGGTGCAGCGCCGTGTAACCGTTGAGCATGGATGCCGGATAGCGGCTTGCGATCCTTTTCCAGAACGGCACCACGCCGTCGACGTCATAGCCGGCGCGCGCCAGCAGGTAGAGAGACAGGCGGTCGGCGGTGGCGTCGAGCTGTTTCGGCATCGGTTTGACGCCCGCCATTCCAACCATGGTGCCGAGGTCGGGATGGACGCGCGTCAGGTTGTCGATGATGCCGCCCACGGTCGCACTCATCCGCAGCCGGCCCGCATGGTCCAGCACATTGTGCGCCATTTCCTTGGCCAGCACGTAGGCCAGCTCGTCGTCCGACTGCACCACGTCCAGCATACCGCGCGATACCAGCACCCGGTGGCCGTCGGCATAGGCGATCGGATTGGCGGTATTGCCCAGCTCGAAGCCGAACGCGCAGGCATGCGTGAGCGGCACGTCCAGCGTCATCCGGCGGCCGTCGCGCTCCACCGTCAGGCTGATCCTGGAATGGCCGTGCATCAGCGGAGCCAGAACGGCAGCCGTGTCGCGCTCCGCGTTTTCGCCGGTCGGCAGCGGCACGCCTTCGACCGTCAACAGCTTGTCGCCACGGTGCACACCGGCGTGCGCGGCGCCGCTGTCGGTGAGCACGCCCATCACCTGCAGATGTTCGCCTAGCCCGTACAACTGCTGCGCGGCATTGACGTATTCGGGCGAATACGAATATTTGTTTTTCGCGGTAATCCCCAGCAGTTCGCGTGCATTGCCTTTGCAAAGCTCGGTATTCGCAACCAGCAGCGGCGATCCGACCCGGTACAGGCGGTCTTGCGCTTCGACCAGCGCCCGCAGTTCGGCGCCGCCCGGAACATTGACGGCGGCAGGCAGTGGTGCGGCGATGGAAGGAGAAGGCGAGGATGAGGGGGGCGAGACGGTGGCGCAGGCACTGAGCAACAGTGCGGCGAGCAAGGACAGGCCGTGCCACGGCTGCCTGAAACGGGACGAACCACGTCCGATCCGATGCATTGAATTCTCCATTCGATAGCTTGCGTGAAAGCAGGGGCGGCGGCGCGGGCGCGCTTGCCGCGTCAGTGTTTGCCGGTGCTGCCGAAGCCGCCGGCGCCGCGCTCGCTCGCGTCGAACTCGTCAACCACTTCGAAGCCGACCTGCAGTACCGGCACGATCACCAGTTGCGCGAGCCGCTCCATCGGATTGAGCACGAACTCGGCTTGCCCGCGGTTCCAGGTCGACACCATCAGTTGCCCCTGGTAATCGGAGTCGATCAGGCCGACGAGGTTCCCCAGAACAATACCGTGCTTGTGCCCCATGCCGCTGCGCGGCAGGATCATGGCCGCGTAGGCCGGATCGGCGATATGGATCGCCAGGCCGGTGGGCACCAGGTGCGTTTCGCCGGGCCGGATCGTCAACGGCTCGGCGAGGCAGGCACGCAGGTCGAGGCCGGCGCTGCCGGGGGTCGCGTAGGCGGGGAGTTGTTCTTTCAGGCGCGGATCGAGGATCTTGACGGCGATGGTCTTCATGAAGGCTTGCGGGGTTGTGGGTGTTTTTGTGTCGATAGCGGCGCTTTCGGATGCATTCAGAGCCGGCTCGCGATCTCGGCCACCAGTTGCCGCGCGAGCACCTGCTTGACGGTGCGCGGCAGGCGCTTGCTGCCGCTGTCGTCGAACAGCACCAGTTCGTTCTCGTCCTTGCCGAAAGTCTGGTGGCCGATGTTGCCGATCAGGAGCGGAACGTTCTTCTTCCTGCGTTTTTCCTCACCGTACTGCAGCAGGTTTTCCGATTCCGCCGCGAAGCCGACGCAGTACGGCCGCTTCGGCAGGGCGGCGACGGCGGCCAGGATGTCCGGGTTCTGCTCGAATTGCAGTTGCGGGACATCGCCCGCGCCTTTCTTCTTCAGCTTCTGCTCGCTCGGATTCACCACCCGCCAGTCGGCCACCGCCGCGACCGCGATGAATATGTCCTGCTCGTCGATATGCGACATCACCACATCGTGCATCTGCTGCGCGGTCTGTACGTTGATGCGATGCACGCCGTAAGGCGTAGCGAGCGCGGTCGGGCCGGCAATCAGGGTCACGTCGGCGCCCGCTTCACGGGCCGCGCGCGCGATCGCGAAACCCATCTTGCCGGACGAGAGATTGGTGATGCCGCGTATCGGGTCTATCGGCTCGAAAGTGGGGCCGGCGGTCAGCAGTACGCGCTTGCCTGCCAGCAGGCGCGGCTGGAACGAGGCGATGATGTCTTCCAGCAGTTGTTCCGGCTCCAGCATGCGTCCCATTCCGGTTTCGCCGCAGGCCTGGGCGCCGGCATCGGGGCCGAGCAATTGCACGCCGTCGGCGTTCAGTTGCGCGACGTTGCGCTGGGTGGCCGGGTTTTGCCACATTTCGACATTCATCGCCGGCGCCACCAGCAGCGGCACATGCGACGGCCGCGCTACGCACAGCGTGGAGAGCAGGTCATCGCAGGCACCGTGCGCGAGCTTGAACAGGAAGTCGGCCGAGCAGGGCGCGATCACGATCGCGTCGGCCTCGCGCGTCAGGTCGATATGCGGCATGTTGTTGGCGATGCGCGCATCCCATTGGTCGGCATATACCGGCCGTCCCGACAGGCCCTGCATCGTCACCGGCGTGATGAATTGCGTCGCCGCGCTGGTCATCACCACCTGGACGGTGGCGCCGGCGCGCGCCAGCGACCGGGTCAGTTCGGCCGCCTTGTAGCAGGCGATGCCGCCGGTCAGGCCGAGAACGATGTGTTTACCCGCGAGATCCATGATGCCTCCCATGATGCTTCCATGAACAGACGAGACTATTTGCCGACGCGCCGCAGTTCGTCGATCACGAACAGGCCGGCGCCCACCACGATCGCGCTGTCGGCGACGTTGAATGCCGGCCAGTGCGGCAGCTGCGAATGCGGCAGATAGAAGTCGAGAAAGTCGATCACGTAGCCATACATGACGCGGTCGATCAGGTTGCCGAGCGCACCGCCGAGGATCAGCGCCAGCGCCCAGCAGAACAGGCGCTGGCCGGCATGCCGCTTCAGCAGGTAGATGATGAAGACTACCGCGGCGATCGCGATCGCGGTGAACAGGTAGCGTTGCCAGCCGGCTTCGGCCGCCAGGAAGCTGAACGCAGCACCCCTGTTGTGGGCGAGAACCAGGTTGAAGAACGATGTGACCGGCAGCGAATCGCCGTAGGCAAGCACCCGGCTGATCGCGATCTTGGTGATCTGGTCGAGCAGGATCACGACGGCCGCGATGCCGAGCCAAGGCGCGATGCCGGCGCCGCCGGCGTCTGAAAAGGTTCTCTTGTATTTTGCCATGTGAAGGGAATCGCCTTTGGTGGAGAGCCTTCCCGCGGTGCGGGAAGGTCCCGGTGCAGTTTACGCGTGTTTCCGGACTTCGCCGCTGCCGAACAGGTTGCTGACGCAGCGTCCGCACAATCCCGGGTGCTCAGGATGAGCGCCGACGTCCGCGCGATAGTGCCAGCAGCGCTCGCACTTCGGCTGGGTCGAGGGCGTCACGATCACTGCCTCGTCCGCTTCCCCGGCGACTTCGATGAGCCTGGCCTGGGACGTGATGAACACGAACTTCAGGTCGTCCCCCAGGCTGTTCAGCAGCGTGTACTTGTCGCCGCTGGCACGGATTTCGAGTTCGGCCTGCAGCGACGAACCGATGCCGCCGGCGATACGCACTTCTTCCAGCTGCTTGGTGACTTCGGTGCGCAGCTCGCGCAGCGCGCCGAACTTCGCGCGCAGTGCCTCGGCATCGGCCACTTCCGGCAACGTGTAATAGGTCTGCGTGAAGATGGTTTCGCCGCTGGCTTCATACGCCTTCTTGCCGGCGAATACCGCCCACGCTTCCTCGGCGGTAAACGACAGCATCGGCGCGATCAGGCGCAGCAGCGCATGGGTGATGTGCCACAGTGCCGTCTGTGCCGAGCGGCGCGCAGCCGAGTCGGCGGCGCAGGTGTACAGGCGGTCCTTCAGGATGTCGAGGTAGAAGCCGCCGAGGTCTTCCGAGCAGTACATCTGCAGCTTCGCGACCACCGGGTGGAATTCGTAGACGTCGAAATGCTTCAGGATTTCCGCCTGCAGTTCGGCCATGCGCGCGATCGCGTAGCGGTCTATCTCCACGAGTTCCTCGATCGGCACTGCGTTCTTGTCCGGATCGAAGTCCGACGTGTTCGCCAGCAGGAAACGCAGCGTGTTGCGGATGCGGCGGTAGGCTTCGACCACGCGCTTGAGGATCTCGTCGGAGATCGACAGCTCGCCCGAATAGTCGGTCGACGCCACCCACAGCCGCAGGATTTCCGCGCCCAGCGTGTCGGACACCTTTTGCGGCGCGACCACGTTGCCCTTCGACTTCGACATCTTCTTGCCTTCGCCGTCGACCACGAAGCCGTGCGTCAGCAGCGCCTTGTACGGCGGCTGGCGGTCGAGCATCGACGCGGTCAGCAGCGAGGAGTGGAACCAGCCGCGATGCTGGTCCGAGCCTTCCAGGTAGAGATCGGCAGGAAACTGCAGCGCGTCGGCATGCGAACCGCGCAGCACCGTGTAATGGGTGGTGCCGGAGTCGAACCAGACGTCGAGCGTGTCCTTGTTCTTCAGGTACATGCCGGCTTCGTCGCCGAGCAGTTCCTTCGGGTCGAGCGCCTGCCAGGCTTCGATGCCGTGCTGCTCGATCCGCTTCGCGATTTCTTCGATCAGTTCGGGCGTGCGCGGGTGCAGCTCGCCGGTTTCCTTGTGCACGAAGAAGGCCATCGGTACACCCCACTGGCGCTGGCGCGACAGCGTCCAGTCGGGACGGTTCGCGATCATGCCGTGCAGCCGGGCCTTGCCCCAGGACGGGTAGAAAGCGGTCGCCTCGATGCCGGCCAGCGCGGTTTCGCGCAGTGTCGGGCCGTTATCCTTGGGCACCGTGTCCATGCCGGCGAACCATTGCGAGGTGGCGCGGTAGATGATCGGCGTCTTGTGGCGCCAGCAATGCATGTAGCTGTGCGGCTTCAGCCCGAAGCCGAACAGCGCGCCCACTTCGTCGAGTTTCGCGCAGATCGGCTTGGACGCATCCCAGATCGACATGCCGCCGAAGAACGGCAGCGACGACACGTACTTGCCATCGCCCATCACCGGGTTCAGGATTTCGTCGTCGCGCATCCCGTGGCTCTTGCAGGAGATGAAGTCCTCGACGCCGTAGGCGGGAGCGGAATGCACGATGCCGGTACCGGTATCGAGCGTCACGTAGTCACCCAGGTAGACCGGCGAGTAGCGGTTGTAGGCCGGGTCGAGATCCGCGAACGGATGGCGGAAGCGCACGTGCGCCAGCTTGGCGCCGGTGGTCGTCGCCAGCACTTCGGCGGAAAGTGCGGCCTTGTCCTGCGTGTCCGTGTGCTTGTCGGCGATATCCTTCAGGAATGCCTCGACCAGTTCGGCCGCGACGACCACTTGCTTGCCGTGGTGCTTGCCGCCCTCGATCCGCAGCAGTTGATAGGCATGCTCCGGGTGCACGTTCAGCGCCTGGTTGGACGGGATGGTCCACGGCGTTGTCGTCCAGATCACCGCGTAGACCGGACCGTCCGGCAAGTGCGGCAGGCCGAATGCCTGCGCCAGCTTGTCGCGGTCGGCGGCCGGGAAACCGACGTAGATTTCCGGATCGCGCCGGTCCTGGTATTCGACCTCGGCTTCGGCCAGCGCCGAACCGCAGTCGAAGCACCAGTTGACCGGCTTCAGGCCGCGATACACATAGCCTTTCTCGAGAATGATGCCGAGCGCGCGCAGCTCGTCCGCTTCGTTGCGGAAGTTCATCGTCTTGTACGGATCGTCCCAGTCGCCCAGCACGCCGAGCCGGATGAAATCCTTCTTCTGGCGCTCGATCTGTTCGCTCGCGTATGCGCGCGACTTGGCCTGCACCTCGGCGGTCGGCAGGTTCTTGCCGTACTGTTTTTCGATCTGGATCTCGATCGGCATCCCGTGGCAGTCCCAGCCGGGCACGTACTGCGCATCGTAGCCGGCCATGTTGCGGGCCTTGACGATCGTATCCTTCAGGATCTTGTTGACCGCGTGGCCGATGTGGATGTCGCCGTTCGCATAAGGCGGACCGTCATGCAGGATGAACTTCGGGCGGCCGGCCGACGCCTTGCGGATGCGCTGGTAGATCTTCTTTTCCTGCCATTCCTTCACCCATTTCGGTTCACGCTTGGCGAGGTCGCCGCGCATCGGGAAAGGCGTGTCGGTCAGGTTGACCGGATACTTGTTTTTTTGGTCGGACATTGTTCGCTTCAATCTTGAAAATTCGGTGGATCAAACGGAGTCAAGTACTTGTCTGATCGTCAAATTCGGTCGGTCGCCGAGCGTGCCGGCGTCGCCTGGCGGGCAAACCAGGCCCGGGCCTGGTCGGCGTCGCGCTGGATGGCGGCGGTCAGCGTCGGCAGGTCCGGATATTTTTCCTCGTCGCGCAGCTTTTGCAGGAATTCCACCCGTACCAGCTTGCCGTAGCAGGGCTGGTCATAGTCGAACAGGTGGGTTTCCAGCAGCACGCGGCCGGCATCTTCCACGGTCGGCCGCACGCCGAGGCTGGCGACGCCGGGTAGCGGCCGGTCGGCCAGGCCGTGCACCCGTACCACGAAGATGCCGGACAGCGCCGGATGCTTGTGGGCGATGCGCAGGTTGAGCGTCGGGAAGCCGATGCTGCGGCCCAGTTTCTTGCCGTGCACGACGTGGCCGGAGATCGCGTACGGATGGCCGAGCAGCTGCGCGACATGCGCGAAGTCGCCCTCGGCCAGCGCGGCACGCACCGCAGACGAAGATATCCGGGTGCCATTGTTCTTCACTTCCGGCATGGCTTCCACCCGGAAGCCATGCTTGCCGCCGGCTTCCTTCAGGAAAGCGATGTCGCCGGCCCGCTTGGCGCCGAAGCGGAAATCCTCGCCGACCATCAGCCAGCGCACATGCAGGCCCTGCACCAGGATTTTTTCGACGAAATCCTGCGGCGACATCGAGGCGAAGTGCGCGTTGAAGTGTTCGACGATGACACGGTCGATGCCGGCGTCCGACAAGGCTTGCAGCTTGTCGCGCAGGTTGGCGATACGGGTGGGCGCTTGCGACGGATTGCCGCGCAGGTGGGCGAAGAATTCGCGCGGATGCGGCTCGAAAGTCATTACCGCGGCTTCCACCCCGAGCGCTTTCGCCGCGTCGCGTACCCGCGCCAGCAGCGCCTGGTGGCCGCGATGCACGCCGTCGAAGTTGCCGATCGTCAATGCACAAGGTGCACGCGACGCGGCATTGGGAAGTCCGCGAAATACCTTCATGAGGTGACTTGAAAGAACTGGCGCAAAACCTTGGATTATAAATGCATTCCGGGGGTTTTCCCGGCCGCAAGCAGCGCGCTCATGCCGGCAGCGGGTCTTGCCGGTAATAGTTGCTTAACAATGCGTACACATCGGGGTAGCCGTCGGCCAGCCGCCGCGGTTGCACGAAAAAGGTTTCGGAGGCTACTGCGAAGAACTCGGCCGGGTTGCGGGCGGCATACGGGTCGAGCGGGAGCCGGTTGCGGGTTACCGGATGGAGACGGTGTTCCGCCAGGCGCCGCTGCAAATCGGTATATGCGGCTGAAAACACGGTTTTCCAGGCATCGCGGTCGAGGCCTTGGTGGAATGCGGCAAGAAACGGCGGGCAGCCGTTGGCGCTGCCGTCCGCCATGTCGATCTTGTGCACGAATTCATGAATGACAATACTATCGTCGTTGCCTTTGGGGGTCACATCCTCGGAAGACAGGACCACCGCGCCGCCGGCGCCTATCGCTTCGCCGGACAGCGGTTCGCGCCATTCGTGCACCACGCCGGCCTCGTCGACCTCGGTTTGCGGCACCAGGAAGGCGGCCGGATAAATGATCACGCCGGCCATGTCGTCATACAGCCGCGGCGTCAGTTCCAGTATCGGCAACGCGGCCTGGACCGCGACCTGCAGGGCGATGTCGTCGGTGACGGCAAAGCCGGCGGCGCCGCTGAACGTCTTTGTGTCGAGGATCGATTCGGATAGCGCTTTCAGCCGGTCGAGCTCGGACTTGGTCAGTCGTTGCAGGAATGGCAAGCGCGCGACGCAGGCCTGCCACAACGCCTCCGGAATCCGGCGCGGATCGGGGTGGAGGAATCGGCGGAGCCACTGCATTCCCGCATTGTGGCGGAATTGCGGCGAGCCGGCTGGAACTCCGGTCAGAACTTGATGAAATGTTCAAGCAGGCTACCCAGATTCTGGAGGCCTCCTTGCGGAACATGGCCGGCCGGAGTCAGCTTGTCCACCACTGTCGGCAGCAAGGTGCTCAACGCGTCGGCTGCCTGGTCCGGGTCGACGCCGGCCTGATCCGCGACTTGCTGCAGCGGCCCATCGCCCAGTGCCAGGCGCACGTGCTCCGCAGTCAGCGGCACATTGGTTTCGTCGCCTACCCAGGAACTCGCCGCGTTTCCCATCCCGATTCCGCGGAAACGGTCGAGCAGCCCGTTCAGGCCGCCGATCTCCTGATTGTTGGTCAGCAGTTCCAGTACCGCCTGGACCAGCCGGATTTCGGCACCTTGCTGAGGCGAATGATTGCCGCCCAGCGCGCTCAGTGCGCCATCGAGTAGTCCCATCTGCTCCTCCGGATCGGTGCAAAGACTCTCACCATAGAGGAAACCGCTGCGGCGGCAATCGGAATCCGGCCGATGTTTGATCCGCTTCAGCGCTGCGCGGCTCCTGTTTCAGCACTCTCCCCAAGCGCCGTTCAGCACGGCCAGCGCGTAAGCCAGCCGTCCCTTCAGGTTCTCGCCGTGGACCATCACCCCCGTGTCGCGGTTCGGCGCCAGGTTCTGCGCGATGGCGCCGACCGTGGGGTTGAGCTGGGCGAGCGCTA
>CBIHOK010000078.1:0-17156 GCA_966211575.1 uncultured Noviherbaspirillum sp.
CGATCCACATCGCCGCCTCGGACGCGGTCAGCTTGGCGACCGCCGCCTCGGTGGCACCGTGCATCCGGTGAATCGGCAAAAGCAGGGGTGGCACTGCATCAAGCCTTGACGGGCGCGATCCCTTCTTCAAACGGCAGGCGGATTTCCACCGCCATGCCGGTAGGTTCGCGCGGGATCAGCCGCAGTTCGCCGCCATAGCGCTTGACGACGGCGTCGACGATGGAAAGGCCGAGCCCACTGCCCTGCGCGCTGCCCTTGCGCCAGAACCGCTGTACCGCCTGCTCGCATTCGCCGGCCGTCATACCGTGACCTTCGTCCATGACGCGAAAGGATAGCTGTCCGGCGCACCGGCTGATGTCGAGTACGACCGGCGTGCCGGGAGCCGAGTAGCGCAGTGCGTTGTCGAGCAGGTTACGCAGCGCGGTGACGGCCAGCAGCGTCGGTATCGCCGGTTTCGCTGCAAGGTTTGCGCCATCGACCGCGATACGATCTCTATGTTCCGGCGCAAGGTCACGGATGGCGAGTCCGGCGATCGTTCCGGCATCCGCATTCTCCGCGCCGTTGAAGGAGAACGGCCCCTCCACTCGCGCCAGCGTCAGCAACTGGTCGAGCGTGTGCTGTAGTCGCAGCACGCCTTCTTCCGCATGTCCGAGTGCGCGTGCCGCGTCGTCGCCGCCGGCGAGTCGCGCGATTTGCAGATGCGTCTTGATGGCGGTCAGCGGTGTTCTCAATTCATGCGCCGCGTTGCCGGTAAAGCTGCGTTCGCGTTCGATCGCACGCTGCACCCGCTGCAGCAACAGATTGATGGTAGAGACCAGCGGCGTCAGTTCGGCCGGCAGTCGGGACTCGGGCAGCGGCTGCAGCATTTCCGGCGCCTGTTCCGCGAGTCTGCCACGTATCGTTTCCAAGGGCGCCAAGCCACGCCGGATGCCGAACCACAGGGCCAGCAGGCTGCCGACCGCCGCGATCAGGAACGGCACCGCCGTCGCCACCACGATGTCGCGCAGCAAGGCTTCACGCCGGTCGATCCGGTCGGCGGTGGTGACGCGCATATCCCCCTGTTGCAGGGTATATGTCCGCCACGGCGTGCCGCCGTAAATTCCGACGCCGTAACCGCTGGCGGCGGTACCGAGTTTGTCCGGGCTGTTCCTGGTGCGTACGATCACTTCGCCGCGCAGCAGGCTGATTTCGCAGGCCACGCCGTCCCTTGCGATCAGGTCGAGCACCGTGCGCGTCGGGGTTGCGTCGGCCTTCGGCGGTTGCGGCGGCAGTTGTGCTACCAGCCCCGCGACCATGCGTGCAGATGCGGCCAGCCGTTGATCGAGCGTATCGCGAAACTCCTTGCGCAGGTCGAGCAGCATCCATACCGAAGCGGCGGCCCACAACAGCGTGAAGGATAAGCCGATGATCGCCAGCAGGCGCAGGCGCAGCGTCATGTTCCGGCCTCGCCGAGGCGATATCCGATGCCGCGCACCGTTTCCACAATGTGCGCCCCGAGCTTGCGCCGCAAATGATGAATATGTACGTTGACCGCGTTGCTTTCGACGCTTTCCTCACGACCGTAGAGACTGTCCTTGACCTGGTCGATGCTCAGGATGCGCGTCGGATTCCGCAGCAGGGCCTGCAGCAACGCCAGTTCCCGGCGTGAAAGGTCGACCGGGATGCCGTGCAGCGTTGCCCGGCAGCTGGAAGGGTCGAAACTGAGCGCGCCATGCCTGATCAGATTGACGCTGCGCCCGGCGGCGCGCCGCTGCAGGACGTGCAGGCGCGCCACCAGTTCCGCGAGATCGAACGGCTTGAGCAGGTAATCGTCGGCGCCGGCCCCCAGGCCCGCGACCCGGTCTTCCACCGCGTCGCGCGCCGTCAGCACCAGTATCGGCAGCGACTGGCCAGCATTGCGCCAGCGTCGCAGCAGCGCCATTCCGTCTTCGTCCGGCAGGCCGAGATCGAGCACAGCCAGATCGAAATTCCCGGTTGTCAGCGCGATTTGCGCCGCCTGCGCTGTCGCGGCATGATCGACAGTGATCGCATGGAGACGCAGTCCGGTCATAATCCCGCTTGCGACCAGCTTGTCGTCTTCTATCAGCAAGACATGCATACAGGTAGCGGTTGGGTCAAAAAAAGGAAGTATAAGTTGCGACGAAAATCGAGGTGTTAACTCTGCCTTAATCCGGACCGGCTAAGCTTCGCAATAAATAACCGGAAAGGAGTCTCTATGTCGACAGTTTCCCTGGAACAGCGCCGGCAGCAACAGCCGCCCCGGCAATGAATTCAATCAGTCTCGGCCCGTTTGCGATTCCCGCCGGTCCGCTGTTGCTGCTGGCGGCGGCATTGGCCAGCGTGGCGGTGGCGAAATGGGCAGGGCGCGCCCGGCGCGTCGATGTCGAGCCGTTGCTCTGGATCTCGCTGGCCGCCAGCCTGCTGGCCGCAAGGGCGGCGTTCGTCGCGCAGCATTTTGCCCAATACCGGCTTGCGCCGGCCAGCATGTTCGATATTCGCGATGGCGGATTCATGACCGTGGCCGGCATCCTTGCGGCGGTCGTGATGGTCGCCTGGTTCGCCTGGCGCAGCCGGGAGCGACGCAAGCCGCTGTTGTTGGCCGCAGCCGCAGGCGCCTCGGCGTGGGCGCTGGGCATGGCAGGGATGATGCTGCTCTCTACGGGGCCGTCGCAGCTGCCGGGCCTTGCACTGACCCGGCTGGATGGCGGCCCGGTGTCGCTGGCTTCGCTGGCGGGCAAGCCGATGGTGGTCAACCTCTGGGCCACCTGGTGTCCGCCATGCCGGCGCGAGATGCCGATCCTGCGCGACGCGCAGGCGCAACGCAAGGACGTGATTTTCGTTTTCGCCAACCAGGGCGAGCCGGCGGCGGCGGTGCACAGCTATCTCGATGCGCAGGGACTGGTTCTGGACAATGTACTGCTCGATCCGGATATGCGGCTGGGGCACGAGGCGGGCTCTCGCGCGCTGCCGACCACATTGTTCTTCGACGCCAGCGGTGCGCTCGTCGAACGCCATATCGGCGGGCTATCGGCCGCCACGCTGGCGCAACAGCTTGAATCCTTGGTTCCGGGCCGTTAAGGGGGGCGCCAGGCCATGGGCGCAGCTATTCCGCCCTCTGTATTTTCCAATGCCGATTTCGTCGGTAAAGGCGACAGGAACACGACGCCAGACTCCGATATTCAGGTAGACGTTGCAGTACGCCGCGGCACCGAGGACTTGAATACGCTGAAAGAAGTCAGGAATGCCGGGAAGCTCCTGGTGCTGATCGACCATAATCCGCCGGAAGCCGCTTGCGCCTGCCCCGGGCCGGCACATTTCGCCCCAAGTGCTTGGCGTGGCGCCAGCGGGATTCGCGACAGGCTTGCGAACGGAACGGTTCGGCGCAGCGTCGCCACCGCCGTTTGTGCAGGAGGTACAAGACTGCCGGCTGACGACCGGCTCCATGGTTGAACCCGACAGGCTTTTGTGCTCGAGCGGCATTTTCGGCCTGTGCCCAATCGGGCTCGGGACTGGGCTGCCGGCTTTCGCTCAAGTGACCGGCTGCGGACTAAAGCTTACTGCCCAAACGCTCGTCGCGGCAGCGTGTCCAGCACGGTGAGGAAGTAGCTAGGTCTCATGCGGCTGATGGTGCCCGTTGGATAGTACGGGCCGATGACCATGACTGCCAGCCCGAAAGCGACGAACATGGTTTCGGGCCAGCATTCCTTGAGGTTGTGGATGAATGGCGTCAATCAAGTTGGCGCCTCTTCTTTTTCAAACGGCGGCCACTGCCCTCAGCTGTATTTCACAGCTCTTCAGGCCAATACAGGCGCATTGGATTGTCGACCAGCAGTTTTCTCTGCAATTCCGGCGTCGGCGCAATGTGGGGAATGAAGTCCACCAGCAAGCCATCGTCGGGCATGTGGTCCTTCAGGTTCGGGTGCGGCCAGTCTGTTCCCCATAGTATGCGGTCCGGGAATTCTTCCGCGATTCGGCGCGCGAACGGCACAACGTCTTGATAAGCGCTGCGCTCGCCATGGAGCGCCTTCGGACCCTTGATGGACAAGCGCTCCGGGCAGCTAAGCTTGCTCCAGACGTTGGAATGTTCGCGCATGAATTTCAGGAAAAGCCCAAACTCCGGTCCGTCGACCGGCTTGGCGACGTCGGGACGGCCCATGTGATCAACCACTACGATGGTTGGCAAGGCGATGAAGAAGTCCCACAGATCCGGCAGATCCTGCGCCTCGAAATAGATAACGACATGCCAGCCGAGCTTTGCGACGCGTTCGGCGATTTCCATCAATTCGTCTTTTGGCGTGAAATCGACCAGGCGCTTCACGAAGTTGAAACGTACGCCGCGTACGCCGGCTGCATGCAACTGCTGCAACTCTTCGTCGGTGACGCTTCTCCGAACGGTGGCAACGCCGCGTGCCTTGCCGTTGGAAGAGAGACAGGCATCGAGCATCGCCCGGTTGTCGGCACCATGGCAGGTCGCCTGCACGATCACGTTACGCGCGAAGCCGAGATGGTCGCGCAATGCAAACAATTGCTGCTTGCCGGCATCGCATGGCGTGTACTTGCGCTCCGGCGCGAAGGGAAACTCGGCGCCAGGACCGAAAACATGGCAATGCGCATCGACGGCGCCGGCAGGTACTTGAAAGCGCGGCTTGCTCGGACCCTGATACCAATCGAGCCAGCCGGCAGTTTTCGTAAATTCCATAGCTTTACTCTTTCTTCAAATGATTCGGAATTTGATCCGCTTCGGTACGCCAGTCCGGGGGGCGTGCCAATTCCGGCGTACCTTTGGGGCCGAACGCGCCGGCGCCGGCCAGATTGATGCCCCACGCCTGCCGTTTCGCAGTGCCGCCGGCCATGCCCCATGACGCACCGAAAGAAATAAGCGCCTTACGTTTCCCAATCGACGCCAGGGAAGGTTTTCTTCAGCGAGGCGATTGCAGCGTCCTCGACGTCATAGGCGCGCGCTGCATTGAAGCTCTCGATGATCATCGCTTCGAGGCCCCTGATCATGACGCTGCGGCACATCTTCACCGCCGAGGCGACGTCCTGCTTTTCCGATGATGCTTTTGCCGCGAAATCCAGCTGCTTCAGCGAGGATTCCAGTGCGGCGGCATCCGGCCAACCTCGCTATGTCCGACGAGACCGATACGCCGGCGTTTCGGATCGTTATTCATTCAGTCGATGTATTTCAGGCCTGCCTTTTCCAACGGGTCGCGCATGCCGTACATATCGAGGCCGAGCACGCCTGCGGCGAACTTCTCCCGCTTTTCGCCTTCGAGGTCCTCGCGTTTGCGGGCGGCTTCCGCAACGCGTATAGCGTCGGCGGCAGGCACCACGACCACGCCGTCGTCGTCGGCGACGATCGCATCGCCGGGACTGACGATTGCGCCGGCGCAGACGACCGGGATGTTGACGGAACCGGGCGTCGCCTTGATCGTGCCCTTGGCGCTGATGGCCTTGCTCCAGACCGGGAACCCCATTCTGGTCAGCTCCCGGACATCGCGCACGCCGGCATCGATGATCAGGGCCTTGGCGCCGCGGGCCATGAAGCTGGTTGCGAGAAGATCACCGAAATAGCCATCTGTGCATTCCGCGGTGATCGCTGCGACGACCACGTCGCCCGGCTGGATCTGTTCGGCGACGACATGCATCATCCAGTTATCGCCCGGATGCAGCAGTACGGTCACGGCAGTGCCTGCCACCTGCGCGCCGGCATAGATCGGACGCATGGTGGGCTTCATCACGCCGACGCGGCCCATTGCTTCGTGCACGGTCGCGCTGCCGAACTTGCCCAGATGATCGACGGCGGTTCGGTCGGCGCGGACGATGTTGCGCTTGACGATGCCGAGTTGGTTGAAGAGTGGCGTGGTCATGGGTTTTACAATCCTTTTTCCTTGAGGGCCGCATCAAGTCGTGGATAGACGCGACGGGCATTGCCTTCGTAGATCCTGTAGCGTTCTTCCGCGTTCAGGTTTGCCGCTTCGATATAGCGCCTGGTGTCGTCGTAGTAGTGACCTGTCTCCGGATCGATGCCGCGCACGGCGCCGATCATTTCGGATGCGAACAGCACGTTGTCGACCGGAATGACCTTTGTCAGCAGATCGATGCCCGGCTGGTGGTAGACGCACGTGTCGAAGAAGATGTTGTTGAGCAGGTGTTCCTGCAGCAACGGCTTCTTCATTTCCTGCGCCAGGCCGCGATATCGTCCCCAGTGGTAGGGCGCCGCGCCGCCGCCGTGCGGAATCACGAATTTCAGCGTGGGGAAATCCTTGAACAGCTCGCCGTTCAGGCACTGCATGAACGCCGTGGTGTCGGCGTTGATATAGTGCGCGCCGGTGGTGTGGAAGCAGGCGTTGCAGGAAGTCGAGACGTGGATCATCGCCGGGATGCCGTACTCGACCATCTTTTCATAGATCGGATACCAGTGACGGTCGGTCAGCGGTGGGCTGCTCCAGTGGCCGCCCGACGGATCGGGGTTCAGGTTGATGCCGACGAAGCCATATTCCTTCACGCAACGCTCCAGTTCCGGTATGCAGGTCGCCGGATCGCTGCCGGTCGACTGCGGCAGCATGGCTGCGCCGATGAAGTTGTCCGGGAAGAGTTTGCCGACGCGATAGCAGAGCTCGTTGCAAATCGCGGCCCAGGTGGCGCTGGTGTTGAAGTCGCCGATGTGATGCGCCATGAAGCTCGCTCGGGGCGAGAAGATGGTGAGATCGGAGCCGCGCTCCTTCATCTTGAGGAGTTGATTGGTTTCGATACTCTCGCGCAGTTCGTCATCGCTGATTTTCAGGTCAGCCACTTTCGGCGCAAGCGCGGGATCCGTGAGGCCCCTGATCTGCCGGTTGCGCCAGTCTTCGAGTGCCTTCGGGGCCGTGGTGTAGTGGCCGTGGATGTCGATGATCACGCTGCTTCTCCTTTTTCCCAGACCGAGAGGGGTACCATGACTTCACCGCGCATGATGAGGCGTGCGGTGCGCAGCAGGGCTGCCCGCGTTACGTTCTGTGGATTGGCGGGGTCGACTTCGAGCTCGACCGAAAATTCGCCGGTCGGATGTTCGACCGATACCTGCTTGATGTCGCCTTCGGGTACCACGGCGATGCCTTCGGTGACCGAACCCTTGAGCACGCAGGCGGTCGCGACCGTGACTGCGGCGAGCACGCCGATGGCGTCATGGCAAACGTGAGGAATGAAGCTGCGGGTGGTCAGGCTGCCGCCTTCGCGTGGCGGCGCGATCAGAGTCATCTTCGGATAATTCCTGCCCGTGACGTCACCGAGACCCATCGCCTGTCCACAGGCGATGCGCAGTTGCTCGATACGTGTCTTGAGTTCGGCATCAGCATTCAGATCGGCGACGCTTTCATAAGCGGTGCGTCCTACCGCTTCAGCGCGGAGAATCACTAGCGGCATGCCGTTGTCGATGCAGGTCACCTCGATGCCGTTGATCACATCTTTTACGTGGCCGGTCGGCAGCAGGCCGGAACAAACGGAACCTGCGGTATCGAGAAAGTTGATCTTGATTGGTGCCGATGCGCCCGGCACGCCGTCGATACGCGCATCGCCGCTGTAGGCTACCTGGCCGCCCGGCGTCTGCACGGTAATGTCGCACTGCATGCCCGTGTTGAGCGTCAGCACACGCAACGTGGTGGTGTCGCCCTGCGGCTCGGCAAGCCCGGTTTCCAGTGCAAATGGCACCGCCGCCGCCAGCATGTTGCCGCAATTCGGCGTGGTGTCGACGGCATCTCGCTCCGGCTGCAACTGCGCGAACAGGAAGTCGATGTCGACGCCCGGCACCGTGCTTTTTCGGACGATACCGACCTTGCTGGTCAGCGGGTGGGCACCGCCCAGACCGTCGATCTGGCGACGGTCCGGCGAGCCCATGACGGCGAGCAGGACAAGATCACGGCTTTTCTGGTCTGCCGGCAGATCCGATTCGATAAAGAAGGGGCCGCGCGAAGTGCCGCCTCGCATGAAGAGGGTTTTGATCGACGTTTGCATGGTACGGATTGTGGGCCCGATACCGTGCTGGAGAAAGGCTGGAAATACTCTATCAGCTATAGAAAATTGTTATATCATTTCCCGACATATCGAGTTGGAAGAACCCTGGCCGCGAGGGCATCATGATGGACATCAAACAGCTTTCGTACTTCGTCCGGGTCGCAGAATTAGGCAGTTTTACCCGTGCTTCGATCGTATTGGATATCGCACAGCCGGCCCTAAGCCGCCAGGTGCGGTTGCTGGAAGTCGAGTTGCGCCAGAATTTATTGGTGAGAAACGGCCGTGGAATCACGCTGACGGAAGCCGGCAAGGTGCTGCTTGAACACAGTCGTGGGGTGCTGCACCAAATGGAACGGTTGCGCGAGGAGTTGTCCCGGGTTCGCGGTTCGCTGGCGGGTCGCGTTGCGGTCGGTTTGCCGCCGACCCTGTCCAGGATTCTGGCGGTGCCGATCACACGGGAATTCAAGCGCCTGATGCCGGAAGCCACGCTCTCGATCAGTGAAGGGCTGTCGAAGAAGATGCTGGAGTCGCTGCCGACCGGTCAGATCGATATCGCGCTTCTCTATAATGCATTTCCATCCCCGGACATCGAACTGCGACCGGTGCTTCAGGAAGAACTGCTGTTGGTGCAGCCCCGTAGCGGAGCAAGTTCGGGCAGATCGATACGTCTGAAGGATATCGGCACATACCCGCTGATTATTCCAAGCCGGCCGAATGCAATACGAATGCAAGTAGAAGCGGCGCTCGCTGGTATCGGCGCACAACCGTGCATCGCAATGGAAGTCGACGGTGTGGCTGCGATCCTCGATCTGGTCGCCGACGGCGTAGGGAACGCTGTCCTGTCCCGTAACGCCGTCGCCACGGCGGCGCACCCCGAACGCTATACCACACGCCGTATTGCCAATCCGGGCCTTTACTCGCAGCTATCGGTTGCGATCAACGCACACAGACCCACGACCAGTACCCAGCAGGCGACGCTGGAGCTGTTGGAACGCATTGCTACGGATATCCTGCGCGCCGCCTGAGAACGCATTCTGATCTGCAGATACCTTGTCCTATAACATCTTGCTATAGCTGTTAGCGGGAATACGGTGTTGTTTGCAGGTATAGAGTCCTCGATAATCCTTTCCCGTTGCCCGCTTCCGGGCGCCACGCACCGATCCCCGGGTTGCAGGGACGGCTATTTTTCTCGAATGCAGACGCCGCCAAGAGCGTCGATTCCACTCCAATCGATCAAGGTGAATTCATGATCCCGCACATGATGAAGAATCTGAAGTACGGACTTGCAGCGCTCTCGCTTGCAATAGCGGCGTCTGCCGGCGCACAAGACTACCCGAACAAGCCCATCACGATTGTTGTACCGTTCGGCCCGGGCGGCATCGGAGACCTGACGGTGCGCCTGGTCGCACAAAAAATGTCGGCCTCGATGAAGCAGCCGATCATCGTCGAGAACCGGCCCGGAGCGGGCGGTATCGTGGCGGCCGGTACCGTCGCCAAGGCGAGCCCCGACGGCTATACCCTGCTGCTGATCAGCAATGGCACCGCGGTCAGCGCGGATCTGTTCAAGAAGCTGCCCTACGATACCCTGAAGGATTTTGCTCCCATTTCTACCATGGGATATTTCAATTTGGCGGTGCTCGCCAATAAAAAGCTGCCCATCAAATCAACGGCAGAACTGATCAACTATGCCAAAGCCCATCCGGGCAAGCTCAACATCGGAACGATCAATCGTGGCAGCACCCAGAATCTGGCTGCCGAGCTGTTCGTTTCGATGGCGGGCATCGATGCGCTGATCGTTCCCTACAAAGGCACACCTGAAGTGCTTACCGCGGCTACTACCGGCGAAATCGACGTCGCAGTTGAAATCCTCGGCCCGGCGCTTCCGCAGATCAAATCCGGCAACCTCAAGGCACTCGCCGTGACGTCCACGGCGCGCTTCTCTGGATTGCCCAATGTTCCTACTGTGGCGGAGAGCGGCCTGCCCAACTACCAGGCGACGTCCTGGAACGGATTGGCTGCACCGGCCAACACACCCCGGCCCATCATCGATCGCCTCTACAAGGAAATCAGTAACGCAGTTTCCCAATCCGATGTGCAGACTCGCTTGCTTCAACTCGGCATCGTCGCCCAGAGCAGCACGCCGGAATCAACGAAAAACCTGCTTGCCTCGGACATTGCCAAGTGGGGAGTCGTGATCGAAAAGGCAAAAATCAAAAAGCAGTAATCGCAATCTCGTGGAGGGCGCTCGGCCCGTCATGGCCGGTCGCAAGGACATTAACGCGACGTATTCGGCTTTCGCCTAATCCATCACTATTCATCACTCATAAAATGAAAATCAAATTTCCTGAATTAATGCGGTATGGAGCAGGCATTATCCTTGCGGGTGCATCCTTCAGTGCGTTCGCCGAAGGAACATCCCAGGTTCAACTATATGGCCTGATTGGCGCGTATGTCGCCAGAGCCCAGCACAGCGGCGAGCCGCAGGCGGTTACCAAACTTGCACACGGAGGAATGACCACGTCGTTCTGGGGCGTGCGTGGAACAGAAGATCTCGGCGCGGGATACAAGGCAATTTTTGCACTCGAAAGTTTCTTCCAGACCGATACGGGAGCACAAGGACGCAATGCGACCGATCCATTGTTCTCACGCAATGCCTTTGTCGGCTTCCAAGGTGGTTTCGGGAAAGTGACGTTTGGCCGCCAGACCAACCCAACTTATCTGAACATCGGCGCACTGAGCCCATTCGGTGGTTCGGTTGTATTCTCGCCCCTGGTCCTGCAGTCGTTTATCGGCTCCTACAATGGAGCGTTGATCGGTGACACGGTCTGGAACAACGCGATACAGTACGCGTCGCCGCGCGTAGGCGGCTTCACAGGCAGAGTCATTTATGGTTTGGGCGAAGTAGCGGGAAGCACTGGGATCGGGAACCTGGGTCTCCATGCGAACTATGTCAATGGCAATTTCAGCGCGGCATTCTCCGCGCAACGTGTCCGTGTCCCGGTTACGGCGCCCCTCACTCAGCAGAATGGCTATGTCCTCGGCGGAGCATATGACTTCAAGATCGTCAAGGTGTACGGTTCGCTCGTAAAGACAAATGCCAGCGGCGTGACTAACGACACCCGGACTTACGATATGGGCGTCAAGGTGCCGGTAACGCGAAGCGGCGCTCTACTTGCCGAATGGGCGCATACAAACCGCACTCGTACGGGGGTTCCGGAAAACAGGCGCAATACCGCGTCGGTTGGCTACGACCACTCCCTGTCGAAGCGAACCGATGTGTACGCCATCTATTCGTACGACAAGCAAACGAGCTTCGATTCCGGCAATACGATCGGTTTCGGAATCCGCCATACGTTCTGATTTTGACGCAAACGCGGCCTCTTTTCCGGGGCACGCGTTTCGCCTTTGTGCTCGTGGCGTCACGTGATCGATTGACCGCTTGAATTTATATTGGTTTGCGCAGGGGCCGGCGACGCCGCCCAGCGCTGGCAGGAACCCCATCGAGCAACGACATGAGTCGTGTCGAATCGTGACGGTTCGCGTCAGTCTGAATCACATTCAGCGGTGTACCGCTGTCGTCGATGACGAGGTGGTGCTTGCTGCCTGCCTTGCGTCGATCAGCCGGGTTGGGCCCGGATTTTCCTCCATGCACGGCACGCACCGCCCAACACCTTCCATCCCCAATCTGCTCCAGCGGGTTTTTTGTTGGCCGTCAGGTTCGACGGTGCCATTCAGCCTATACTGATTGACCACCGGAGCCGATCATGACCCAGGACGACGTAATTGAACTATTCCGGCAACAAGCTGCCACCCTTGGCGAAGTAAAGTCGTCACAACACGACATCATCATGAATCTGGCGCAACTTCTGGCCGAGTCGCGCGGGAGATTGTCAAAAGAAAATTTCGAAGCGCTGGTACGGATCGGTGCCGTCATGTACCAGGAAGGGTTGGCGCAATATCGGGCGCGCTCCGAGGTTGCAGCCACGATGCAAGCCTCCAACGCTGCACGGAGAACCTCGCGGTAGACATTCTCGCCACCTATCAGCTCGCACGCTGCCCCGGGTTTTTTGTTGCCCGTTGACTCCCCGCAACACCGCCACCCTCCAAAAGATTACCCTTACCTCAGTGATTTCTCCCTGTGGGTCGTAGGTTGCCGCTGGCCGTGGCTGGCGGTTTTTTTGCTTGCCCCAACAGCCGTGCACCGGCTTTTACTAACGTTGGTAAAAGCCGAGCGGCTCGTAAAGCTCTCCGCGCTATCTGCAGATCGCGTTCGGCTCGGCTGTATGGCGCCGGCTTGCAACGGTTTAGATATGCGTAGCTCTCGTTTCCGGCGGTACACCCGACCCCCCAGTCTGCGGTCGATGAGAAAGCAGGGCGCGGGCATGTTCCAGCGTCTTCGCGTCGCTCGCATGCTTGGCCCGGAAATCATATCCGGTAAAGCTCCGGATTCCATGGAAGAATGATGGGTTCGTACGGCGTCGCAGTGGAGAAGATGACGCTCCACATGAGAGTTTGCGCTACGGCCGCTCGCAACGATCGGGAACGGCAGCTCCATCCGCCGCGCTTGTTTCTGCAGCCTGTTTCCTGCCGCCGGCGTCGCATGCAGCGGGAATGCGCTTCGAGCGTGCCGTGAGCCAGGCGAGGGTCGCCGCGCAGATTTGAAACAGGCCGCCCAACAGCATCGCGGCACGCAGGCCTTCGGCTCCGCCGCTTTCCAACGCGAATACCGCGCCGAGCACTGCCACTCCCATCGTCGCGCCGACCATGCGCGCGACATTGATGAGCGCGCTCGCAATGCCCGAGCGTTCGACCGATACGGCATTGACGGCCGCGCCCATCAGCGGGCCGGTGGCAAAGCCCATTCCAAGTCCTGTCAGTGCCAATCCTGCTTCGGTCGGCACGATGGACGACCAGGTCGCGGTCGCAGCAAGCAGCAGTAATCCGCTGCCGATGACGGCGACTCCTCCGCAGGTCGCGACGCGCTGGCCGACCCTGGCCGCTACGGTGCCGGAGAACGGCGACACCAGCACAAACACCAGGGCCATCGGCATCAGCGCCAGGCCCGCCTGCGCGACATGGAGCCTGCCCGTTTCCTGCCACGTGAGAGGCACAAGGAACAGGGCGCCATACATGCCGAACGTCATCGCGCCGGTGGCGATGACGGCGCTTCGGAATTCCGGCAGCCGGAACATGTCGAGAGGTATGAGTGCGTCGGGTCCGCTTTCCCGCTCGCTGCGCAGGAACAGGCCGAAGCCGGCCACTGCGGCCGCAAGAGCAAGTGCCGCGATCAGCGGAGAGTCATGCGCTTCGGTCGCTGCAAACGTCAAGCCGCCGAGCCCGAGCGCTCCGAGGGCTTGCGAACCGGCTGCAAATCGCCGTCCCTGCGGATCTGCGGATTCCGGCATCGAGAGGCGGGCGAGGGTCACGGCAGCGATACCGACGGGAACGACGACGAGGAAGATGCTGCGCCATCCGAACTGGCGAATCAGGACGCCGCCCAGGCTGGGGGCGATCGCCAGCGCGAGGCCGTTGCACGCGGCCCAAATGCCAAGCGCGCGCGCGCGTGCCGCTCCTTCCGTCCATACCACGCGAATGATCGCGAGCGACGCCGGCAGCAGCAGTGCCGCCCCCAGGCCGGTAAGGCCGCGACCGGCAATGAGGACCGCTATCGATGGAGCGAGAGCGCAGAGCAGGGATGCCGCCGTGAAGATGCCGGCGCCCAGCATGAAGACCGCCCGCCTTCCGTAGAGGTCGGCAAGCAAGCCTCCGGTCAATAGCAGCACGCAATAGGCGAGGTTGTAACTGTCGACAACCCATTGCAAGCCCTGAACGCCGGCGCCAAAGTATTCGCCGATAGGGCGGGTGGCGAGGTTGACCACTGCCGTATCCACCTGGGCGATAAGCACGGCAAGACAGAGAGTCAGCAATGTGAGCCGGCGGCGCGATGGCGTGAGCGGTGTCGGCGTGAAACGCATGAAGTGGTCCATGACGATGGTGAACGGAAGTGAGAAGACCCCAACAAGTCTATTGAGTCGGGTCGTTCAAATGCTTCGCCGCGTATCGAAATGTACGCTGCCGATGCCGCAGGCACGACACGCCCCGGATCGGATTTCTTCCCGTTCGGATACCTCGACCGGCATCGAAACGTCGGCGCCGCAAGCTGAGTACAATCAAGGTTCCTGTGGAGAGAAGTTCCCATGCAGCATCTGCCCAGTTTTTCCATCACTGCCTCCCTGATCGCCGATCACGCGCGAGCGGCAATGCTGACCGCCTTGCTGGACGGCCGCGCGCTGCCCGCCGGCGAACTCGCATACGCGGCCGGCGTCACCGCGCAGACCGCGAGTTCGCATCTGGCCAAGCTCCTGAGCGGTGGGCTGGTGTCGGTGGAAACCGAGGGGCGTCATCGCTATTACCGGCTTGCCGGGTCGCATGTCGCGCAGGCGCTCGAGCAACTTGGCGCGATACAGTCGCAGACCCCGGTGCGGCGCAAGGCGCTCAGTCCGCAGGGACGCGAACTGCGGTTTTGCCGCTGCTGTTATGACCATCTGGCAGGGCAGGTCGGGGTTGCCGTCACGCGCTCGCTGCAGGAGCGCGGTTATATTCGCCCCGCCCCGGACAAGCAGTTTGACCTGACCCCGGCAGGGGCTGAATGGTTCGGCAGTGTCGGTGTCGACCTCGCCGCGCTCAAGCCGACCCGGCGCGGTCTTGCACGACAGTGTCTCGACTGGACCGAACGTAGCCATCATCTCGCAGGACCGCTCGGCGTGCAGTTCATGAAGGCGCTCTGCGATGCCGGCTGGCTGCGGCGGACCGGAACACCGCGCGCATTGCAGGTGACCCCGCGCGGATGGGATGAATTGGAACGTCAGCTCGGCATACGCAGGAGCGTGGTCGCGGACGAACAGCGCGCAGCATGATGTCCGGCATGCGCGGACCGGCGGCACCAGCCGTCGGAGGCAGTGAGCGGCCGGTACCGGCTACTGCACCGGCGCTTTGACGCTGCACCGTCATGATTGGCAAGGAAAGGCCAATCAGGAGCGAGACCGGCCTTTGCCGGTTTCCGCATCCACCGCATTTCTCCAGCGGCTCGGTTCGTGACCGAGCATTGAAGAAATTTACGGTTCTCTGTCACAAATCCCATGCGGCTTTCGTCTTGTACTCAGCGAGCGTCTCAAACAACGAAAGCAACATGTCGAAAGGAAGAACGATGGAAACGTTGAACTTTGCTACTGCGTCGACAACGGCGATGCAGGCGATGCTGGGTCTGGAAAAGGCAGTTCGGGAATCGTCGCTCGAGCGAAGCTTGATTCATCTGGTGAAAATGCGCGTCTCGCAGATCAATGGGTGCGCGTTCTGCATGGATATGCACGCCAGCGAGGCGATAAAAGACGACGAAATGCCGCGGCGTCTGCATACGCTTTTCGCATGGCGAGAGACGCCGTTCTTTACACCGCGTGAGAGGGCGGCACTGGCCTGGGCGGAAACATTGACGTGCATCACGACCGCGTCCGATTTGCAATCCCATGTCGACATGCTCAAAGAGCAGTTCAGTGACAAGGAAATCGCCGATCTCACCCTGGCAATCATCGCCATCAATGGCTGGAATCGTATCGCTGTCGGATTCGGAAAAGCGCTGCCGGCATAAATGCTTGTCGGTCATGGTCCGCGCCGCCTTTCCACTTCAACGACACGCTTGAAACGCACATGCCGGTGTCTATCGGGATTCTTGGTGCCATCGGTCGAAAGAGGCATGGGAGCGCAAAGCGGCCGGGCTGTCTTATGGGGCCGTAGCCGCATAAAGCGACGGCCTATATCTGCCAAGCTCGCGCCTGACGCTGCCGTTTAGTTTGCCAGGGTGCCCAACAGCGTAGATTCTTCTGATGCCCTGCCTGTCCATCTCGAAGCTGAGTGCAAGTGCAAGATGGCCGCGCAAATAAACCTTGGCTCCCCATCCGCCATTAATGCAAATGGATTCGATCTGCAAATCCAAGGGGCTCAAGGACATCAGGGCGCCGACAAAGCTGTGTGCGGACTGCGTTTTTGCCAGGCAGGCGATCGGTGTGCCGCCGCCGCTATCGCCGATGACCGACGCTTCTTTTGCAATCAGCTGCAGCATCGCCTGCTTGTCCAGGTTGCGTATCGCAGACAAAAAGTCCTGCACCATACGTTCGCACACTTCATCATTCACTATGCGTCGCGTACGGCCGGACTGTACCCGCTCCTTTGCTCTGTGCACCAGTTGCCGGCAATGTGCGTCGCTTTTATTCAGGGTTCGCGCGATTTCTTTGTAGGGACAGTCGAACACTTCATGGAGCAACAACGCCGCCCGTTCGTCGGGACTCAGGCGTTCAAGCAGCAACAACACGCTGTAGGAAAGATCGGACAGCATCGACGCCGCATCCTCTGCGGAAGGCGCCGAATCGCCCAGCCATGGTTCGGGTAGCCAGGGCCCGAGCATGGCGGAGCGCTCGCGCTGCAGGCGCCGCAGGCGGTCTATCGATAATCGCGTCGCTACAGTGGTCAGCCAGGCAACCGGCGACTCCAATTGCCCGCATTCCGCTTCATGCCAGCGTATCCAGGTCTCCTGCACAATGTCTTCGGCTTCCGAGACGCTGCCCAGCATTCGGTAAGCGATGGAAAGCAGTCTTCGTCTCGAAGCCTCGAAAAGATCGGCTGAGTCACTCGATGTTTTTGTCATCTGTTTTCTCCATTTCACAAGCGGACGTCTCTTTCGCTTCAACGCAAGCCTCAGGCTGCATGCAAAGCTGACAACATTACGAAATCTCCTTCCGGATGACGCTGGCGAGAGCACAAGTGTGACAGGGCTTCGTAAAAATTTTTCTGTCACGCCCGGCGCGTACCAAGCGTCAAGTCGCCACATCCACATCACTGGAAAGGAGCGCGTGTGCATGCATTCAATCCCCAACACCTGGGAATGATTCCCACGGTCATCGAGCAATCCGGCCGTTCGGAGCGGGCGTATGACATTTACTCCCGCCTGCTGCGGGACCGCATCGTATTTTTGGTTGGACCGGTGACGGACGAGTCAGCCAATCTGATCATTGCCCAAATGCTGTTTCTTGAATCCGAAAACCCCGATAAGGACATCTCCTTTTATATCAATTCGCCTGGCGGAGCCGTGTACGCGGGCCTGGCCATCTACG
>CBIHOK010000079.1:0-17063 GCA_966211575.1 uncultured Noviherbaspirillum sp.
GGATCCGGTCGAAGGCGAACTGGTGATCGCGAGCGCCTCGGAACTCGCGCTGCGCCGCCACGACCCGCAGGCCGGCAACGTGGTCGTGCACTTCCCGCGCATCGGTTTTCAAATGAAGAAACTCGGCTAACCGGATTACAACCATACAGCAGGAGACGACATGAAAGACTTTCAGGACAAGGTTGCCGTCATTACCGGCGGCGCCAGCGGCTTCGGCCGCGAATTCGCGAACATCGGCGCCCGGCTCGGCATGAAGCTGGTGCTGGCCGACGTGCAGCAGGATGCGCTCGACAAGACGGCAGCCGAACTCGAAGCCCAGGGCGCGCAGGTGATCGCGCAGCGCTGCGACGTGCGCAAGCCTGAGCAGGTGCAGGCCTTGGCCGACGCAACGATGAAAAAATTCGGCGCGGTGCATCTGGTGTTCAACAATGCCGGCGTCGGTTCCGGTGGCCTGATCTGGGAACATTCGCTGGCCGACTGGGAATGGGTGCTGGGGGTGAACCTGTGGGGCGTGGTGCATGGCGTGCGGACGTTTACGCCGCTGATGCTGGAGTGCGCGAAGAAGGACCCGCAATACCAGGGCCATATCGTCAACACGGCATCGATGGCCGGCCTGCTGAACGCGCCCAACATGGGCATCTACAACGTCTCCAAGCACGCGGTGGTGTCGCTGTCGGAAACCCTGTACCAGGATCTGCAGCTGATCCAGGCGCCGATCGGCGCATCGGTGCTGTGCCCGTATTTCGTGCCGACCGGGATCAGCCAGTCGCAGCGCAACCGGCCCGACGAGCTGAAATCCGCGGCGGCGCCCACCGCCAGTCAGCTCGCGGCACAGGCGGTATCGGACAAGGCGGTCTCGTCCGGCAAGGTGAGCGCGGCCCAGGTCGCGGAGCGCACCTTCGATGCGGTCCGCGACGGCAGGTTCTACATCTATTCGCATCCCCATGCATTGGGCAACGTGCAGACCCGGATGGAAGACATCCTGCTGCAACGCAACCCGAGCGATCCGTTCGCGGCCGCGCCGCAGGTGCGCGAAATGCTGCAGGCGAAGATTGCCGCGAAATGACCGCAATCGACATCCACTGAATTGCAGGAAGCACAGATGACTGCCTCGATCCGATCCGACCAGTACGCAACGCTATCCAACGGCACCCGGCTGCATTACGCGAGCGCCGGTAAACAGGGGCAGCCGCTGCTGCTGTTCGTGCATGGCTTTCCCGAGTTCTGGTACGAGTGGGAAGCGCAGTTGCGCGAGTTCGGCGGCGATTATTTCGCGGTGGCGCCGGACCTGCGCGGCTTCAACCTGTCCGACATGCCGGCCGACCCGTCGGCCTACAAGGCCAAACACATCGTCGACGACCTGCGGCTGCTGGCGGCGCATCTCGGTTATGAGAAATTCGTGCTGGTGGCGCATGACTGGGGCGGCGCGATCGCCTGGAATTTCGCGATCTCGTTGCCGCAATTGCTGCACAAGCTCGTGATCGTGAACGCGCCGCATCCCTACCTGTTCGCGCAGGCGCTTGCCAACGACCCGGAGCAGCGGGCGGCCAGCGAGTACATGAACTGGTTGCGCGCGGACGGAGCGGAAGCGGCGCTCGCCGCGGACGGCTTCGCCCGCATGGACAGCCTGCTGACCGGAATGGGGCGCTCGCCCACCCCCTGGTTTACCCCGGAGGTGCGGGCCCGCTACCATGCCTGCTGGTCGCGCGGATTGACCGGCGGCGTCAACTACTACCGCGCATCGCCGCTGCATCCGCCGACCGATGCGCATCCCGGGCCGGCGCGGCTGCAGCTGAACCCGGCCGATTTCCGCGTCACCGTGCCGACGCGCGTGATCTGGGGCGAGGCCGACATCGCATTGCGCAAGACGCTGCTCGACGGCCTCGACCGGCTGGTCGATGACCTGCAAATCGAACGCATCCCGGAAGGCTCGCACTGGGTGATCCACGAGCAGCCGGAACGCGTCAATCGGCTGCTG
This sequence comes from uncultured Noviherbaspirillum sp., assembly GCA_966211575.1. GTDB lineage: Bacteria > Pseudomonadota > Gammaproteobacteria > Burkholderiales > Burkholderiaceae_D > Noviherbaspirillum. The sequence goes on from CBIHOK010000079.1 coordinate 1,979, forward strand.
CGCCGCTTCCTCTCGGAATAGCGCCCACGCCCGCCAAGCGGCATAATGGGCGCTCGATTCGACGATTGAATTCGCCATGGCACGCTCCGATTTTTCCTTCTTTCATACGCTGCGGGTGCGCTGGGCCGAAGTGGACATGCAGGGCATCGTCTTCAACGGCCACTACCTGACCTATTTCGACGTCGCCTTCACCGAGTACTGGCGCGCGACCGGCTTGCCGACGGTGCTGCAGCAGGCCGCCGAAGGGCGCGAGCTGTTCGCACGCAAGGCCGGCATCGAGTACCAGGCGCCGGCCCGTTTCGACGACGAGCTCGAGATCGGCGTGCGCTGCGCCGGATTCGGTCGCAGCTCGGTGCGCTTCGCGATCGAGATTCATCGCGGCGAGCAGCATCTTGTCACCGGCGAACTGGTCTATGTCTATGCCGATACCGCCGCCCGCAAAGGCGTGGCCTTGCCCGAATCCTGGCGTAGCGTACTGGCTGCATTCGAGAAACAGCTGCCGCCAGAGGCATGACCACGCGTATCGTCCTCGGCGACTGGTCGCGCCTGCGCGCCGATGCGCAGCGGGTGCGGCTCGAGGTATTCGTGGTCGAGCAGAAGGTGCCGCTGGAACTGGAGTGGGACGAGATGGATGCGCTCAGCGTGCATGCGGTCGCCTACGACGAACAGGGCGTCGCGGTCGCTACCGGACGCCTGCTGCCGGATGGGCATATCGGCCGGATGGCGGTACGCCGGCCGTTGCGCCGCCGGGGCATCGGCGCCGCCGTGCTGCAGGCATTGATCATGGAAGCGATCCGGCGCGGCGACCCGGAGGTGGCGCTGAACGCGCAGATCCGGGCCGAGGCGTTTTACGCGCGTTTCGGTTTCGTGCGCGAGGGCGAGGAATTCATTGAGGCCGGGATACCGCACATCGCGATGCGGCGCCCGCTGAAAAGCGGGCGGATTACCTGAACGCGCGTTCCCGCAGCTCGGGTTCGCCGGCGGCCGGCAGCCGCACCAGCGTCGATGCGCGCGTGCCGTATTCGGGCGATTCGATGCAGACCGCCGACAACAGGCGCTCCCATTCCAGGCTGACGCCGGTGTGCGGCAAACGGCAATCGGAAGCGCGCGTGGTGTCGGTCAGCATGTCGAAGAACGCGTCTTCCGGCGCTCCCTGGCACAGCAGGCTGCCGAACTGGGCCTTGGTGCGCACCACCTTTGGCCACGGCGTATCGAGCGTTGCATTCGACAGTCCGTAGACGCCGGGTGCCAGTGCCTTGCCGTTGCGCGCATCATCGACTGCCGCGTTTGAATACCAGAACAATTGCTCGCGATTGCCGACCAGCAGATTGAAGCCGTTGTATTCGCGGGCGCGATCGGCAATCCGCTCCAGGTAGACCTGCGGCGCTTCGCCGCCGGCCAGGTAATCAGCCACCAGGTGGCCGCGCGATGGCGCATCGGCGCGTTTTTCGGAGGGAGCGCGGATATTGGTGACGGCGGCAAAGCGGCCGTCGCGCGTCACGCCCATCCAGGTGCCGCCGCCGCGCAGGTCGCGTCCCGCATAAATCTCGGGATAGTCATGCCACCAGCCGGCCGGCCGGGAAGGGCGCTCGTAGAACTCGTCACGGTTACCGGCAGCCAGCAAGGGCATGCCCGGTACGACCTGCCAGGCGAAAACAATCAGGCACATGCAGCAACATCCACAAAACACTCGACGTGACGCGGTCCGTCGATCAACCCGCTCAGCCCCGCCCGCGCGACCGCGCGCTCCAGCAGCGTGACAAAACCGTCCGGCACGGCCTGGTAAACCTCCATCCAGGTCTGCCGCCCCTCTTTTTCTTCCGGCCGGCGCTTGAGCGCGGCGGCTACACCGTATTCCTGCGCCAGCCGGCGCTGCATCCCGGCCACGCGTGGTGCGAGCGGACCGGTATCCGTGTTCGCTACCCGGTAATAAACGTACAAGTCCATTTCAGGAAGCGGCGTCCGGCATGGCGTAGGGAAGTGCGCGCAATTGTAGCAGCGCTCCGGCGGCGCTGCCGAGGCGAATCGCGTCGGCGTCGAGGGCCGCGCTTTTCAGCTCCACCAGGCAGGCATAACCGCCTTGCGGCTGCCGTTCGGCGTTGACCACCATGCCGCACGGCTGGCCCGGATCGTTTTCGGAAAAGACTTCCATTCCGGCATTCACGGCGTCGCCGTCGACGATGGCCGCGTGCATCCGGCGCTTGAGTTTGCCCAGGTACTGGCTGCGCGCGACGATCTCCTGGCCCGGATAGCAGCCCTTGCGGAAATTCACGCCGCCCACCACTTCGTAGTTGATCATCTGCGGCACGAACTGCTCCTGGGTGGGGGCGGTAATCTGCGGGATGCCCGCGTCGATGTCGGCCAGATGCCAGGCGCGCGGCGTGGCCGCCTGCAGCGTCGTGGCCAGCGCCGGCCATGCGGCACTGGCCTGCGCGGCGTCGGTAATCCATTGGTAACGCGGGTGGCCGTACGCATCGGCCAGGCGGATCAGGGTGCCGGCGGCCGAGGAGACGCTTGCGTACGGCGCCGCAGGCAGGGCCGGAAACCAGGCGCCCAGCGCGGCCGCCGCGCCCTTGCCGCCGAGCCCGAGCGTGACGATATCGGCGGTTGCGTCGCGCAGCGTCACCTTGGCGCGCAACACGAACATCTGCAGGCGTTTCTGTATCGCCGGCTGTATCTCGCGCGGCAGTTGCAGGTAAATCGCCGTTTCGTCGCGCCAGACCAGGAAGCTCGCCAGCAGGCGGCCCTTCGGCGAGCAGTAGCCGGCCAGCCGGGCCTGGCCGGCAGCCAGGTTTTCGACGTCGTTGGTCAACTGGTTGTGCAGGAAGGTGGCGGCGTCGGCGCCGGACGCGGCAATGACGCCGAGATCGGTCAATGGCGCGACGAAGCCATCGGCCAGGGCGGCGGTCGTGAGTTCGGCCGGGAAGCCGGTCAGCTGCCCGTCGGCGTCGATGCGTGCGCCGTGCTGCGCGAGGAATTGCAGCCAGGGGGTCGTGGATTCAGTCATGACGATGAAAAAGTGGGGTTGGCAAGCGTGCCGGATAAAGGATGGACAAAGGGGCGCCGTGCTTCAAGCCGGTTTAGCCATTATCATCTCGGGTCGATTATAGTGATGTCGCGAAAAACGCGTCCGCCGGCATCGCCGGTTTTGCATTTCGTTAATTTTGGCATGTCATTGATGAAAAAACTTGTCGCCGCCATCCTGCTGATCGGGATCCTGGTCGTTGCCGGCTTCGGCTATTGGGCGCGCCAGCCGATCGGCACGCTGGACGGCGCACGCATTCCGTTTGAAATCAAGGCGGGCAGCAGCGTGCGCAGCAGCGTGCGCCAGATCGCCGGCGCCGGGGTGCCGGTCAATCCGGCGCTGCTCGGCCTGCTGGCGCGCGTGACCGGCAATGCGGCGCGGCTCAAGGCCGGCAATTATGAACTGAAGCCCGGCACCACCCCGCTGGAACTGATCGAACAGCTGGTGCGCGGCGAGGTCGCGCAGGAGTCGCTGGCGATCATCGAGGGATGGACCTTCCGCCAGATGCGCGAGGCGATCGCCGCCGACACTTCGCTGCGGCACGACAGCGCGAAGCTGTCGGACCGCGAACTGCTGCAGCAAGTGGCGCCCGGATATCCGGCGCTGGAAGGACTGTTCTTCCCCGACACCTACATGTTCGCCAAGGGAACCAGCGACCTGGAGATATACAAGCGCGCCCATGCGCTGCTGCTCAAGCACCTGAATGAGGAGTGGAGCCGGCGGGCTCCGGGGTTGCCGTACAAGACGCCTTACGACGCATTGATCATGGCTTCGATCATCGAAAAGGAAACCGGCCAGAGCGCGGACCGCGGGCGGATAGCGGCCGTGTTCATCAACCGGCTCAGGCTCGGAATGCTGCTCCAGACCGATCCCACCGTGATCTACGGCATGGGCCTGAATTACCACGGCAACATCCGCAAGCGCGATCTGGGAGCCGACACGCCTTACAACACCTACCTGCACCCGGGGCTGCCGCCGACGCCGATCGCGTTGCCCGGCGGCGAATCGCTGGCGGCAGCGCTGAATCCGGCCAAAACCGATGCCTTATACTTCGTTTCGCGCGGCAACGGCACTACCGAATTTTCCAACAACCTGAGCGACCATAACCGCGCGGTCAACAAATACCAGCGATAATGCGGGCTGGACAGCAAGCGGAGGCAGCGCGTATTTCATGACGAAGGGTAAATTCATCACTTTCGAAGGCATAGACGGCGCCGGCAAGTCGACCCATATTGGTTTCGTGGCCGAGCTGCTGGCCGCGCGCGGCATCAAGGTGGTCACGACCCGGGAACCGGGCGGCACGCCGCTCGGCGAAAAGCTGCGCGAGATGCTGCTGCACCAGAAGATGCACCTGGAAACCGAGGCGCTGCTGATGTTCGCCGCGCGCCGCGAGCATCTGGCCGAAGTGATCGAACCCGCGCTGGCGCGCGGCGAATGGGTGGTGTCCGACCGTTTTACCGATGCCAGTTTCGCCTACCAGGGCGGTGGCCGCGGCCTTGCGCTGGACAAGCTGGAAACGCTGGAACGCTGGGTGCACCCGCAGTTGCAGCCGGATCTGACCCTGTTGTTCGACGTGCCGCTCGAAGTGGCGCGGGAACGCCTGGCCGCGAGCCGCGAGCCGGACAAGTTCGAACAGGAAAAGGCGGCCTTTTTCGAGGCGACGCGGCGCGAGTACCTGCGGCGCGCAGCCCAGTTTCCGCAGCGTTTCCGGGTCATCGATTGCAGCCGCAGCATCGCCGCGACTCGTGCAGAGCTGAGCGGCATCATTGCTGCCGTGTGAGGGGCTGAGGCCATGAGCGCGCTATCGTATCCGTGGCAGCACGCGCCTTGGCGCCAGTTGCAGCAGTTGCGCGAACGCCTGCCGCATGCGCTGCTGTTCCACGGTCCGGCCCGCATAGGCAAGGCCGAATTCGCGGAGCGCTTCGCGCAATCGCTGCTGTGCCAGGCGCCGGCCGCCGAGGGGCTGCCGTGCGGCCGCTGCGATTCCTGCGGCTGGTTCAGCCAGTACAGCCACCCGGATTACCGGCGGGTGCGGCCGGAGCTGCTGGACGAAGACGAAGCGGCCAACGGGAACGGAGGCGAGGAAGGCGAAGACCGGAAAGCGGGCAAGAGCAAGGCGCCTTCCAAGGACATCAAGATCGACCAGATCCGCGCGCTGGCCGATTTCATGAACGTCTCGACGCATCGCCAGGGCATGCGCGTGATCCTGCTGTACCCGGCGGAAGCGCTCAACGGCGCCGCCGCCAATGCGCTGCTGAAGACGCTGGAGGAACCGCCGCCGCACACCGTCTTCCTGCTGGTGTCGAACAGCCTGGACCGGCTGTTGCCGACCATACTCTCGCGTTGCCGCAAGTTCGCGCTCGCGCTGCCGTCGCAAGAGCAGGCGCTGGAATGGTTGCGGCAGCAGGAAATCGAGGATGCCGACGTCTGGCTGGCCGAGCAGGGCGGGGCGCCGCTGGCGGCGCGCGACGGCGCGCAGGCCGGCTCGCGCGAAAACATGGACGAATTCCTGCGCATGCTCGCGCATCCCGGCATAGACAGCGCGCTGAAGGCGGCCGAACGCTTGCAGAAGACGCCGGTGCCAGGGCTGGTCGCCTGGTTGCAGCGCTGGATGTATGATGTATATTCGTTGAAGCTGGCGGGCCGGATCAGGTACTATCCGCGCTACCGGAAGGAATTGGCGGCACTGGCGACCCAGGCCGAGCTGCCGCGGCTGTTGCCGGCGCTGCAACGGCTCAACGAACGGCGCGCGGTGGCCGAACATCCGCTGGCCGCCCGGCTTTTCATCGAAGACATGCTGCTCGATTATTCTTCGGTTTTTTCTTCCTGAACCGCAAGCGAACCGGTTTGCCGGAAAAACGCCGGAATCGTCAGCGGCACGGGAACAGCAAGGCCATTATTCTTTGATCGAATTCGACTGACTAGCGAGACACTACATGGCAGATACATCAGTGACTCCGGCACCGGCCGCGAATGCGGCGGCGGTCGTGCGCCCGTCGGTGCTGTCGTTGCCGATCAAGGAAAAAGCGGCGCTGTACGCCGCCTACATGCCGTTTCTTGCCAACGGCGGGATTTTCGTGCCGACCAACAAACCCTACAAGGTGGGCGACGAGATCTATCTGATCCTGACGCTGATGGACGACCCGACCAAATACCCGATAGCCGGAAAGGTCGCCTGGGTCACGCCGGCCGGCGCCAACAACAACAAGGCGCAGGGCATAGGCGTCCATTTCTCCTCGGACGAAAGCGGACAGCGCGTCAAGCTGCGGATCGAGGAATTGCTGGGCGCCGCGCTGCGCTCGACGCGGGCGACGCACACGCTGTAGCCGGCCGCAGCACGGGTTCGCGCAGGGCTCCGGCGCCGCGTCGTAAAATACGCGGATGTATATCGATTCCCATTGCCACATCAATTTTCCGGAACTTTCCGCGCGGCTGCCGGACATCTTCAGCAAGATGCAGGAAAACCGGGTCAGCCATGCGCTGTGCGTATCGGTGGACCTGCCCGATTTTCCGCAAGTGCTGGCGCTGGCCGAGCAATATCCGAATATCTACGCATCGGTGGGCGTGCATCCGGATTACGAGGAAACGCCGGAACCTGACGTCGAGCAACTGCTGCAGCTGTCCCGCCATCCGAAAGTGGTCGCGATCGGCGAAACCGGGCTCGATTATTACCGCCTGGAAGGCGACCTGGAGTGGCAGCGCCAACGCTTTCGCACGCATATCCGCGCATCGCGCGCCAGCGGCAAGCCGCTGATCATCCATACCCGTTCCGCGTCCGAAGACACGATCCGCATCATGCGCGAGGAAGGCGCGGGTACCGACGCCGGCGGCGCGGGCGGCGTCATGCATTGCTTCACCGAATCGTTGCAGGTCGCGCAGGCGGCGATGGAAATGGGCTTTTACATTTCCTTTTCCGGCATCGTCACTTTCAAGAGCGCGAAGGAACTGCAGGCGGTGGCGCGCGCAGTGCCGCTCGAACGCATGCTGATCGAAACCGATTCGCCATACCTGGCGCCGGTGCCGTTCCGGGGCAAGATGAACGAACCGGGCCTGGTGCGCCACGTCGGCGAATTCCTGGCGGCGCTCAAGGAAGTGCCGGCGGACCGTTTGGCGCAACAAACCTCCGACAACTTTTTCAAGCTGTTTCGCCTCGCGCCCTGAAGGCGCGGCAAGGGAGCAAACTTTGAACGGATCCGAACCCTGCTGTAGCCGGCGGCGCCTGTTGTGCGCCGGCGCGGCCGCTGTTGCGCTTGCAGCGGGTGCCGGCAGTGCCCGTGCCGGTGCCTTCGACGATTATTTCCGCGCAATCAAAATCGATGACGTGGACGCGCTGCGCGGTTTGCTCGCGCGGGGGCTGGGGCCAAACCTGGTTGCATCCGAGCGCGGCGAGACCGACCTGATGGTAGCGCTGCGGGCCGGATCGATGAAGGTATTCCGGCTGCTGCTGGACACTCCCGGAATAAATATCGAAGCCAAGGCGCGCAACGGCAACAACGCGCTGATGATTGCCAGTTACACGGGCAACCTGGCGGCGGTCCAGGCCTTGCTGGAAAAGGGAGCACAGGTCAATCGGCCGGGCTGGACAGCGCTGCATTATGCGGCCGCGATCGGCAACAACGATATCGTGCAGTTGCTGCTGGACCACCATGCGTATATCGACGCCGCGTCGCCGAACAAGACCACGCCGATCATGATGGCCGCCCGCGGCGGGTATATCTATACCGTCAAGCTGCTGCTCGACTCGGGAGCGGATGCGACACTGAAGAATGCGCTGGGAATGACGGCGATCGATTTCGCCCGCGCGCATGGCTACAAGGATATCGTGGAAGGCCTGACTTACCGCCTGCGCAAGGCCGGCAAACTTTAGCCGGTATTTTTTTAACGCTATTCGACGCCGATCCGGTGCCCCCACACGTCATGATGGACGATGCCGGAGGTGGCGAGGAAGTGGGTTTTGAGCGTGGCGATTTCAGCCGTGACGTCTCCGGGAAACCCCTTGCGGTTGCCCCGATGGTCGAGAACCAGCCCATCCAGGTAGCGTTCGCACTGCAGCGGCCGCTTCCATATTTCGGCGACCCGGTTCACGATGCGGGGATAGCGGCGTGCCAGCATGTTCGGCCGTACGGAGCGTGGCAGCGACGCCAACCATTGAAAGGCTTCACGCGTCAGTTTCTCCGGCACCTGCCCCTCATTCAGGCGGAACTTGCGCCAGTCTTCCTGCGGCCGTGGCATGGCGGGAGGCGCGGATCCTGCGAGGGCCGCCTTTGCGTCTTCCAGTGATACCTTCACGAAGGGAATTCCGTCCATGCCTGTTGTCTCCTCAAGCTGAAAGACTGTCACCGTACAGAACCCCATGATCGATTTTTCTGCGGAGCGCCCGGAAGAAGCCCGGAGGCGTTGCGCTGCCGGCCGCCTGTTGCGCTGATGCCGGCTTGACATGGGGTAAATCCGGACATGGTAGCACTGGCACAAGATTAGATAATTGGCAATATTGATCATGTAACAAATGTAATTGCTTTTTTGCCATGCACAATCGCTAGCCGGCTCTTGCGCTCGCTCATCGCATCTCCGCTTTCCCGTTGCTACAGTGCCAAAGCGGCTTCGCATCGTTTGAATTCCCGGAAAAGGGCTTCGTTGTATGCAATATCCTGTACTCACCGCCTCGGTCGGGTTATGCCTGCTGCTGGGCGGCTGCGGCGAGAGCGCGACCTTGCCGGTATCCGCCGGCACCGGTCCGCATCCCGACCTGCCGCCGCCTGTGCATGCCCTGATCCCGACCGTGAACATCGCTCCGGCCACTCCTTGGGGACCGGATGCAAGTCCGCGGGCGGCAAGCGGGCTGGCGGTGAAGGCATTCGCGCGCGGCCTCGACTATCCGCGCTGGCTGTATGTCCTGCCCAATGGCGACGTGCTGGTAGCGGAAACCAACGCGCCGCCAAAACCGGAGGATGCAAAGGGGATACGCGGATGGATCATGAAAATGGTCATGAAGCGCGCCGGCGCCGCTGCGCCGAGCGCCAACCGTATCACCCTGCTGCGCGACGCGGACGGCGACGGGACGCCGGAACTGCGCACCACCTTCCTGCAGGGCCTGCATTCGCCGTTCGGCATGGCGCTGGTGGGCGATGCCTTTTATGTTGCGGACACCGATGCGATCCTGCGCTTTCCCTATCGGCCGGGGCAGACGCGCATCACCGCGTCCGGCATCAAAGTGGTCGATCTGCCGGCCGGTCCCATCAATCACCACTGGACCAAGAACATCCTTCCCAGCCGCGACGGCAGCAAGCTCTACGCAACGGTCGGCTCCAACAGCAACGCAGCGGAAAACGGAATCGACAAGGAAATGAACCGGGCCGCGATCCTGGAAGTCGACCCGGCGCGCGGCAGCTTTCGCGTTTTTGCCTCCGGCCTGCGCAATCCGAACGGACTGGCGTGGCAGCCGGAAAGCGGCGAATTGTGGACGGTGGTCAACGAGCGCGACGAACTTGGCAGCGATCTCGTCCCCGATTACATGACGGCGGTGCACGAGGGCGCCTTTTACGGCTGGCCCTACAGCTACTATGGAAAGCATCTCGATAGCCGGGTAAAACCGCAGCGGCCGGACCTGGTAGCACGGGCGAGAGTGCCCGACTATGCGCTCGGCCCGCATACCGCTTCGCTCCGGCTGGCGTTCTACGAGGGCAAACTGTTGCCGCCGCATTATGCCGGCGGTGCGTTCGTGGGCCAGCACGGCTCCTGGAACCGGCGGCCACGCAGTGGCTACAAGGTGGTATTCGTGCCGTTCCGGAACGGCAAGCCGGCCGGCAAACCGGAGGACGTGCTGACCGGTTTCGTGGACGGAGAGGGCAAGGCGCGTGGAAGGCCGGTCGGCATCGCGGTCGACCGGGCGGGTGCGCTGCTGGTAGCAGACGATGTCGGCAATACCGTGTGGCGCGTGACGCCGGAGGGGCGCTGATGCGCGCAGCGGGCGTGAAACTGCTCGCCTGGGCCGGTCTATGCGGCATCAACCTGGCCCCCGCGGCAACGGTGGATGCACAAGCCAAGGATGAAGAGAGTGCGCCGACGCTGGCACCGGTAGTGGTTACCGCTACCCGTACCCGGCAGCCGAGCGCAGACTTGCCGCTGTCGATCGACCGGCTCGACGCAGACGTGATCCAGCGGGACAGCCTGATGGTCGATTTGTCTGAGCCACTGGCGCAGGTTCCCGGCATCGTCGTGCGCAACCGCCAGAACTATGCTCAGGACTTGCAGATCTCGTCGCGCGGTTTCAGTGCGCGTTCGACTTTCGGGGTGCGCGGCGTACGGCTGTACGTGGACGGCATCCCGGCCACGATGCCGGACGGCCAGGGCCAGACTTCGAACATCGACCTCGCTTCGGCATCCAGCATCGAGGTCTTGCGCGGCCCGTTCTCCGCGCTGTACGGCAATTCCTCGGGCGGCGTGATTTCGGTATTCACCGAAAACGGGAAGCCCGGCGCCCACTTCGAACCGTTTGCCGAATTCGGCAGCTTCGACAGCAGCCACGTCGGCCTCAAGGCTTCCGGCCAGCAGGGGCTGGTGAACTATGTGGTCAGCGCATCGCGCTTCCATACCGGCGGCTATCGCCAGCACAGCGCCGCACGGCGCGCTACCGAAAATGCGAAGCTGCGCATGACGCCGGATGCCGACAGCTCGATCACCATCGTCGGCAATGCGGTCGACATGCCCGGGGTGCAGGATCCGCTCGGACTCACGCGCGAACATCTGCAAAGCGATCCGCGCGGAGTCGAGCAGAGCGCACTGACTTTCAACACCCGCAAGTCGGTACGCCAGCAACAACTCGGCCTGCATTATGAGCGGCTGCTCGGTGCCGGTGACGCCTTCCACGCGACGCTATATGGCGGGCGCCGGTCTATCCTCCAGTTCCTGTCGATACCGCCGTTCGCACAGGCTGCCCCGACCAGTGCCGGCGGGGTGGTCGACCTGGGACGGAATTACGAGGGCCTGGATTTGCGCTGGACGCGCGATACCCGCTGGGGCGGGAGGCCGCTGAAGTGGTCGGCCGGCCTGGCCTACGACAACCTCGACGAAGACCGGCGCGGCTACGAGAATTTCGTCGGTTCCACGGTAGGTGTGCAGGGCAGGCTGCGACGGGACGAATCAAACCGGGTCTACAACCTCGATCAATACCTGCAGGCGCAGTGGGAGCCGGGCACGCGCTGGCTATTGCTGGCCGGGGTCCGCCACAGCACGGTCCGGGTGTACAGCGGCGATCACTACATTGCACCGGGCAACGGCAACGGCAACGGCAACGACAGCGGCAGCATCGATTACCGCGCGGTGACGCCGGTGCTGGGCGCGACCCTGCGCCTGACGCCGGACACCAACCTGTATGCATCGTACGGGCGCGGCTTCGAAACGCCGACCTTGAACGAGCTGTCCTACCGCTCCAACGACGCCTCCGGTTCCGGTTTCAATTTCGCATTGCAGCCGGCGCGCAGCGATCACGTCGAGACGGGCATCAAGAGCAGGTTCGGCAAGCACTGGCACGGCAACCTCGCCTTGTTCGACGTCCGTACCGAGGATGAGCTGACGGTGCTTTCCAGCAGCGGAGGGCGCGCCGTCTACCAGAATGCCGGCAGCACGCGGCGGCGCGGCGTCGAACTGGAAGTCGAGGGGAAATGGGAGAGCGGCTGGGGCGCGCTGCTGTCCTACTCGCACTTGCATGCAATCTATGACGACGGCTTTTGTCCGTCCGCTTGCACACCGGACACGCGGGTGGATGCCGGCAACCGGATTCCCGGCATCCCGGCCGATACGCTGTTCGCGGAACTGAACTGGAAGCATCCGAGCGGTTTCAGCGGCGGCATCGAAGGCAAGTACGTGGGCAAGGTGTACGTGGACGATCTCAATTCGGATAGCGCCGCCGCCTATTTCATTGCCAACCTGCACGGGGGCTTTCGGCAACGGCGGGGACCATGGCATTTCCATGAATTCGTCCGAGTCGATAACCTGGCCGACCGGCAGTATGTCGGTTCGGTGATTGTGAACGAGGGCAACCAACGCTATTTCGAACCGGCTCCCGGACGCACCTACCTGGCCGGTATCTCGGCCCGGTACAGCTGGTAGCGCGCGGCAGGCGAACGTGGGAAACAGGCTGTGAACGATATAATCCGGGAAACTCCCCATCCCCGCAGCGACTTCTGCCGATCGGCATTTCCCCGGAGACGACGCATGGCAAGGCAGATCTGTCCCGCAATTCATTCTTCCGGCGCTCCGCAGGCCGGTCGCGCGCGGATCGGACGCCCCGCGCTGCTGTTGCTTCTTTGTGCAGCAAGCGGCCTGGCGCACGCGAATACGGCGCCGGACTTCTCGGACCTGTCCCTGGAAGAACTGGCCGACATCCAGGTGACCTCGGTATCGAAGATGGAGCAGTCGCTGTCCCGGGCGCCGGCCTCGATCTATGTAATCACCGCCGAAGACATCCGCCGCTCCGGCGCAACCTCGCTGCCGGAAGCCTTGCGGCTGGCGCCGCAATTGCAGGTGGCGCGCGTCGATGCGCGCAACTACGCGATTACCGCGCGCGGTTTCAACAACCCGTTCGAGAACAAGCTGCAGGTGCTGATCGACGGCCGTATCGTGTACTCGCCGCTGTTTTCCGGGGTGTTCTGGGATGCCCAGGACGTGGTGCTCGAAGACATCGACCGCATCGAGGTCATCAGCGGCGCCGCCGCGACGCTGTGGGGAACCAACGCGGTCAATGGCGTGATCAATATCATTACCCGCTCGGCGCGCGACACCCAGGGAGCGCTGGCGGATGCGACCGTCGGCTCCGGCCTGAACCGGGGCAGCGTGCGCTACGGCGGGAAACTGTCCGGCGACGGTTATTTCCGGGTGTACGGCAAGCATGCGGAAGAGGACGACACGCAACGCGTTTCCGGCGTCGACGCCGCGGATGGCTGGCGCCGCGACCAAGGCGGCTTCCGCGCCGACTGGGGCGGCCGGCGCGATCGCCTGACGCTGCAGGGCGACGCCTACCAGGGCAGCCTGCACCAGCTCGGCACGCGCGACATCCGGATCGGCGGCGCCAATCTCCTGGGTCGCATCCAGCGTTCGTCGGGAGCGAATTCCGACGTCAGCCTGCAAGCCTATCTCGATCACACCGAGCGCGACCAGCCGGGCGCCTTTGTCGAGTACCTGGACACGGCCGACCTCGAACTGCAGCGCACGCTGCGGCTCGGCTCGGCACAGCGCCTGGTGGTCGGCGGCGGTTACCGGCTGGCGCATGATCGCGTGCGCAATGACGTCAACTTCGCGTTCCTGCCGGGATCGGTCGACCTGCATTGGGCCGACGTCTTCGCCCAGGATGAAATCGCGCTGCGCAAACAACTGAAGCTGACGCTGGGTTTGCGGCTGGAAAACAACAGCTATACCGGCACCGAGACCATGCCGGCGCTGCGGCTGGCATGGACGCCGGACGACCACCGCTTGCTGTGGACCAGCCTGTCGCGCGCAGTGCGCACACCGTCGCGCATCGATCGCGATTTCTACGCGCCCACCAATCCCCCGTTGAAGAACGGGGTGCCGCAATATTTTCTTGCCGGCGGCCCGGATTTCCAGTCGGAAGTGGTGAATGCGTTCGAAATCGGTTACCGGGCACAGCCGTCGACGCGCCTGAGCTATTCGCTTACCGCGTTCTACGACGATTACGATCGGCTGCGCACACTGGAGCAAAATCCGGCCGGCCCCGGGCTGGTGTTCCTGAACATGGCGGAAGGCGAAGTGCATGGTGTGGAGAGCTGGGCCAACTGGCAGGCGACGCCGGCCTGGCGGCTGTCCGCCGGCCTGGTGGTGCAAAAGCTGCAGCTGCGCAAGCGGCCGGGCAGCCTCAACTCGGCTGCCGGCAGTTCTCTTGCCAACAACGATCCCAACCACTACTGGTCGTTGCGTTCGACCTACGACATCGACGACCGCCGCCAGCTCGACCTGTTCCTGCGCCGTGTCGGAGACTTGCCGATGCCGGCAGTGCCGGCCTACACCTCGCTCGATTTGCGTTTCGGCTGGCGCCTGACGCCACGCGTGGAGCTGTCGCTGATCGGACAGAATCTGTGGGAACCGCATCACGTCGAATTCGGATCGGCACCGGGGCGCAGCGAATACGATCGCGCGCTCCTGCTCAGAGTGGTGTGGCGGATATGACCGAATACAGCCTACGCGCGATCCTGCGCGCACTCTGGTGCGCGCTGCTCGGTTGCCTGCTGTTCGGCAGTACGGTGGCGGAAAGCGCCACCGAAGTCGAGCAGGCGGTGAAGGCTGCCTACCTGTACAGGTTCCTCGGTTATGTCCACTGGCCGCCGCAGGCGCTTCCGCAGCGCGATGCGCCCTACGTGATCGGAGTGTCTGCCGGTCCGGCGATGCTGGATGCGTTGAGAGAAGTGGCGCAGCGCCATCAGGTGAACGGCCGGCACATCAAGGTGCTGCCGGTGAAAGCCGGCGATGCGCTGGCCGGCATTCACCTGCTGTACGTGGAAACGCCAGACCAGCCGGGCGAGCGGGCGCTGTTGAAGCAGGCAAGGCAATATCCGATTTTGACGGTGGCCGACGAAGCCGGTAACGGGGCAATGGGCTGCATCATCGGTTTCCGGATAATCGATGACCGGGTGCGCTTTGATATCGCGCTCGATGCCGCGCGCAAACGCGGGCTCACGCTCAGTTCGCGGCTGCTGTCGGTCGCTGCAAACGTGCAGGCAGGAGAGACGCAATGAGGCGCCGGTTATCGCAATCGATCTCGCGCAAGCTGATGGCCGTGGTGCTGGCGACTACCTTCCTCGCGCTGCTGGTATCCGCAGTGGCGATGCTGCTGTACGATGTCCACGCCTACCGTCAGACCTGGATCAGCGACCTGAGCACACAGGCCGACCTGCTGGGCCGCTCCAGCGCTCCCGCGCTGCAATTCAACGACCCGATCACCGCGCGCGGCAACCTGGCGCTGCTCAAGGTGCGTCCGAATGTGACGGCGGCCGCCATTTATACTCCCGACGGCCGGCTGTTCGCCAGCTATCTGCAGGCCGGAACCGATCC
>CBIHOK010000080.1:0-16721 GCA_966211575.1 uncultured Noviherbaspirillum sp.
AGCCCGTAGGCTGGGATGCAATCCCAGCCTCGCTCAAGCATTCTGATGATAGCTGGGATTGCATCCCAGCCTACCGAACTCTGAGTAACACGCCCGTACACTGAGTGTTGGTGAAGGACCGCTATCGGCCATGAACCGCCTTTCACACCAAGGAGATGGCCGGCCGCTTTAGTGCGCCGCGAAGCGCGACGCTTATCAGTGCTCGCTGATTGTATAGACATTCCAGCTTCACACTTCACCGCTGTGGTCCCTGCAGCACCGTTCGCTTGTGACGCTTGCTGCGCCCATCTCAAATTTGTACTATCATAAGTTACATGAGACGCGACAGCAAACTTTCTTCGATCCTTCACCTGCTCCTGCATATGGCGCACAGTGAACGGCCGCTCACGTCGGAGGAGCTCGCAGGCTTCCTGCACACGAACCCCGTGCTCGTTCGCCGCACGCTCGCTGGCCTGCGAGAACGTGGCTACGTCGGCTCGGGCAAGGGCCATGGCGGCGGTTGGGTGGTGACGGCCGACCTGCGCCAGGTGACCCTGCGCGACATCTACGAAGCGGTCGGATCGCCGACGGTGTTCGCGATGGGAAATCGGGTGGATCACCCCGAGTGCTTGGTGGAAAAAGTTGTCAACCAGTCCCTTGCGAGCGCTTTCGACGAAGCGGAAGCCCTGCTGATCAGACGCTTTGCCGACGTTACGCTTGCGGAACTTTCTGGACGCTTTAATGCGCAGTACGCTCAACATCAAGGAGGAAATCATGAACATCGGCCACAACGAAACTGAGTTCGACGTCATCGTCGTGGGTGGCAGCTATGCCGGCCTGTCCGCAGCGATGCAGTTGGCACGCGCACGACGTCGCGTGCTCGTGATCGATTCCGGCCAGCGCCGCAACCGCTACGCTCTTCACTCGCACGGCTTCCTGACCCAAGATGGCAGCGAAGCATCCGCTATCGCCGCGCAAGGTCGGGCGCAATTGCAGGCGTATCCTAACGTGGCGTGGGCGGAGGAGACTGCGGTGGCTGCCGCTGCCGGAGGTGACTGTTTTCGCGTCACACTGCCTGATGGCGGCAACGTGCTGGGCCGCCGCCTCATCCTTGCTACCGGTGTGATCGACGAGCTGCCGCCGGTCGATGGACTGGCGGAACGCTGGGGCAAAAGCGTGTTCCACTGCCCTTACTGCCACGGCTATGAGCTGGACGAAGGGAACATCGGGGTGCTCGCGACCGGCGAGCTGTCGATGCACCACGCGCTGATGCTACCGGACTGGGGCCGGGTCACCTTCTTACTGAATAACGCGTTCGAGCCCGATGCTGCACAGCTGGCGGCACTGGCTCAGCGCGGCGTGACGGTGGAGCGCACGCCCGTCGCGCGGATCGACGGCAAGGCGGACGTAGTGCTGGGCGATGGGCGGCACTTGCCGATGGCCGGACTGTTCGTGATGTCGCACATCCACAGCGCCAGTCCTCTTGCCGAGCAGCTCGGGTGCGCGCTGGAAGACGGCCCGGCCGGGAAGTTCGTGCGCACGGATGCACAAAAGGCTAGTAACGTGCCAGGAGTGTTTTGTTGCGGAGATATGGCCCGGGCGGCAGGCAACGTAGCGCTCGCAGTCGCGGACGGCGCGATCGCGGGCGTGGCGGCGCACAGGTCGTTAATCGCCGAACCGAACCATACTACGGTGTAGGGATGGGTGTTGCCAGCACATCTCTTCAGCAGTCAGGGCGAGTTGGCGAAATACTTGCGCATAGGCTGCAAACTGTCGGATCTTGATCTGGGCTGTAAATGCCCGCTTTGGGTCGATTCTGTTGAAAAAGCCACTGAGCAATATCTGTATCGTTCGGTTCGTCACGTAACGATTCGTCGAATGACTCAGTTTTCCCGAAAAGCTGCGAAATGCACTGGTCCAGCGACCTAATGCGTTTTCAATCATAGCCAAGGAATATTGCTCGGTAGTTTTTCAACAGAATCGGTCGGTAGCCGTCATACGGGGACGACCGCTTCCGGCCAAAAGCAGCCTTAACTCGAATCACAAAGGAGCAGTAAAGTAATGCTGGAGTGGATGAAAATTGCCGCACTGTTTGCCATAACAGCGCTGGCGGAAATTGTTGGGTGTTACCTTCCATGGCTTGTTATGAAGCAAGCGAAGCCAGTATGGCTCCTACTACCGGGTGGAATTTCACTGGTGTTGTTCGCTTGGCTTCTAACACTTCACCCCGCAGCGGCTGGCCGAACCTATGCAGCATATGGAGGCATGTACATTGCCATAGCTTTGATGTGGTTGCGTTTTGTCGAGGGCGTACAGTTGACCCGATGGGACGTCGCTGGTGGTGTCATTGCGTTAGTAGGCATGTCTGTTATAGCCCTGCAACCGCGTGTGTAATGACCGCAATGGGTCGGTAGCAGACCTACACTGCCGCAGTCCGAGTATTAATTCACCGAGCGTTCCTTCCGCTTGCCTACCCTCTCATCGGTTGGAAGTGCGTCGAGAGGTTTTGTCAGGCGCTCTTGAGCCAAGCTGCATTTTCTCCAGCGAAATGGCGTTCCCGCTGCCCTCTCCCTCAATCAATCAACACCCCACCCTCATGAAACGGATGCGGCCCCTCAAAGCTCCCGCAAAAGCCGAGATGACTGACCAGCCGCTGCCCATCCCACGCATGCACGCCGAAGCCGCCCGGCTCCAGCATCCACTGCGACGCCGCATCCGGCGCAAGGTCGAGGCAGACCTGGTGCGCCGGCGCCGGCGCGGTGGAGGCGATGGTGCCGCCGAAGCGCACGTCGATCGGCCGGTGCAGATGGCCGCAGATCACGCGCTGCACGTTCGGATGGCGCGACACGATGCGCTCCAGCGCTCCCGTGCCTTCGAGCAGGCCGATCTTGTCCATATGACCGATCAGCGTGCGGAACGGCGGGTGATGCATCGCGATGATGACCGGTTCGTCCCGGTGCAGTTCCAGTTCTCTTTCCAGCCATTCCAGCCGTTGCGCGCACAGTGCGCCGTGGCTCTGCATCGGCACCACGGTGTCGAGAGTCAGCAGGCGCAGCGAACCGATGCGCACCGAATACTGTACGAACTCGCCGTCTCCCAGGTAAGTGTGATCGGGAAAGCTGCGCCTTAGCTGCGCGCGCTCGTCGTGGTTGCCGGGCAGCAGGTACACCGGCAGTTCAAGCGGCGCCAGCAGGCGCGCCAGGTGTTCGTACTCGGCGGCGCGGCCGAAGTCGGTCAGGTCGCCGGTGATCACGACCGCGTCCGGTGCCTGCCGCAGCCGCTTCACCGAGGCCACTGCTTCGACCAGGTACGGGGCCGTGTTGATCCTTCCGTACGCCAGCCGCCCCGGCTCGCGGATATGCAGGTCGGTGAGTTGAACGATTGTCGTCATAGCGCGGCCTTCCAATAGCGCGCACAGGATTCCCCGTCGCGGAATTCATGCGGAAAAGTCTTGCTCATGGCCGCGTCAAGCGGCTTGCCGCCCGCCAGCGCTTCGACCACCAGTTGCACGCTGCTGCGGCCCATTTCGCGGTTCGGCTGGGTGATCGTGCTGAGCATCGGCGTGAGGTCCTTGCTGAGCTCGATGCCGTCGAATCCGATCACCGTGAGGTCGGCCGGAACGTGCAGTCCGGCCACGTGGGCGGCGCGCAGGCAGCGGATCGCCAGCAAGTCGTTGGAGCAGACCAGGGCACTGGGCCGGCCCGGGGTGCGCAGGAATTCCGCCAGCCTGGCGACGGCGGTATCCATGAACGGCACTTCCACCAGGTCCGGCATGGAAAACCCGCAGGCTTGCATGCCGCGAACGTAGCCGCGGTAGCGCTGCTGGGCGCGGTCGGACGCCGCCAGCTGCCCGCTGACCATGGCAATGCGCTGGTGGCCGAGCGCCGCCAGCCGGTGGATCAGTTCGGCCACCGCTTCCTCGCCGTCGACCGATACGCAGGGATGCTGCGGATGCCGGTTGTAGAGCAGCGCATACGGTGTACCGCGTGTCTGCAACGTTTTCAGCGGTCCCGAGGTTTCCGGATTCGAGACGACCAGGATCAAGCCATCGACATTTTCCGCGAGCAGCCGGTTGACCGCGGCTTCTTCGCTGGGGAGCTTGTAGTCGGTCGTCACCGGAACGATGGAATAGCCGCTGGCGGCGGCGGCGAGCGCAATCCCTTCCAGGCATTCCGCGAACACCGGGTTGAGCAGGGTCGGCAGGACGACGCCGAGCACGCGGCTGCGCTGCATGCGCAGGGTGCGCGCGGTGGAGTTCGGCACATAACCGAGCGCCGAGGCTGCCTGCTCCACCCGCACCCGCGTTTCGGGCGTAACCTGGTCCGGCATGTTGAAGACGCGCGAAACGGTGGCGATCGACACCCCGGCATGACGTGCGACTTTTTGTATGCTCATTCTGGAAACCGATCAAGAAAAATGGAGACGGCTCGCCGGCTCCTCTACTGCTTGCCGTCCTGCTTGCCGTCCTGCTTGCCTTCCGGTGGCACGAACGGAAAACGCGCCCGCGCCTTTGCTCCGGCTGCGCCGTTGGCGCGCACGAAGCGCTTGCTGTCGTCGCGGCTTGCCTGGTAGCTCCAGTCCGGAAAACGGCCCGAGCGGCGGGCGACTTCCTTCAGGAACAGCCGGCGCCGCTGGCTCGCCAGTATCTGGCGATGCACCGCTTCCGGGTCCCAGCCGTCCAGCAGCCTGCTGCGCAGATCGGCTTCGACGCTGTTCCACTCGGCTTGCCCGGCCAGGTCATGCAACTCGTGCGGATCCTTGCCCAGGTCGTACAGCTGCGCCGGGTGGCCATGGGTGTAAATGTACTTGAAGTCGCCGCGCCGGATCATGCGGGCCGGCGCGATCACGCCCATGTCGGTGTACTCCGCGATCACCTGCCGTTCGGCGGCGTCGCCGCTCCACTCCATCAAGGGCGCGAACGAGTTGCCGTCTATCGGATCGGCCCAGTCGGGCTCGACGCCGGCCAGCTCGGCCAACGTCGGCAGCAGGTCCACCAGCGATACCGGTGCCACCACGCGCCGGCCATCCCGCCCTCCGGGCGCGGCGACGATCAGCGGCACCCGCACCGACTGTTCGAAAAAGCTCTGCTTGTACCACATGCCTCGCTCGCCCAGCATTTCGCCATGGTCGGAAGTGAAGACGACCACGGTATTGTCGCGCATCCCGCACTGCTCCAGCGTGGCCAGCAGACGGCCGACCTTGTCGTCCACGTAGGAGATCATGCCGTAGTACGCATGCCGGGCATTGCGCAGCTGGTCCTCGGTAATCGGCTGGTGGTCCGCGCCGTGCGACAGATGCAGCCACTGGCTATGGATATCCCGCTGCGCCAGCGGGATTTCCGGCACCGCCGGCATGTCGATGTCTTCGTGGCGATAGCGGTCCCAATAGTCGGCGCCGACCGTGAACGGCGGATGCGGATGACTGAAGGATACCGTCATGAAGAACGGCTTCTGCTCGGGCTCGCGTGCCAGGTCGTACAGTTTCTGGTTGGCCCAGAATTCGACCTCGTCGTCGTAATCCATCTGCAGACTGCGCACGCACTTCCCGGACTGGATCACGTTTTGCATGCTGATCCCGGACGGCTTGTCGGTGGGGCCGGCCAGCCAGTTCGGCGTCCACGCGAAGTCGGCCGGGTAGATGTCCGTCACCACGCGTTCCTCGTACCCGTGCAACTGGTCGG
Organism: uncultured Noviherbaspirillum sp.; assembly: GCA_966211575.1. Lineage (GTDB taxonomy): Bacteria > Pseudomonadota > Gammaproteobacteria > Burkholderiales > Burkholderiaceae_D > Noviherbaspirillum. The sequence goes on from CBIHOK010000080.1 coordinate 5,660, forward strand.
GGCCGATGAAATGCATTTTCCCGGCCAGGATGGTGCGATAGCCGGCGGCGCACAGGTAGTGGGCGAGCGTCGGGGTGGATGCCGCAAACTCGCTGGCATTGTCGAACGCGCCGATGGCGGTCGGCAATCGTCCGCTCAGCATAGAGAAGCGCGAAGGCGCGCAAATCGGCGAATTGCAGTAGGCGGCGTCGAACACGGTGCCGCGTTGCGCCAGCTGCTCCAGGTGCGGCGCCTTCACCACCTTGCCGCCGTACACCGGCAACGGCGCCGCCGCCATCTGGTCCGCCATGATCAACACGATGTTCGGCTGTCGTTCGCGCTTGTTTGCCATGGATTTACCCGTGTTCCTAATCGATGTGCGCGCCGGATTTCTTGATGATCTCCGCCCAGCGCGCGGTTTCGGTCTTGATCATTGCCGCGAATTCGGCCGGGGTATCGGACACGACCTCCGCGCCCTGCTTGGCGAAGCGATCCTTGACGAACGGCTTCGCGAGCGCGGCCACCACCTCGTCATGCAGGCGCTGGACCACCGCGCTCGGCGTGCCGGCGGGCGCCATCAGACCGTACCACGATTCCACGAAAAAGCCCGGCACCCCCGCTTCGTTCATGGTCGGAACATCGGGCAGCGTCGCCGAGCGGGTATGGCCGGTAACGGCCAGCGCGCGCAGCCGTCCGGCCTGCACGTGCGGCAGCGCGAGCGGCATGTTGACGAACGCGAAGCTCACCCGGTGCCCGATCAGCTCGGTAATCGCCTGCGGCGCCTTCTTGTACGGCACGTGCAGGACATCGATGCCGGTCATCTGCTTGAGCAATTCGCCCGACAAATGATTGGACGTGCCATAGCCGAACGAGGCGAACGACAGCTTGCCCGGCTTTGCCTTGGCCAGCGCCACCAGTTCCTTGACAGACTTGGCCGGGACTTGATCATTTTCGACCAGCAGGTTCGGCACCGAGGCGATCAGGCTGATCGGGCTGAAGTCCTTTTGGGCATTGAACGGAAGATTCTTGTAGATGCCGGGATTGATGGTTTGCGTGCCGGTCGTCGCCATCACCAGCGTATAACCGTCCGGCGCGGCCTTTGCCACGCTTTCGAGGCCGAGGTTGCCTCCGGCGCCCGGCTTGTTCTCGACGATGATCGATTGCCCCATGTCTTCCGACATTTGCTGGGCGAGCGTGCGCGTCAGGATATCGACGCCGCCGCCGGCGGCAAACGGCACCACGATCCGGATCGGCTTGTTCGGATAAGCGGACTGGGCGTGCGCCGGAAGGCAGACGGCAAGCGCTGCGGCCACGGCAAGCAGGGGGAAATGTCTCATGACGGCTCCTTGAATTGAATTGAGGAAGTTATCGTTTTTTTAGAAATGTAAACGTTTTCTTTTGAAGAGTAAACGTTTTCATTTGAAATTTTTGGAATGACGGTGCGTGCCGGAAGGGCTATCCGGCGTCCGTCGGAGACTATTCCGGCAGGAAAGGGCCTTGCATTGGAAACAAGAAGACGGACCGGCAAGGGTGATGCGCGGTCCGGGAACGGCCGCATCGGGCCGAGGTGGAAGCGATGTGGCGCGGGATGCTGAAATCACCCGCGCCGGCGATTTGGCGCTGGCCGCGCTGCCGAAAACAGCTCCATGGAAAATGGACGATACCGGCGCGGCGCACGGCCCGGGCCGCGCGCCGGCTTGCCGGACAAAAGCTAGCCGACAAGCTGAAGCCGAGCGTATTGCGGGGCCGTCAATGCCTCTTGCGCCTGCTCATCCCGCTGCTGGTCTGCGGAGCCCGACAACCGGAATGCCTCCACCGCCCGTTCCAGCAACTGTGTCTGCTGCTGCATGCTCTGCGCAGCGGCAGCCGCCTGCTCCACCAGCGCCGCATTCTGCTGGGTGGCGGCATCCATCTGCGCGATGCTGGCGTTCACCTGGGTGATGCCGGCGCTCTGCTCGTCGCTGGCTGCCAGGATCTCGGCCATGATCGACGACACCCGGCGCACGCTGCCCACCACATCGTTCATCGTGGCGCCGGCTTCCTCCACCAGCTTGCCGCCGGCATCCACCTTTTCCACCGAGTTGCCGATCAGCTGCTTGATTTCCTTTGCCGCTGCCGCGGAGCGCTGCGCCAGGTTGCGCACTTCGCCGGCGACCACCGCGAATCCCCTGCCCTGTTCGCCGGCGCGCGCCGCTTCCACCGCTGCGTTCAGCGCCAGGATATTGGTCTGGAACGCAATCCCGTCGATCACGCCGATGATGTCGACGATCTGTCCCGAGCTGGTCCGGATCTCGCCCATGGTCTGCACCACCTTGCCCACCACATCGCCGCCGCGTTCGGCCACTTGCGCGGCCGAAGCCACCAGCCGGTTCGCTTCGCGCGCATGTTCGGCATTCTGCGTCACGGTGCCGGTGAGTTCCTCCATCGCCGATGCGGTCTCCTCCAGCGAGGCAGCCTGTGACTCGGTGCGGTGCGACAGGTCGGCATTGCCGCTGGCGATTTCGCGCGCTGCCACCGCCAGGGATTCGCTGGCCGAGCGCACCTTGCCGACGATCTCGCCCAGGCCGGCATTCATCCTGCCGAGCGCGGCCACCAGTTGCCCGGTCTCGTCCCGCGCGGGATCATGAATCACCTGGCTGAGATCGCCTTCCGCCACCCGGGCCGCCACCAGCGCGCCTTCCGACAGCGGCACGGTGATGCTGCGCGTGATGCGCCAGGCGATGGCGGCGCCAAGCAGCACGGCCACCAGACTGATTGCAATCAGTACCTGCATCAACTGATGATCGGCCTGCACCGAATCGGCCATGACGCTGCGCGTGTGCGCCTGCTGCAATTGCAGCAGGCGATCGATCGCCGCGACCGCCTTCAGGTTGAAGGGATCGATGTAGCTGGTGATGATCGAGGCCGCGCCTTCGCTGTTCATCTGCTCGGCCTGGTGCATGGCCAATACATAGCGGCCGCGCGTCTGCTCATCCCAATGGGCAATCTCGTCGAGCAGGTCGCGCTCCGGTTTCGTCAACGGCAGCTTCATCAGGTCCGCGCGCGCCTTGGCGTAGCGCTCTCTCTGCTTCTCGACCCGCGCCTTCTGGCTTTCCACGGCCGCCGGATTGAGCATGTTGCGCATGGCGATCCCGCCCTGCAGCAATCCACTCTTCATCGCTTCGACCAGTTCCGCCTTCGCGTTGGCCGTTTCGATTCCGGTCAGCAGCCGGTTCTTGTTGATCTCGGTGATGATGATACTGGCAGCGGCCACGCCAACCAGGATCGCCAGCACGACACCGAATCCCAGGGCAAGTCGTGGGCCTACCCGCAAGGTTCGCAGGGACATAAGGTTCTCCTGTAATGGAGCCGGGAGTGCCGGCACTGAGTTTTATATTTCCGTACGGAAACACATTATTGTGGCACGATTGCCGCTCCGACGTAAGTCCGAACGGACCGAACCGTGCATCTTTTGTTGCACATTCGGCCGCTCCCGGTTCACGTTCGGCAGCGGTTTTCACTCTGATCGCCCGCCGCAGCAGCGCCAGGCGAAGTGGTATATTGAAAACCGATACCTTCCCCTCTCGAATGCCGCGTCCCGCCATGGTATGGATGGCAGGCCGGGGCACCGGCTACACCGCATCAACTCATCAGGAAAGCAAAGGCATTCATGGCAACAGCAAACTTCAAGGATCACTTTTCCTCCGGTTCGGCCAACTACGCCGCCCATCGGCCCACTTACCCGATCCAGCTTGTCGACGAGCTGGCGAAGATCAGTCCGGGGCGCAAACTGGCGCTCGACTGCGGCTGCGGAACCGGACAGTTATCGGTGTTGCTCGCGGAACGCTTCGAGGCAGTGGTTGCCACCGACGCCAGCGCCGCCCAGATAGAGAAGGCCCAGCCTCGCGAAGGAGTGACATACCGGGCGGCCCTGGCGGAAGACAGCGGCGTTCCCGACAACAGCGTCGACCTGATCACGGTAGCGCAAGCGGCCCACTGGCTGGACCTGGAAAAGTTTTACGGCGAGGTACGCCGCGTCGCACGGCCCGATGCTGCCATTGCGCTCATCACATACGGCATCCTGCACGTCGAAGGTTCGGCGGATCCGATCATCCAGCATTTCTACCACGACGTCGTCGGCCCCTACTGGCCTGCCGAGCGGCGTCACGTCGAAGAGGGTTATCGGAATCTGCCTTTTCCGTTCAAGGAGCGGCAGCTTCCGCAGCTGGCGATCGAAGTGTCGTGGAATCTGGCCGACCTGGTGGGCTATGCCACCACGTGGTCTTCCGTCAAAGCCGCCGAGAAAGCACTGGGAACCAACCCGGTGCCGGCTCTCGAAGAAGAACTGCGCAAGGTGTGGGGCGACCCCGAAGCGCGGCGCCGGGTCAGTTGGCCGCTGTCTCTTCGCGTGGGCAATGTGCAGGACAGCGGGGAATAGAATCCGGACACCTTAGGCGCGGCGGAAGCGGGCAGCGAGCTTTTCCGTTTCGCGGGCGAGAATCACCGCATCGATGCCGACCGCCGTAAACAGCGTGCCGAGCTCGATGTAGCGGTGCGCAAGCTTCTCGTCGGCGGTCAGGATGCCCGGCGCCTTTTTGCAGGCCAGCACGCGCCGTATCGCATCTTCGACCGCGCCCTGCACCTCGGGATGGCCGGGGTTTCCCGGGTGGCCCAGGCTCGCCGCCAGGTCCGCGGGGCCGATAAAGACGCCGTCCACGCCATCCACCCGCGCAATCCGCTCCAGCTGATCGAGCGCTTCGCGCGTCTCGACCTGGACCAGCACGCACAGCTCCTGTTCGCACAATGCCATGTAGTCGGCCACCCGGCCGAACCGGCTGGCGCGAACGGTGCCGCCCACGCCGCGTATTCCGCGCGGCGCATAGCGGGCGGCCGCCACCGCCGCCGCCGCCTCGTCTTCGCTCTGCACGTAGGGCAAGAGGATGGTCTGGGCACCGATATCGAGCATGCGCTTGATCAGCACCTTGTCGTTCCAGGCCGGCCGCACCACCGCCGAGGACGGGTACGGCGCCACCGCCTGCAATTGCGTCAGCACCATGTCCACTTCGTTCGGCGAGTGCTCGGTATCGAGCAGCAGCCAGTCGAACCCGGAGCCTGCCACCACCTCGGTGCAGTAATGGCTGGCCAGCGTCGTCCACAGCCCGAGCTGGTGGGTGCCGGACAGGATCGCGCGCTTGAATCGATTGACGGGAAGTTCCATGAGAATGCCTATGAAAAGTGGACCGATATGCTGCCGAGCGGACCGTAATCGGCATGAATGGTGTCGCCCTTGGCGACCGCCACGGTGCGGGTGAAGGAGCCGGCCAGCAGCACGTGGCCGGCTTCCAGCGCGGTGCCGAACGGTCCCACCTTGTTGGCCAGCCAGGCAATGCCCATCGCCGGATGGCCCAGCACCGCCGCCGACACGCCGGATTCCTCGATCACGCCATTCCGGTACAGCAGTGCGGCGACCCAGCGCAGGTCGATGTCGTCCGGACGCACAGTGCGGCCGCCGAGGATGATGCCGGCCGCCGCTGCGTTGTCAGCGATGTTGTCGACGATCTTGCGCGGATACTGGCTGCGCCCGTCGATCAGTTCCAGCGCCGGCACCACGTACTCGGTGGCGCGCAGCACATCGAACAGCGTGACGCCCGGCCCTTTCAAAGGCTTGCCCAGGATGAAAGCCAGCTCGACTTCCACGCGCGGCACGATGAAGCGCTCGACCGGAATCGAATCGCCGTCCTGGTAGAACATGTTGTCGAGCAGGTGGCCGTAATCCGGTTCGTCGATGCCGACCGTCGCCTGCATCGCCTTCGACGTCAGGCCGATCTTGTGTCCGCGCAGCTTGGCGCCCGCCTTCAGCTTGGCGGACAGGATTTCCTGCTGGATCGCATAGGAATCCGCGATCTCCATGCCGGGAAACGTCTTGTCCAGCTGCGTGACCGGCGAGACATTGCGTTCCGCATCCATCAGGAGCTGCGCCGCCTCGCGGCGCTGTGCATCAGTGAGCATCGTTTCTTCCTTCCATACGATCGTCGGCCACGGTGTTCGACAGCACGCCGACACCCGATACTTCCACTTCCACCACGTCGCCGGGAACCAGGAAGCGCGGCGGATCGAAGCGCACCCCGGCGCCGATCGGCGTGCCGGTGCTGATGATGTCGCCCGGCCGCAGCGTGGTCCACAACGAGATGTAGTGGATCAGGAAGCGGAACGGGAACATCAGGTTGGCGGTGCTGTCGTGCTGGCGCACCTCGCCGTTGACCCGGGTTGTCACCGTCAGGTCGTCGTAGCCGGAAAATTCATCGGCCGTCACCATCCAGGGGCCGATCGCGCCCGAGGAATCGAAATTCTTGCCCTGCGTGACGTTGAATTTGCCGTGCTTGATCCAGTCGCGGACCGTGCCTTCGTTGAGGCAGGTCAGGCCGCCGATATGGCTCTCGGCTTCCTCGACCGGAATGCGGCGCCCGCCCTTGCCGATCACGATCGCGATCTCGCCTTCGTAGTCGAGCTGCGTCGATTCCAGCGGACGGATCAGCTCGCCCCGGTGGCCGGTGAAGGAACCGGGAAAGCGCGGAAACACGCTCGGGTATTTCGGCTGCTCCGAGCCGTCCTTGTATTCGGCGTTGCGGTGCGCGTAATTGACGCCGACGCAGATGATCTTTTCCGGTGCCGGGATCGGCGGCAGCAAGCGCAGCTGATCGAGCGCGAAGTCCGGTTTCGCCCGTTGCGCGAGTTCCGCGATGCGCGGGACGGCATCTGCGGCGAGCGCACCGCGCAGCGAGCGGATGCCGGGATCCAGCCGGCCGCCGAGATCGATGACGCCGGCCTCGGTGGCGACGCCGAAGCTGCGCCGGCCGTCGATGGCAAAAGAGAGCAGTTTCATGCGTCGAACCCGAACAGTTGCGCGGGATTGTCGACCAGGATCTTCCGGCGCGTAACCGGATCGGGCGCGAAGCGGTACAGCAGTTCCAGCAGGTCGCCCTCGTTGGGCGGCTGCTTCACCGATACCGGGTGCGGCCAGTCGCTGCCCCAGATCACGCGATCCGGCGCGGCTTCGATGCAGGCCTGCGCCAGCGGCACCACGTCGTCCCAGGGGAAGCCGGTTTTCGACACTTTCTCGGCGAGCGACAGCATCACCCAGAAATTGCCGCGCTCCAGCAGCGAGCACACCTTGCGCAGGCTGCGGTCGGCGCTACCCTGCTCCGGATCGGGCCGCCCCATGTGGTCGATGACCACCGGGACGTCGAGGTTTTCGAACAGCGCCGACTGCTCGAACACGCCGCTCGCTTCGGGCTGGAACTTCACGTACCAGCCAAGCTCGCGCACGCGCGCCATCGCGCGCTCGAAATCCGCGTTCGACATCGCCACGCCCAGGCCCTGGCGGTTGAAGCGGGCGCCGCGGATGCCTGCGTCGTGCAGGCGGGCGAGGTAGGCATCGTCGCGTTCGAGCAGCACCAGCGCATTCGCGCAGCCGCGATAATTCGGGCCGGCGATCTCGAGCGCATCCAGCACCACCTGGTGGTCGGCGCCGTAAGTGGTCGCCTGCACGATCACGCCGCGCTCGATGCCCAGCGTCTTGTGCAGACGGAGCGCCACTTCGATGGTCGCCTGCGGCATCTCGTATACCGCGCCAGGCCGCACCGGGTAGCGTTCGCGCGGGCCGAACACATGGAACTGGCTGTCGCAGCTGCGTGCCGGCGGCAGCGGCTGCGGTGCCCGCGGATTGGGGTTGAACGGCAAATACTCTGGCATGGGAATTCCTCGGTTAGCGCAGTGGAGTCAGTTGATACAGGCGATGAAATCGCATTCGATGAGCTTGTCGCCGTCCAGCGCGGCGACCATCGTATGCCGCGCCGGCCGCGATTCGGGGTCGGGAAACATCTTCAGCCATACTGCGTTGAGCGCGGCGCGCTGGCTCCGGTCCCGCATCCATACCGTCATCTTGATGATGTCGTCGGTGCTGCAGCCGGCCGCGTCGACGATCCTGCGCACGTGGTCGAACATCAGTTCGCACTGGCGCTCCAGCGTATCGCCGTACTTGCCGTCTTCCGGATGGGTGCCCTGGATGCTGCCCGAGTACAGCATGTTGCCGATGCGGCAGGCGGCCGGTATCGGGTTCTTGTGGCTGAAGCCTTCCGCGTAGATGCTTTTTCGTTTCATGTCTTGCTCGTCGATGGGGTTACCGGGCGCTGATATGGGCGTTCTTGATGACCGGGATCCAGACCGAATCCTCGTGCTGCAGTCGCTGCACGAATTGCTCCGGGGTCGAGGCCTGCGCCTGGGCGCCGATGGCGTCGAACTTCTGCACGACCTTCTTTTCGCGCAGTATCTTCTGCAGTGCCGCGCTGACCCGGTTCGCTATGTCCTGCGGCGTGCCGGCGGGCGCCAGCAGCCCGGTAAAGGTTTCCGCATGCACGCCCTTCAAGCCGGACTCTTCCAATGTGGGAACGTCCGGCAATTGCGGCAGGCGATGTTCGGACGATACCGCCAGCGGGCGCAGCTTGTGCTCCTTGATGAACGGCAAGGCCACCGATACCTGGTCGAATGCGAACTGCACCTGTCCGGCCAGCAGGTCGGTGGTCGCGGGAGCGTTGCCCTTGTAGTGGACGGTAGTCCAGGTGGCGCCCGACTTCGCTTGCAGCAGTTCGCTCAGCAAGTGGTTGCTGGTGCCGGCGCCGGGCGAAGCCATGTTCAGTTTTCCCGGCTCCTTCTTTGCCAGCGCAATCAGTTCGCCTACGGTCTTGACCGAAAGCGAAGGATTGACTTCAAGCACCATCGGCGTCAGCGACACCGTGCTGATCGGCACGAAATCCTTTTTCCAGGTATAGGAGTGACGGCCGAAAATCAGCGGGCTGTACAGCAACGGACCGTTCGCCGCCATGAACAGCGTGTAGCCGTCAGGCTCGGAACGGGCCACGTATTCGGCCGCGATCATGCCGCCCGCGCCGGGCCGGTTCTCGACGATGAAAGACTGTCCGAAAGCCTGTTCCAGGCCGGGCGCGATCACGCGCGCGGCGGTATCCACGTTGCCGCCCGGCGGGTACGGAACGACGATCTTCACCGGCTTGTCGGGCCACTGGGCAGCCTGTGCGCCGAACGAGGCGGCCAGCGCGAGCGAAGCCAGGGCGAGGGTCATGGTCTTTTTCATTCGTGTCTCCTTTGATGTGATGCGGAGCGAGCCGCAAAAATTGCCTATTCAATGTAAAGGCAAGGGGAAAGCGGTCGCAATAGAAAATCTCGAAAAACGTCCACAATATGGACATTTGAATTCCACATTGTATTGACCGGTGGGCGGCCGCTGGCTACCTTAGAGCCGTCTCTTCTTTCAACTGAACAAGGCCTTGAAAATGAAAATCGATGCGGACGCCCTGGGGCCGGAACAAACCTATCGCTTGATGACCGGCGTGGTCGTTCCCCGCCCGATCGCGTGGATCACGACGCTGTCGCCGCACGGCGTCAACCTCGCGCCGTTTTCATGCTTCACCTTCGTGTCGAACAAGCCGCCGATGGTCGGCATCAACATCGGCCGCAAGGCCGGCATCCGCAAGGACACCGGCGCGAATATCCACGCGAACGGGGAATTCGTGGTCAACGTCGGCGACGAAACCATGATCGAGAAAATTCATTTGAGCGCGGTCGAGCATCCGCCGGAAGTCAGCGAAGTCGATCATCTCGGCCTGGAGACGTTGCCGTCGGACCATATCGCCACTCCGCGCTTGGCGATCGCGCCGGTCAGCATGGAATGCCGGCTGCGCCAGGTGATTCCGTTCGGCGATACCGGCGCCGAGTTTTACGTGGGCGAAGTGCTGGCCTTCCACGTGCGCGACGGGCTCTATGAAAACGGCAAGATCGATACCGCGAAGCTGAGGCCGACCTGCCGCCTGGGCGGACCGAACTATGCGAAGCTGGGCGAGATTGTTACGATGCAGACGATCAAGCAAACCGCAAAGACCGTCACCCGGGAGTAAGGCCATGCCACGCGCGAAATCACCCGTACCGGAAGCATCGCCATCGGACACCGGTGACGACAGCCTTGAAGAGGGCGGCCAGCAGACCGGAGGCGCACAGAGTATCCGGCGCGCATTGCGCATCCTGCGCATCCTGGCCGCGGGCCAGGATCAGGGTGTACGCCTGACCGACATCGTTCGCGATTCGGGGCTGAGCCGCCCCAGCGTCCACCGCATCCTGCGCGTGCTGATCGAAGAAATGGCGGTGGAACAGGATCCCGGTTCGCGGCGCTACATGGTGGGTCCGGAAGTCTCGCTGCTCGGGCTGGCCCGCACTGCCCGCTTCCCGATCCGCGCGATCGCCGATCCCTACCTGCGGCATATCAGCGAACAGGTCGGCGACACCGTGTACCTCACCATCCGCAGCGGGGTCGATTCCATCTGCGTCGACCGCAAGCTCGGCACCTATCCGGTGAAAGTGATGTCGATCGAAGTCGGCGTGCGTCGTCCGCTGGGCGTAGGTGTCGGCGGCATTGCCCTGATGGCACTGCTGCCGGAAGAGGAAGCGCGCCAGTTGATCAAGATAAACCAGCAGCGCCTCGCGCACCTCGGCATTACCCAGGCCCGTCTCAACGAATGGCTGAAAACCACGCGTGCCAAGGGCTATGCCTACCGCGCCGCCGGCGTCATGCCCGGCACCAGCGCGGTGGCGGTGGCGGTGCCGGGCCCGCGGGGTGAGCCGATAGCGGCAATCAGCGTGGCGGCGATTTCGATGCGCCTGACCCAGCAGCGCTTGCCGGAAGTGATCGGCCTGATGCGGGAACAGGCCGCGCTGATTTCCCAGCGGCTGATGGAAACGAAGAGAAGAGGCCGTTGAAGAGATCTCTGAAAAGATGGTTATAAGCCGTAAGCGCTTCACGCGTCCTTAGTCGCTCCGGCCAAGAATGGCTCGTCGGTCTTCTTCGCCGCCGCCCGCGCCTTCAGCAGGCGGCGCAGCCAGAACCCGAGCTGCACCACCACCAGCAACGTGCAGATGCCGATGAACACGCCGCTGATCGGCCGCTCGATGAACACGCTCATCTTCCCGTGCGACAGCACCAGCGCCCGGCGGAAATTCTCTTCCACCATCGGCCCCAGCACATAACCGAGCAGGATCG
>CBIHOK010000081.1:0-16608 GCA_966211575.1 uncultured Noviherbaspirillum sp.
TGCGGCGCCTGCTGCGCGTGCTGGCCAAGGGCGAGGAAATTACCCAGGACGTGTCTACGCTGGAAAACCCGGCCATTCTGGAGCAGCTGAAGCAGGTCCGGTAACCGGCGCGTCATCGAACAATCGCACGAGGAAAGAACAATGAGGCTGACACAAGAAGCGGATGGCCCGTATCGCGTCGAGAGCGACCTGCTGGGTTCAAGAGAGGTTCCGGCGCATGCCTACTATGGCATTCATACCCTGCGTGCCGTTGAAAATTTCCCGATCAGCGGCGTGCCGATCGGGCACTATTCCGAGCTGATCGTCGCGCTGGCCCGCATCAAGAAAGCCGCGGCCCTGGCAAATCGGGATCTCGGGCTACTCGACGGTGACAAGGCGAACCTCATCGCCATCGTATGCGACGAGATCGGCGCGGGCAAGCTGCACGATGAATTCATTGTCGATGCCATCCAGGGCGGCGCAGGCACTTCGACCAACATGAACGCGAACGAGGTCATTGCCAACCGCTGCCTGGAGCTGATGGGCTATCCGCGAGGCGATTATGCGCGGTTGCATCCGAACGAGCATGTCAACATGAGCCAAAGCACCAACGACGTCTACCCGACGGCGCTCAAGCTGGCCTCGTATTTGATGACGCAGCGCCTGCTGGCGGCGATGGACGAGTTGATTGCGGCATTTGCGTCAAAGGCAAAAGAGTTTTCCTCCATCATCAAGATGGGGCGAACGCAACTGCAGGACGCGGTGCCCATGACACTCGGCCAGGAATTTTCCGCGTACCGCGTGATGCTGGAGGATGATCGGGCACTGATCCGGGAAACTGCCCGGCAGTTGCAGGAAATCAACCTCGGCGCCACTGCCATCGGTACCGGAATCAACGCGCATCCCTTTTACGCGGAGCAGGTGTGCGAGCATCTCTCCGAGATCACCGGCTTGCCGTTGGTTCCTGCGCGGGACTTCATCGCCGCGACCCAGGATACCGGCGCCTTCGTTCAGCTCTCGAGTGTGCTGCGGCGAACCGCCATCAAGCTTTCCAAGACGTGCAGCGATCTGCGCCTGCTGTCGTCCGGGCCGCGTGCCGGCCTCGGGGAGATCAACCTGCCGCCGATGCAGGCCGGTTCCAGCATCATGCCCGGGAAGGTCAACCCGGTGATCCCCGAAGTGGTCAACCAGATCGCCTACGAGGTGATCGGCAATGATTTGACCATCGGTTATGCCGCCGAAAACGGGCAGTTGCAGCTCAACGCCTTCGAGCCGATCATCGCATACAGCCTGTTCAGGAGCCTGAAGCACCTGTGCGCCGGGTGCCGAACCCTGGCCCGGAATTGCGTGACGGGCATCACTGCCAATCGCGAGCAACTGCGGCTAGGGGTAGAGCGGTCGATCGGCATCGTCACCGCGCTCAATCCATACATAGGCTACGGCAATGCCACCTCGATCGCCAAGGAAGCGCTCGAGAGCGGACGGGCGATTCCCGATCTGGTACTGGCCCGGGGATTGCTCAGCAAGGACGAACTGGACGACATCCTGCGCCCGGAGGTATTGACGAGGGCGAGTCTGTCGGCGGCATTGAAGGAGCGTCCGGCGTAAGCAATCATGGTGCCGATTTTCGCGCTCCGTCCACCGGATCGCAGGACCTTGTGACGAACGGTTTCCGCCGTCAGCAAAGCGCCTGATTGACGATGGCAAACTGCCGGACGGTCTCATCCCGCGCCGGTACGCCATTGCGCGCCATCGTGACGCCGGCATCCACCTGCGGCAGTCCCGCCTCCGCCAGCCAGGCACCCAGACCGCTGTCGGCCGTGACGTCGATGCGCACGAAGGATCCGGCGTAGGCGCCCGACCAGTGCGCAATCAATGCCTTCGCAGATTCGCTGTCGGGCGCCACCAGCGGACCGATCGCGTGGCCGCGGCCGAAGCGACGCATGACAGCGAAGCCCGCAAGTTCGCCACGGCGTTCCAGAACGGCGAGCTCGCCGATGGCCGCGAGCTGCTTCAACAGTTCGTCGCGCGACATGCCGGTGGCGCGGTTCGCCAGCTCGATGATCCTTGCGACGTCGGCCGGTTCGGCCAGGCGGACGTTTTCTCCCTCGGGAAGGGCAGCGCGCGCCCTGGTTGTCATCGTGCCCTGATGCTGGTGAATGGCGCCGATGGCCTTGAATCCGAGGCTTTCATAGAGCGGCTGTCCAGCCGGAGTCGCGATCAGCAGCGCGCAGCGCTCGCCGAGTTCCTCCAGTACCAGGTTCATCAGTCCGCGCCCGATGCCTTTGCCCTGGTGTTCCGGCGACACGATGATCATCCCTAGCGAACCATGTCGGCTGCCCTGCTTCCAGCACAGCGCGGTGCCGACAACGGTATCGCCTGTCTCTGCGACAAAGCCGCTGCCCAAGCGAAGGACGAATTGCCAGTCTTCGGGGCGATGCGGCCAGCGCACGGCTTGCGAAAGCGCACGGGCTGCGGGTTGGTCGTGTTCGGTCATGCGGCGGTAAGTGATTGCGGTATCGGTCGTTTGGGCTGTCATGGCATTTTCCTTGCGTGTCAACTCGTCTTCAGCGAATGAACGTAACAGATTCCACCGGGAAGCAGTGTCTGAACGGGAGGCGGGCTTCCTTCCTGCCCGCCATTGCGTTTTAGCGGTTCTAGCCGAGCGAATGGCTGAGCAGCGCGAAGCGTGTGACCGAGGGTTCGGGCCGTGGCGGTTCGCCGCGCGTCATCGAGATCACCGTCTCGTCGACCTGAACCAGGCCCATTTCGGTGAGCCAGTGGCTGAGTCCGCTGCCCTCGGGTACGTCGACCCGCACGAAGGAACCGGCCTGTGTACCAGCCCAATGGGCGATCAGGGCCTTGGCACGGTCGGCATCGGGCGCGACGACCGGGCCGATGACATAGCCGAGTCCGAATTTGCGCAGTGCGGCAAACGCGATCAGCTCGCCGTAGCGGTCGATGGCGACCACGTCGGCGACTGCCAGCAAATGCTTGATCACGGTGGCGCGCGGCATGCCGGTCGAGCGGCTGGCCATATCCGCCAGGGCGGCTTCGTCCCGCGGGCTGATCGGCCGGATCCGCTCGCCTGCGCCGAGCGGCAGGAAAGGGGTGCGGAAGACGCTGCCCTGATGCCGGTGGCCCCAGCCGCTCCAGACAAAGCCGAAACTTTCAAACAACGGCAGGCCGTTCGCGGTGGTATTCAGCAGGGTCGTGCGGTCGCCGATATGCTTCAGGATGCGGGAAACCAGTTCCGTTGCGATGCCTTTGTGCTGATGGTCCGGCGAGACGATCGTCATGCCCAGCGACGCGTAGTCGGGACCATGGAGCCAGCACATGACAGTGCCGACCACGCCGGACGCGTCTTCGGCGACGATGCCTTCGCCCAATTCGTGGATGAACTTCCAGTCTTCCAGACGATGTGGCCATCGCGCCGACAGCGACAACTTGTGCGCCGCCGGCAAGTCATTCGCCGTCATCCTGCGGTATTGGACGGCGCCGTTTGCCTTTCGATCTTTCATCCCTTGCTCCTCATCTGCCTTGCCTGCTGCGGCAACAAAAGCGGTCTCGCTTTTGTGCGGCGTTGATCGTTCCTGGACTCTTGCGATTGCCGTCATCTTGCCACAGGCAAGAGCAACTGACGACGGGGTAAACGCAATTCCACATGATCGTTCATCCGCCGGATCAGAACGAAAGCTTGTGCCGTACAGGGTGGCTGAAACCACAGAAAATGCTTCGGGCGCGATCTTAAAATTCCTTCACGGCAGTCATTGGCCCGGCTGGCATTCCTTGCGCCGGTCCCGTTCGCATTCACGGAAAGGATAAGTTATGGAACGCTTCGACCCGGATCAGGTTGCGGTGCGTAGTGCGCATTTTATCGGCGGCCGCCATCTGGAGGGTGGCGCGGACACGATGGACGTGAAGCGTCCGTCCGACGGCAGGAGCTATGCCGGCGTGCCGGTGGCGAACGCGGATCTCGTCGACCAGGCGGTGCAGGATTCCTGGCGCACCTACAAGAACAGCGACTGGGCGCGCTGCGCACCGCGCGAACGCGCGCGCATCCTGCGCCGTTGGGCGGACCTGATCGATGCCGATGTGAAAACCCTGGCGCCGCTCGAGGCGATCGGTTCGACGCGGACGATCAAGGATGCGGCAAGCTGGGACGTGCCGTTCACCGCAGACGGTATCCGCTTCTTCGCGGAGTGGGCGGACAAGATCGGCGGCGAGGTCGCCCCGACCCGCACCGACCATCTCGGCATGACGATCGCGGAACCCTATGGCGTCGTCGGCGCCATCGCTCCCTGGAACCTGCCGCTCGTGATGGGGTCGTGGAAGGTCGCGCCGGCCTTGGCCGCAGGCAATGCCGTCGTCCTCAAGCCGTCCGAGATGACGCCGTTCAGCGTGCTGCGCATCGCCGAGCTGGCGATCGAGGCTGGGATGCCGAAGGGAATCTTCAACATCGTGCAGGGCGACGGCCGCACGACCGGCGATGCCTTGTGCCGCCATCCGAAAATTTCGAAGGTCACCTTCACCGGTTCGACCAGGACCGGCGCGGCCATCATGGCCGCCTGCGCCGAAAACGGCACCAAGTCGGTGACGCTGGAGTTGGGCGGCAAGAGCCCGCAGCTGGTGTTCGCCGACGTGCCCGACATGGAAAAGACCGCACGCACCGTCGCGCGCGCCATCACGCTCAATGCCGGCCAGGTGTGCGTGGCCGGATCGCGCCTGATCGTGCAGCGCGCGATCGCGGACCGCTTCATCGAGCGCCTTGCCGCGATCTTTGCCGAACTCAAGGCGGGCAATACCTGGGATGCCGGCACCACCTTGAGCCCGATCATTTCGAGGCGGGAAATGGAGCGCGTCGACGGCATCGTGCAGCGCGCGGTGGCGGACGGCGGGCGAATCGTTGCCGGCGGTGCGCGTATCCCCACCGGGAACGATGGCGCGTTCTACCAGCCGACCATCCTCACCGATGTCGACAGCCGCACGGAGGCGGTGAAGGGGGAAATCTTCGGGCCGGTAATCGCCGTGCAGGTCTTCGACGACGAGGATGAGGCACTTGTGCTGGCCGACCATCCGGAGTATGGGCTGGCGGCCGGCGTGCATACCGCCGACATCGGCCGTGCATTGCGCATGGCGCGCGGCATCGAGGCGGGCACGGTGTGGATCAATCGTTACGGCCGCAGCTCGGATTACGTGATCCCGACCGGCGGCTACAAGCGCTCAGGCATCGGCAAGGACCTGGGCCGCCAGGCCTACGAAGCGAACCTGCGCATCAAGAGCGTGCTGGTCGATTTCGCGAAGGAAGGCTGAGATGCGAGGTTCGGCATTTTCTGCTTCGGCATGCAATCTCGTCGTTGCAGAGAGCGGAAACGCCGCCGTTGCTGCAGTGCCGATGCGATCGATGCCGAGCGCAGCAAACTATGCTGAGCAGCGCTTCAAATACCAATGTTTCTGTGTTGGGATCCCGTCAAAACGGGATATTCATGCAGGGCAGGAGTGATGTAATGCTCATCAGGAGATGGCGTTCCGACGAGTGCGAATTGCGGGTTGAGCGCAATGACGATCGCAAGCGCGGACGTGCTTCCCGAACCTGAGCCGCCGACCGGATGCAGCGACTCCGTAGGCAGGAATTTGTCACATAGAGGAACCCGAATCATGACCACCAACCTGAGGCCAAAATACATTTCCTTCGACTGCTACGGAACGCTGATCAACTTCCAGATGAAGGAGAAGATGGAAGAACTGTTCGCCGACCGCGTCTCTCCCGAGAACATGCAGCAGTTCACGACCGACTTCGCGCGCTATCGCCTGGACGAGGTGATGGGCGACTTCAGGCCGTACGACGAGATCCTGTGCAACTCCGTCGAGCGTACCTGCCGTCGCTGGGGTGTCGAGTGCCGCGACAACGAAGGCCTGGAGTTTTACGAGGCCGTGAAGACCTGGAATCCGCATCCGGACGTTCCAAATGCGCTGGCCAAGCTGGCAAAGGAATACAAGTTGGTGATCCTCTCCAACTCCATGAATGATCTGATGCCCCACAGCATCGAGAAGCTGGGTGCGCCGTTCTACCGCGTCTACACCGCGGAGCAGGCGCAAGCCTACAAGCCGCGTCTGCAGGCTTTCGAATACATGATCGATCAGTTGGGCTGCAACCCGGAAGACATCCTGCATGTGTCGTCGAGCTATCGCTACGACCACCTGTCGGCGGACGACATCGGCATCAAGAACAGAGCGTTCATCGCGCGCGGCCACGAGCCGAGCTGGCCGGTCTGGGGTTCCCACGAAATGAAGGACCTGAGCGGTCTGCCGGCCCTCGTTGGTCTGTAAGCACGATGCACATGAACCCGGAAAGCCACCATAACAGGACGCAGCGATGAAACTGGAATCCTATTGGCTCGATACCGCACCTGCCTTCACCGGCGGTACGCAAGGACCGGTTGCCGGACGTACCGACGTCGTCGTGGTCGGAGCGGGTTTTACCGGGTTGTCGGCGGCGCTGGCGCTGGCCAGGCGCGGCGCCTCCGTGGTCGTGCTCGAAGCCGGCCGTGTTGTGGGTGAAGCGTCCGGCCGCAACGGCGGGCATTGCAACAGCGGTCTGGCACATGACTTCGGTTCGCTGGCTGCACGTCTCGGCGTGGAGAAGGCGCGCGCTTTCTATAAGGCCTATGAAGCGTCGGTCGATACGGTCGAGAGGGTGGTCCAACAGGAGAGCATTGCCTGCGACTTCGCGCGTGTCGGCAGGCTGAAGCTGGCCGCCAAGCCGGAGCACTACGACAAGCTGGCGCGCGCCTGCGACTTGCTGCGGCGCGAGGTCGACCCGCATGTCGAGATGGTGCCGGCGGCCCACATCCGGGCCGAAGTCGGCTCCGGAAAATTCTTTGGCGGCCTGCTGCAGAAAACCAGCGCGCAGATGCACATGGGCAAGTTCGGTATTGGGCTTGCGCACGCCGCCGTGCGAAACGGCGCACAGGTTGTCGAACATGCGCCGGTGACAGGGTTGGAGCGCCGTTCCGACGGCGGCTTCCGCGTCACCAGTGCACGCGGCGCCATCGACGCCGGACAGGTGCTGCTGGCCACGGGAAATTCCCGCACGGGTCCGTTCTTCCATTTCCGCCGTCGCATGATCTCGGTGGGTAGCTTCATCATCGGTACCGAACCGCTGGACAAGGCCTTGCTGGATCGCCTTCTGCCGCAGCGCCGCAACTACGTCACCTCGAAGAACATCGGCAACTACTTCCGCGTCTCGCCAGACAATCGTTTGATCTTTGGCGGGCGCGCGCGTTTTGCGATGTCCAATCCGCGTTCCGACCAGAAGAGCGGGCGCATCCTGCGCGCCGCGATGGAAGAGTTCTTCTCGGAGCTGCGTGACGTGCGTATCGATTACTGCTGGGGCGGACTGGTCGATATGACCGCGGACCGTCTGCCGCGTGCGGGAGAGCATCGCGGAATGTACTACTCGACGGGATACAGCGGACATGGCGTACAGATGTCCGTGCACATGGGGCAGGTGATGGCCGATGTCATGGCCGGCAGCCCCGAACAGAATCCATGGCGGGAACTGGAATGGCCGGCAGTGCCGGGTCATTTCGGCAAGCCCTGGTTTTTGCCGATCGTAGGCGCCTACTATCGGTTGCAGGATTGGTTGCATTGATCGAAGGGAGATCTGGTCGGTGCAATCGGACAGTAGTACAAAGAGAAAGACAGCCGTAACATTCATTCAAGACTCTTGAGGAGGCAAACATGAGCAACAAGAAAATCGACATCGTCAACCCGCAGCATGCCGAGATCGGCGAGCGCATCGCCGACGACTTCAAGCGCGGCGTCACGCGCCGCGACGTGATGCGTACCTTGCTGGCCGGAGGCATGATGGCCACCACCGCCGGCGGCTTGCTCACGCATGCAGGCACCGCCTTTGCCCAGACTCCGAAGAAGGGCGGCAAGATCCGCGTCGCCGTCGGCACCGGTTCGACCGCGGACACGCTGGACCCGGCCAGGGGCGGCAACCTCGCCGACTATGTGCGCCACTTCATGTTCTACAACTGCCTGACCACCATCGACACCAAGCTTGCTCCGCAGATGGAGCTGGCCGAAGCGATCAGCACCAAGGACGGGATGCTGTGGACCGTCAAGCTGCGCAAGGATGTGCGTTTCCATGACGGCAAACCGCTCACTTCGGCGGACGTGGTGTACTCGCTGATGCGCCACAAGAATCCCGCCACTGCTTCCAAGGTCAAGCAGGTGGCCGAAGAGTTTGCGGAAGTGAAGGCGACCGGCCCGAACGAAGTCCAGATCAAGCTGGCGGCGGCCAATGCCGACCTGCCGGCACTGCTGGGCACTTCCCATTTCGCCATCGTCAGGGATGGCGCCACCGATTTCAGCACCGCCAACGGCACCGGTCCGTACAAGTGCAAGGAATTCAGGCCGGGCGTGCGCTCGATCAGCGTGCGCAACGACAACTACTGGAAGCCGGGCAAGCCCTACCTCGACGAGATCGAATACTTCTCGATCCCCGACGAAGCCGCGCGCGTGAACGCGCTGATGTCGGGTGACGTGCATCTCATCAATGCGCTCAACCCGCGTTCGGCGCCGAGCTTCACGCCCGAGTCCGGCTGCTCGTTGATGGAGTCGAAGACCGGCAATTACACCAACCTCATCATGCGCGACAACCTCGGCCCGGTGAAGAACCCGGACTTCGTGCTGGCGATGAAGTACATGATGGACCGAGAACAGATCCGCAAGGTCTCCATGCGCGGTTACGGCATCATCGGCAACGACCAGCCGGTCCAGCCGAGCAACCGCTACTACTTCGCCGGCTTGCCGCAGCGGGGCTACGATCTCGACAAGGCCAAGTTCCACCTGCAGAAATCCGGCATGGCCGGCATGACGCTGCCGCTGGTGTGTTCGACGGCCGCCACCGGTTCGGTCGACACCGCGCAGCTCCTGCAGCTGTCGGCGCAAAAGGTCGGCCTGAACCTGGACATCAAGCGCATGCCGCCGGACGGCTACTGGTCGAACCACTGGGCCAAGCATCCTCTCTCGTTCGGCAACATCAATCCGCGCCCGACCGTCGACCTGATGTTCACGCTGTTCTTCAAGTCCGATGCGTCGATGAATGAATCGGGCTGGAAGAACGAGCAGTTCGACCAGTTGCTGGTGGCCGCACGCGGCGAAACCAATGAAGCCAAGCGCAAGCAGATGTATGCCGACATGCAGGTGCTGGTGAATGAGCACGGCGGCATCGGCATCCCGATGTTCAACAACTCGCTCGACGGCTTCACCAACAAGCTCAAGGGCTTGAGCCCGCACCCGATGGGCGGCATGATGGGCTACATGTTTGCCGAGAACGTCTGGCTCGACGCCTGATGGCGCATGGCCGATGCCGGCGCAAGGTCTGCACCGCATCGGCCGCTTCACTAAGGAAAGATGAATCATGGACAGTACCACTGTACGACTCGTCATCAATCGGCTCGGTGTCGGTGTGCTGACACTGCTGGCCGTTTCGGTCGTGATCTTCACGATCACCAACCTGTTGCCGGGCGATGCAGCGCAAGCCTTGCTCGGCCAGGAAGCCACGCCTGAACTGGTTGCCGCCCTGCGGGCCAAGTTCGGGCTGGACCTGCCTGCCCATGTCCGGTATTTCCAGTGGCTGGGCGGGCTCTTGACCGGCAACCCCGGCATTGCCCTGGCCAACGGCTTGCCGGTGGCAGAGCTGATCGGCTCACGCCTGCCGAACTCGCTGATGCTGGCCGCAGCGACGACGGCCGTGTCGGTGCCGGTCGCGCTGGCCATCGGCATCGTGGCCGCGATGTACCGCGGCTCGCTGTTCGACCGCACGGTCAGCGTGGCGACGGTGTGGACGGTGTCGGTGCCGGAATTCCTGATCGCCACCGTGGCGGTGCTGGTGTTCGCCGTCAAGCTGCGCTGGCTGTCGGCGCTGTCGCGCACCGAAGACATCCACACCCTCGGCCAGTTCCTGCGCGTATATGCGATGCCGGTGATGACGCTGTGCTGCGTGATCGTGGCGCAGATGGCGCGCATGACCCGCGCCGCGGTGATCGACCAGTTAAATTCCTCCTACGTCGAGATGGCGCGCCTGAAGGGCGTACGACCGATCCGCATGGTGCTGTTCCATGCGCTGCCCAACGCCATCGGCCCCATCGCCAACGCGGTGGCGCTGTCGCTGGCCTACCTGATCGGCGGCGTCATCATCGTCGAATCGATCTTCAACTATCCGGGCATCGCCAGCCTGATGGTCGACTCCGTCACCATGCGCGACATGCCGGTGGTGCAAGCCTGCGCCATGCTGTTCTGTGCCGGTTATCTGGTGCTGCTGACCGTGGCCGACGTGTGCGCCATTCTTTCCAACCCGAGGCTGCGGAAATGAAATCCTTGAATACTCCCGTTATTGCTCCCGCGGCCAAGCGCAAGCCGCGCCCCCGCCTGCCGATCGCGGGCATGATCGGCATCGCGATCGTCGCGTTCTGGTTGCTGATGGCCCTGATCGGTCCTACCATTGCGTCGCATGGTGTCGGCGGCGTCGTCGGCAACGATGTGTTCGCGCCGATGAGCGCGAAGTATCCGCTGGGCACCGACTATCTCGGGCGCGACATGCTCTCCCGCATCCTGCACGGCGCGCCGTACACCATCGGTGTAGCGCTGGCCGCAGTGCTGCTGGCCAGTTCCATCGGCACGGCGCTGGCCTTGTGCGCCGCGGCTGCAGGCGGCTGGTTCGACACTGTTGTCAGTCGCATCATCGACACCATGATCAGCATCCCCAGCAAACTGCTGGCGCTGATCATCGTGGCCGGGTTCGGCGCCTCGGTGCCGCTGCTCATCCTGACGGCCGCGGTGAGCTACATGCCCGGCGCCTACCGCATTGCGCGTGCCCTGGCAGTGAATGTGCAGGCGATGGACTATGTGCAGGCGGCGCGGGCGCGTGGCGAGAGCCTGCTCTACATCACCCTCTTCGAGATGCTGCCCAACATGTTCCGTCCGGTGCTGGCCGACTTTGGCCTGCGCTTCCTGTTCATCGTGCTGATGCTCTCCGGCCTGAGTTTCCTCGGGCTCGGCATCCAGCCGCCGGAGGCCGACTGGGGATCGCTGGTTCGCGAAAACATCATCGGCCTCTCCGAAGGCGCGCCTGCGGTGATCGTGCCGGCCATCGCCATCGCGACGTTGACCATCGGCGTCAACATGGCCATCGACAGTCTGGTCGGCCGCAAGCGCCGTGGAAGCGAGGGTTGACATGAGCAACAAGATGAATGAGATCGTCAAGGTATCGGGCCTGCGGGTCACCGCCCGCAATGACATGGGCGAGGATGTGCCCATCGTCCACGGCGCCGATTTTTCGATTCAAAAAGGCGAGGTGCTCGCACTGATCGGCGAGTCCGGTTCGGGCAAGACCACCATCGCACTGGCGCTGATGGGTTATGCCCGCGCCGGCTGCCGCCTCGCCGGCGGCACGGTGACCGTCGCCGGGCACCAGGTGCTCGCGATGAACGAAAGCCAGCTGGCGAAGTTGCGCGGCCGTGCGGTCTCCTACATTGCGCAAAGCGCCGCCGCCTCCTTCAATCCGGCCAAGCGGCTGATGGACCAGGTGGTCGAGAGCGCGATGATCCATAAGCTGATGTCGCGGGAAGCAGCCGAAGCCAAGGCGGTCGAGCTGTTCCGCGCGCTGGCGCTGCCGGAGCCGGAAAAGATCGGCTCGCGCTACCCGCACCAGGTGTCGGGCGGCCAGTTGCAGCGCCTGATGGCGGCGATGGCCATGATCACCGACCCGGAACTGGTGATCATGGACGAGCCGACCACGGCGCTGGACGTGACGACGCAGATCGAGGTGTTGCGCGCCTTCAAGAAGGTAGTCAAGGAACGCGGCAGCACGGCGGTCTATGTCTCGCACGACCTGGCGGTGGTGGCGCAGATGGCCGACCGCATCGTGGTGCTGCGCGACGGCGAGATCCGCGAAACGGGCCGCACCGAGCAGATCCTGACGGCGCCCGCCCATCCCTATACCAAGAGCCTGTTGGCCGCGATCGCGCCCAAGCGCAATAACGCCAGCGTCGAGGTCAAACCGTCGCAGGAGCATCCGCTGCTGGAAGTGCGCGGCCTGTATGCGTCCTATGGCGTGGCAAAACGCGGCGTGCCGGTCAAGTGCGTGCTGCACGACGTCAACCTCGTCATCCCGCGCGGCGCCACCATTGGCGTGATCGGCGAATCCGGCTCCGGCAAGACCACGCTGGCGCGCGCGATTGCCGGCATGGTCGCGCCGTCGGAAGGCGAGATCCTGCTGGACGGCAAGCGGCTTGCGCCCACGCTCGACGGACGCACGCGCGAGCAATTCCGCCGTATCCAGTTCGTGTTCCAGAATGCCGATACCGCGCTCAATCCTTTGCACAGCATCGAACGCATTCTCGGCCGTCCGCTGGAGTTCTACCATGGCATGAAGGGCGAGGCGTGCCGCAAGCGGGTACGGCAACTGCTCGACCTGGTGCGTTTGCCGTCCACGGTCGCAGACCGGTTGCCAGGCGAACTGTCCGGGGGCCAGAAGCAGCGCATCAACCTGGCGCGCGCGCTGGCCGCGCAGCCCGACCTGATCCTGTGCGACGAAGTCACGTCCGCGCTCGATACCGTGGTCGGCGCCGCCATCCTCGAACTGATGGCCGAGCTGCGCAAGGAACTGAACGTGTCGTACATGTTCATCAGTCATGACATCAACACGGTGCGCGCCATCTGCGACGATATCGTGGTGATGTATGCCGGCCACAAAGTGGAAGCGCGCAAGCGCGAAGCGCTGGCGCTGCCGCCTTTCCATCCATATTCGCATCTGCTGATTTCGTCGGTGCCGGCCTTGCGCCGCGGCTGGCTGGAAGAAGTGGGCGAACGCAATCCGTCGTCGCTGCCGCCGCTGGTATCGGCCGGGCAGACGCGCGGCATCTGCTCCTTCCTCGATCGCTGCTCGCTGCGCGTGGACGGCGTGTGCAACAACCTGCCGCCGCCACGCCAGATGCTCGACAACGGCGGCAGCATCCTCTGCCATCACTCTGAGGCGGCATTGCGCGACATACAGACGCCGCTGCGACTGGTGGAAGGAGACGTGGCATGAGCCAGAGATTTGTCCGTTTGGCGGAAACCAACCGTGCACGCGTGCGCCTCGTCATCGACGGCCATACGGTCGAAGCACTCGCCGGGGACACGCTGATGGTCGCCCTGCTCAACAACGTGCGGCACCTGCGCGAATCGGAGTTCGGCGACGGCAAGCGCGCCGGCTTCTGCCTGATGGGCGCCTGCCAGGATTGCTGGGTGTGGACCGCGGGCGGCGAGCGGCTGCGCGCCTGCACCACTGTCGTTGCAGAAGGAATGCATATCGTAACGAAACAACCGGAGGCGACATGGGCCAACCTCGCGTAATCGTCATCGGCGCCGGCCCCTCGGGCGTGCGCTGCGCCGAGACCCTGGCCGCAGCCGGCCTGCGTCCGACCGTGATCGACGAGAACCGGCGCGACGGCGGCCAGATCTATCGCCGCCAGCCGGAAAATTTCACGCGCCCCTATGCCAAGCTCTACGGCACGGAAGCGGACAAGGCGCAATCTTTGCACGAGAGCTTCGAGGCCTTGTGTGGCGAATCCGGCGGCAAGATCGATTACCTGCCCGAGACGCTGGCGTGGAACATCGCGGACGGCAAGGTGCACGTCACGAGCAACCAGCGCACCAAGGCCTTGCCCTACGACGCGTTGGTGATCTGCTCCGGCGCCACCGATCGGCTGATGCCGGTCAAGGGCTGGCACTACGCCGGCACCTACAGCCTGGGTGCGTCGCAGATCGCCTTGAAGGCGCAAGCCTGCGCCATCGGCCGCCAGGTCGTGTTCATGGGCACCGGCCCGCTGCTGTACCTGGTGGCCTCGCAATACGTGAAGGCCGGTGCCAACGTGGCGGCGGTGCTCGACACCTCGCCGTTCATGCGCCGCATCGCCGCGCTGCCGAAGCTGCTGGCGCGCCCGGCCGTGCTGCGCAATGGCTTTGCGCTGGTGGCGAGCCTGAAACGCGAAGGCGTGCAGGTGCTGACCGGCATCACCCCGCTGGAAATCAAGGGCTCGCCCGAGACCGGCGTGCAAGGCGTGGTCATCCGCGACAGTCGCGGCAACGAGCGCTCCTTCGAATGCGATGCGGTGGGGATGGGTTATCACCTGCGCCCCGAAACGCAGCTGGCCGACCTCGCGCGCTGCGCCTTCCGTTTCGATCACGAAACGCGCCAGTGGCAGCCCGAAGTCGGGGAAGACGGCCGCACCTCGGTGCCGGGTGTCTACCTGGCCGGCGATGGCATGAAGGTGCTGGGCGCGGATGCCGCCGAGATCGGCGGCCGCCTGGCTGCGATGGCGGTATTGAAGGATTTCAAGTTCAAGGTATCGGAAGAGGATTTGCAAAAACTGCGGGCGGAACAGGCAAAGATGGACCGCTTCCGCCGGGGCCTCGCGCAAGCCTTCCCGTGGCCGGCGCAGCAAGCGGCGCAATTGCCGGACGAAGCCATCGTCTGTCGTTGCGAAACGATCACGGCCGGCGAACTGCGCCGCACCGTATGCGAGAAGGGCGCGCAGGAAGCGAACCGCGCCAAGGCCTTGTGCCGCGTCGGCATGGGACGTTGCCAGGGACGCTATTGCGGCCACGCGGGGGCGGAAATCATTGCACATGCCGCCGGCATTCCGGTGGAACAGGTAGGGCGCCTGCGCGGCCAGGCGCCGGTCAAGCCGCTGTCGATGGCGGTGCAGGAGGAAGTGGAATGAACGCGCAGAGAGCAGATGTCATCATCGTCGGTGGAGGCATCATGGGAGCCTCCTCGGCCTTCTTTTTGCGCAAGCGCGGGGTGTCCGTGATCCTGCTCGAGCGCGGACTGATCGGCCAGCAAGCCAGCGGCGTCAACTTCGGCAACACGCGCCGGATGGGCCGCCCCGTCTATGAACTGCCGCTGTCGAATCGCTCGCGCGGGATCTGGCTGAAGTTCAAGGAATTGTTCGACGACGATGCCGAGCTCTTGCTGAACGGCCATCTGCGCCTTGGCTTCACGCCGGCGCACGAGGAACGGATGGCAAAGTATGCGGAGGACGCGAAGGACTTCGGCCTGGGCATGCAGATGCTGAGCGCGAAAGCGTTGCACGAACGCTTTCCCTACCTGGGTCCGGAACTCACTGCGGGTTGCTATGCTCCTTATGACGGTCATGCCAATCCCCGCCTGGCGGCGCCGGCGATCGGCCGAGCCGCGGTGCGCGAAGGCGCGCAGGTGTTGGAAAACACCGAGATCGTGAGTGTCGAAAAGGAAGGCGAGGACTTCCGCGTGACCGCCGCCGATGGCCGCATCTTCCGCGCACCGGTGGCGCTCATCACCGCCGGCGCATGGGGAAATCGCATCAGCACCAGCTTCGGTGAACCGGTGCCGATGATCGTCAAATCACCACAGATGTGCGTCACCGAACCTGTTCCTTACGCCATCGGTCCGACCATTGGTGCGATCTCGGAAGTGCCCGAGCAACTCGTCTACTTCCGCCAGGTTGCGCGCGGCAATATCGTCATCGGCGGCGGCGGCCATGAACCGGTGGACATCGAGAATCGGCGCGCCTACGTGAACCCGAGCAGAACGCTGTACAAGCTGAAGAATGCGCCGCGCGTGATGCCGGCATTCAAGCACCTGAACATCATCCGCGTTTGGGGCGGGATCGAGGGTTACATGGAAGATAGCCGGTCGGTCATGGGGCCGAGCGCGCGCGTGCCCGGCCTGTACTACGCATTCGGCTTCTCCGGCGAAGGCTTCCAACTGGGGCCGGGCGTGGGCGACGTGATGGCGGAACTGATCCATACCGGCGCCACGAGCACGCCGATCGAGCATTACCACATCTCGCGTTTCGCGAAACGGGCCGCGCAGGCCGCGTAATTCCAACTTATTTGAATCTAGGGAATACCCATGTCGAATTTGCAGCAAGCAGAAGCCGTCCTGGATACGGTGCGATCCTTTGTCGATATGCGTGCATTTGCGCGGGACAAGAGCCTGGGCATCGCAGTGACCGCTGCGGCCGGAGCGGACCGCTTCCTCTCCGACCGCCGCGTCCTGGACTGGGAACCGAGCCCCGTGACCGCAGGGGTCATTACGCTCGACGCCGGCAGCGGCTCCGTGCAGTCCCTCCCGGCGGATGAATTCATCATCGTCAACGAAGGCAGCCTGACACTGACGCAGCAAGGTTCCACGTTGACGCTTGGGCCGAAGCAGAGTGCAGTGCTCAAGCGCGGCGCGGCATTCACCTGGTCGGCACAAGGACCGGTATCGCTGATCTTCATCCGTTACAACAAGAGCCAGGCAGACAATGGCGCCATCGTGCCGATCGAGGAAGGCCCGGAAATGGGACCGTCGGCAGGTGGGCCGGCAGCCGATCTGCTGCTCACGCCGGCACCGGTGTGCCGCAATTACACCGACTACAAGAGCGCGGACGGTGAATTCACCTGCGGCACCTGGGACTCGACTCCCTATACCCGCCGCGCGCTGTACTTCCGCCACATGGAAATGATGCACCTGCTGGAAGGCACTGTGACCTTCGTCGATGAAGCAGGCCGCAGCGGCACGTTCTCCAAGGGCGACATCTTCCT
>CBIHOK010000082.1:0-16599 GCA_966211575.1 uncultured Noviherbaspirillum sp.
CGTGGAGAAGCTGCTGTACCTGCCGGAAGCGCATACCGATTTTCTGCTGGCGGTAATCGGCGAAGAACTCGGCTTTGCCGGCGTGCTGGTGGTGGTGGTGCTGTTCTACTGGATCGTCAAGCGCGCGTTCGAGATCGGCCGCCAGTCGATCGCGATGGACTTGACGTTCGCCGGCCTGGCCGCGAAGGGAATCGGCATCTGGATCGGCGTGCAGGCTTTCATCAACATGGGCGTCAACCTCGGCCTGCTGCCGACCAAGGGGCTGACGCTGCCGTTGATGAGCTATGGCGGATCGGGCGTGCTGTTGAACTGTGTCGGGTTGGCGATCCTGTTGCGTATTGATTATGAGAATAGGGTGCTCATGCGCGGAGGTCGCGTATGAGCGGGCTATTCCGGCGACGGCTGACTTTGCGCAGCAAAGTCAAGGGAGCGCCAGCGAGCGGCCACAGCCACAATCGCCCGCTCATGCGCGGAGGTCGCGTATGAAGTGCCTGCTGATCATGGCGGCCGGCACTGGCGGCCACATCTTCCCCGGCCTCGCCATTGCGCAAACGATGCGCGAACGCGGCTGGCAGGTGTCGTGGCTGGGAACGATGCACGGGATGGAGCGCGACATCGTGCCGAAGCACGGCATCGAGATGGATTCCATCGATTTTGCCGGCGTGCGCGGCAAGGGTGCGCTGCATACCTTGCGCGGCGGCTTCAGGCTGCTGGCCGGCTTCGCCTCCTGCCTCGGCATCATCGGGCGCCGCAAGCCGGACGTGGTGCTGGGCATGGGCGGTTACGTAACGGTGCCGGGCGGCGTGGCGGCCAAGCTGCGCGGCGTGCCGCTGGCGCTGGTGAATGCCGACGCGGCGCTGCTGTTGTCGAACAAGACCCTGGCTCCGCTGGCGCAACGGGTGCTGTTCGGATTCCCGGCCGACTTCGGCAATGCCGCCGGCAAGGCGCTGGTCACCGGCAATCCGGTGCGCGCGGAAATCCTGGCGTTGCCGGCGCCGGCCCAACGCCATGCGGGCCGCAGCGGCCGGCTGCGCCTGCTGGTGGTCGGCGGCAGTCTCGGCGCGAAGGCGCTGAACGATTGCCTGCCGGCCGCGCTGGCACGAATGCCGGAAGCGCAACGGCCGCTGCTCACCCACCAATCGGGGCGCCAGCATGTCGATGCGCTGCGCGCCGCCTACGCGGCTGCGCAGGTGGAAGCCGAAGTGCTCGATTTCATCGACGACATGCCGCGCCGCTACGCGGAAGCCGATATCGTGATCTGCCGGGCCGGCGCGATCACCGTATCGGAGTTGACGGCCGCCGGCGTTGCCAGCGTGCTGGTGCCGTTCATGGCATCGACCACCTCGCACCAGCGCGACAACGCGCAGTGGATGGAACAGCAAAAGGCGGCAATCCATTTGCCGCAAAAGGAATTGGGTGCCGAGCGGCTGGTGGCGCTGTTGCAATCGCTGACGCGCGAACAGTGCCTGACCATGGCGGAAGCGGCCTACGCGATCGGCCGCCGGCAGGCAAACGAGGCGATTGCGAACGTATTGGAAGAACTGGCAAGACACGGATAAAAAACGCATGAAGCACAAGGTCAAGAACATTCACTTCGTCGGCATCGGCGGCAGCGGCATGAGCGGCATCGCCGAGGTGCTGCTGACGCTCGGCTATTCGGTTTCCGGCTCCGATCTCGGCAGCAACGCGGCCACGCTGCGGCTGGCCGAACTGGGCGCCCGGATAACGCTGGGCCATGCGCCGGAAAACGTCGACGGCGCCGACGCGGTGGTGACGTCGACCGCGGTCAAGGCCGACAATCCGGAAGTGACCGCGGCCCGCGCGAAACGGATACCGATCGTGCCGCGCGCGATGATGCTGGCCGAACTGATGCGCTTGAAGCAGGGTATCGCGATCGCCGGCACCCACGGCAAGACCACCACCACCAGCCTGGTGGCGAGCGTGCTGGCCGAAGGAGGGCTCGATCCGACCTTCGTGATCGGCGGCCGGCTGACCAAGGCCGGCGCCAATGCCAAGCTCGGTACCGGCGACTTCATCGTCGCCGAAGCGGACGAGTCGGATGCGTCGTTCCTGAACCTGTCGCCGGTGATCGAGGTGATCACCAATATCGACGCCGATCACATGGAGACCTACGACCATAGCTTCGCGAAGCTGAAGCAGGCGTTCGTCGAGTTCACCCAGCGCCTGCCGTTCTACGGCGTGGCGATGCTGTGCATCGATGATCCGAGCGTGCGCGAGATCATGCCGTTCATCTCCAAGCCGATCACCACCTATGGTTTCCACGAGGAAGCGCAGGTGCGCGCGGTCGATGCGAAGGCGGTCAACAGCCACATGGAATTCACCGTGCTGCAGGACGGTTACCCGCCACTGGCGGTGCGCCTGCACCAGCCCGGCATGCACAACGTGCAGAACGCGTGCGCGGCGGTTGCGATCGCGCGCGAACTCGGCGTGGCCGATGCCGCGACGCAAAAGGCATTAAGCGAATTCAACGGCGTCGGCCGCCGCTTCACGCGCTACGGCGACATTCCGCTGCCGGGCGGCGGTTCGTTCACGCTGGTCGACGACTACGGACACCACCCGGTCGAAACCGCCGCGACGCTGGCGGCGGCGCGCGGCGCCTATCCGGGACGGCGGCTGGTGCTGGCGTTCCAGCCGCACCGCTATACCCGCACGCGCGATTTGTTCGAGGATTTCGTGAAAGTGCTGTCGAGCGTCGATGCGCTGGTGCTGGCAGAAGTGTATGCGGCCGGCGAACAGCCGATCGTTGCCGCCGACGGACGTGCCCTGGCGCACGCGCTGCGCGTGCTCGGCAAGGTCGAGCCGATCTTCGTCGAGGATATCAACGAGATGCCGGACACCATCCTGAACATGGTGAAGGACGGCGACGTGGTGATGACGATGGGTGCGGGTTCGATCAGCGGCGTGCCGGTGAAGCTGGCGCAATCGGGAAGCAAACAATGAGCGTGAATGTGAAAGACCAAAAGGAATTCGGAAAAGTCGGCGTGCTCTACGGCGGCCGTTCGACCGAGCGCGAGGTATCGCTGATGTCCGGTAGCGGCGTGCTGAAGGCATTGCAGGCGAAGGGCATCGACGCGCATGGCTTCGACCCGGCCGAACGCAGCCTGGCCGAACTGGCCGCGGAAAAATTCGACCGCGTGTTCATCGCGCTGCATGGCCGCTACGGCGAGGACGGCACGCTGCAGGGCGTGCTCGAACAGCTCGGTATCCCGTACACCGGTTCCGGCGTGATGGCCTCCGCGATCGGGATGGACAAGGTGATGACCAAGCGCATCTGGCTCAACCACGGGCTGCCGACGCCGCGTTTCCTGGTGCTCGATTCGCAGGAGACCGCCGACGAAGAATTGCGCAAGATGCCGGACGAGCTCGGCCTGCCGCTGATGCTGAAGGCGCCGCACGAAGGTTCGACCATCGGCATCAGCAAGGTGACCGGCTATCCGGAGATGCGCGCCGGTTTCGACCTGTGCCGCAAGTACGACGAGGTGGTGCTGGCCGAGGAATTCATCTCCGGGCGCGAACTGACGGTGCCGGTGCTCGGCGCCGGACGCAATGCGCGTGCGTTGCCCATCGTCGAGATCCGCGCGCCGCAAGGAAACTACGACTACCAGAACAAATACTTCAGCGACGACACCCAGTACCTGTGCCCGGCCCCGCTCGACGACGCGCTGGCCAAGCGCATCCAGTCGCTGGCGGTACGCGCGTTCAACGCGCTCGGCTGCGCCGGCTGGGCGCGCGTCGATTTCATGCTGCGGGCCGCCGATGACGAGCCTTTCCTGCTGGAGATCAACACTTCGCCGGGCATGACCGGCCATTCTCTGGTGCCGATGTCGGCGAAGGCGGCGGGTGTCGGCTACGAGGACTTGTGCGTGGAGATCCTGCGTTCGGCCGATCTCGATCTGAAAGCTTCGGAGGACTGGCAAGCAGCCTGAACCGGACATGTGGAACGACGTCAAGATGCTGAATGCCGCGACCGCCGCCCTGCTGGCGGCGCTGCTGCTGGGCGTGCTCGGCAGCAGCGCCTGGTGGTTCGCGCAGCGGCCGATGTTCACGCTCAAGGTGATTCGCATCGAAGGTGTCGGCGGAACACCGCTGCGGCACGTTGATCCGGCAACGGTACGCAATTCGGCATTGCCGCGCATCCGGGGCAATTTCTTCACCGCCGATCTGGATGCGGTGCGGGCCGCGTTCGAATCGGTACCGTGGGTGCGCAGCGCCAGCGTGCGGCGCGAATGGCCAAACAAGCTGATCGTCGCGGTCGAGGAACATCGGCCGCTCGGCACCTGGGGCGACGACGGGCGGCTGCTGTCGGTGAAGGGCGACGTGTTTACCGCCAACCTGGCGGAAGCGGAAGAGGATGGCGACCTGATCGAGTTCGAGGGACCGCCCGGCAGCGAAAAGGAAGTGGTGGCGCGCTATCGCGACCTGCAGCGCTGGTTTGCGCCGCTCGGGGTGGCGCCGGAAGCGGTTCAGCTGTCGAGCCGCTATGCATGGTCGGTGCGGCTCGACAACGGCGTGACGGTGGAACTGGGGCGGGAACAGAACGACAGGATGCTGAAGGACCGGGTCGAACGCCTGGTCAGCGTCTATCCGAAGCTGGTGGCGCGCCTGCAGGACAGGATTGAAAGTGTGGATATGCGGTACCCGAATGGCCTTGCATTGAAGGCAGAGGGATTGGCTTTCGGGCCCAGGGGTAAAAAAACAAGCGGAGCAACATGACTAAAGACGCGAAAAATCTGATCGTGGGCCTCGATATCGGCACCTCGAAAGTGGTGGCGGTGGTCGCCGAAGTGCTGCCGAATGGACGGCACGAGGTGATCGGCCTCGGCCAGCACGAGTCCAAGGGGTTGAAAAAAGGGGTGGTGGTCAACATCGAGGCGACCGTCGAGTCGATCCAGCGGGCGCTGGAGGAAGCCGAGCTGATGGCCGACTGCAAGATCCGCAACGTCTATACCGGTATTGCCGGCAGCCATATCCGCAGCTTCAATTCCAGCGGCATGGTCGCGATCAAGGAAAAGGAAGTGACCGCGGCCGACGTCTCGCGCGTGATCGAGACCGCGAAGGCGGTCAACATCCCGACCGACCAGCAATTGCTGCACACGGTGCCGCAGGAATTCATCGTCGACAGCCAGGAAGACGTGCGCGAGCCGATCGGGATGAGCGGCATCCGGCTCGAAGTAAAGGTGCACATCGTGACCGGTGCGGTCTCGGCGGTGCAGAACATCGTCAAGTGCGTGCGCCGCTGCGGCCTTGAAGTTTCGGACCTGATCCTGCAGCCGATGGCATCGGCCGACGCGGTGCTGACGCCGGACGAGAAGGAACTGGGCGTGGTGCTGATCGACGTCGGCGGCGGCACCACCGACGTCGCGATCTTCACCGAAGGCGCGATCCGCCATACCGCGGTGATTCCGATTGCCGGCGACCAGATCACCAACGACATCGCGATGGCGGTGCGCACGCCGACCGCCGAAGCCGAGGAAATCAAGCTGCGCTACGGCGTCGCCAAGCAGGTGCTGGCCGATCCGGGCGAGACGCTGGAAGTGCCGGGCCTGGGCGACCGCGGTCCGCGCTCGCTGTCGCGCCAGGCGCTCGCGGCGGTGATCGAACCGCGCGTCGAGGAATTGTTCGCGCTGGTGCACCAGGTGGTGCGCGAGTCCGGCTACGAGGAAGTGCTGTCGTCGGGACTGGTGCTGACCGGCGGCTCGGCGATGATGCCCGGCATGATCGAGCTGGCGGAAGACATTTTCCTGAAGCCGGCGCGCCTCGGCGTGCCGGAATACAGCGGGCAACTGGCCGACGTGGTGCGCAGTCCGCGCTACTCGACGGTGCTGGGCCTGTTGCTGGAGGCGAAGAAGCAGTATCTGCGCGGGCATCTCGTCACGCGCCAGGACGGTTCGGTGAAGGCGGTATGGCAGCGCATGAAAGAGTGGTTTTTGGGTAATTTTTGATTTTGTTTCTTGGTCCAACCGCAGTTTGCAGTTGCCAGTGCCCACACCGCGTGGAGACTGGCGACTGTCAACTGCAACTTTGATAGGGAGTCATTATGGAAATCGACATGATCGATAATGCGAATCTGGGCACCGTGATCAAGGTCGTCGGCGTCGGCGGCGCAGGCGGCAATGCGGTGCAGCACATGATCAACAAGGGCGTATCCGGCGTGGAATTCATCGCCGCCAATACCGATGCGCAGGCGCTCGCCCAGTCGAAGGCGCACAACGTGATCCAGATCGGCGAGACCGGTCTCGGCGCCGGCATGAAGCCGGATGTCGGCCGCAAGCTGGCGGAGGAATCGCGTGCGCGCATCGAGGATGCATTGCGCGGCGCGCACATGGTCTTCATCGCGGCCGGCATGGGCGGCGGCACCGGCACCGGCGCGGCGCCTATCGTGGCCCAGGTGGCGAAGGAGCAGGGTGCGCTGACGGTGGCGGTGGTGTCCAAGCCGTTCTCCTACGAAGGCGCGAAGTGCATGGAAATCGCCGACGAAGGCCTGGATGCGCTGTCGCAGCACGTCGATTCGCTGATCGTGATCCTGAACGAGAAGCTGGAAGAGATCTATGAAGACGACAGCATGATCGAATGGCTGCAGCATGCCGACGACGTGCTCAACAACGCGGTTGCCGGCATCGCCGAAATCATCAACGTGCCGGGCCACATCAACGTCGACTTCAACGACGTCAAGACCATCATGGGCGAGCAGGGCAAGGCGATGATGGGTACCGCCACCGCTTCCGGCGTCGATCGTGCCCGCATCGCGGCCGAGCAGGCGGTCGCGTCGCCGCTGCTGGACGGCATCGACCTGTCCGGCGCGCGCGGCGTGCTGGTCAACGTCACCGCCAGCCGCAGCCTGAAAGGCAAGGAAATCAAGGAAGTGATGGCAACGGTGCGCGCGTTCGCCGCGCCGGATGCGTCGATTGCGCAAGGTATCGCGTATGACGACAAGATGGGTGACGACATCCGCGTGACCGTGGTCGCGACCGGCCTGGGCCGCAGCCGCAAGAACGTGCAGCTGGTGCAGACCCCGATGCTGCGTACCGGCACCCACAACGAGCCGGTGATGGCCGCCGCGGCGGGAGCGCAGGCAGGGCACGCATCCTCGTCGTTCGACGGCCTGAAGGCGCCGGCGGTATGGCGCCGCGAGTCGGCGTCGGACACGGTGCGCGCGCTCGAAAAGAACGGCATGGAAACCTACGACATTCCGGCTTTCCTGCGCAAGCAGGCGGATTGAACTGTCGTTTCCTCCCGGGCTGGAATCCAGCGGTATTTTGAAATAACCACCGCTGGCTTTCCAGCCTGACTGCCCCCACAGCCGTCTGTTTCACTGCCTTCCCTCTTGCTGCCTCCCTGTCGCGCTATTGATTCTTCCGCGCAGGCTCTTGTGATCCAAAATAATAGTAAATTGACAATGTTTGAGTGATATATCAATATTGCCGCTTGCTTCTGTCAACTTCTTCAAGAAGAAACATGACATCAAGAGCGCAGGCAGACCATTTTTTGAATGAGACAATCCAGCCGGCCTTGCTGAAAATCGGCTTGTGGAATCCCGCGTCTCAAGAGTTGCTGTTGGGAACGGCGTTAGTAGAGAGCGGATTGCCGCATCGCAGGCAATTCGGTGGAGGCCCTGCAAGAGGATTGTTTCAGATGGAGCCGCATACCCATGACGATATCTGGAAAAACTATCTGAAATACAGGCTGCAACTTGCCAAGGCAGTGGCATCGCTGCTGGCAACTGAAGCGGACGACAGGCTGGGGGCGCTTGAAACGAACGATAAATATGCGGCTGCGATGGCAGGAGTCCATTACCTGCGAAAGCCTGGGGCGCTGCCGAGACAGGGTGATGTCGAAGGCATGGCGCACTACTGGAAAGATAACTACAACACTCAAGGCGGCCATGGAACGTGGAAACGCTATGTAGAAGTCTGGCGCAAGACAATGGAGCGGAAATTATGAGGTTGCCCATAACCGTTCTTTGTTTCCTCGTCTCGGCAGCCGCTGCTCATGCAGGAAATCCTGCCCGGCCGAGCCTCTTGTTCAAGCTCGGCAGACAGGATATTGCCAGCATTGAGCCGAAACAGGGCATAAGCAGAAAGGAATTTGATGAAGGCGATGGGCAATTTGAAGTGCTCATCCCCAAAGAAAGATTCATTATTCCCGCGCCCAATTGCCGGAAGAATGTGATCTTAAGAATGTGGGGAGTACGCTCGGATGCCAGCGACAGAGGAGAACAACTGAGATTCAGGTGGCAATTGTTCCAATCCATATATGCGGTAGCGCGCAATGAGCGTGATCATGTCGACGTAGCCATTCAAGTCGGGCCTGCCGCCTATCAAAGGATCAACAAGCACGGTCAGCGCGAGCTTGAATACTGCAACGCCTTCATTCCCGGAAAGTAAAGGCGGACGGATTCGTTGGCTGGCACGGTTTTTCATCCCGTGGCAAACTTCACATCTTTACAGCTACCCCAGTTGAAAGGAATTCAGCATGACCATCAAGATCGGCGACCGCCTGCCGGAAGGCACACTGTCAGAATTCATCGAAGTCGAATCCGAAGGCTGCTCGCTCGGCCCGAACACCTTCAATGTCAGCGAGTTGGTCAAGGGCAAGAAGATCGCGATTTTCGGCCTGCCCGGTGCCTATACTCCGACCTGTTCGGCGAAGCACGTGCCCGGCTATGTCAAGCATGCGGACGCGCTCAAGGCCAAGGGCGTCGACGAGATCTGGTGCATCTCGGTCAATGATGCGTTCGTGATGGGCGCCTGGGGGCGCGATCAGAAGGCGACCGGCATCGTGCGCATGATGGCCGACGGCAACGCCGCGTTCAGCAAGGCGCTTGGCCTGGATGCCGATTTCAGTAAGAACGGCATGGGCACCCGCTCGCAGCGTTATTCGATGCTGGTTGAAGACGGCGTGGTGAAGCAGTTGAACGTCGAACAGCCGGGCAAGTTCGAAGTGTCGAATGCGGAAACGCTGCTGGGCCAGCTCGGCTGAGCCGGCTGTCAGCTTCCCCCAAAACGGCGCCCGCGGGCGCCGTTTTTCATTGCGGCGCGACCACCAGCTTGACGCGCGCTTCCTTCAGCACGCGGACCAGCGCTTCCGGCGGCCTGGCATCGGTAAACAGCATGTCGATTTGCGACAGGTGCGCCATCCGCACCAGCGCCTGGCGTCCGAACTTGTCGTGATCCGCCACCAGCCACACCTCGCGCGACTGCTCGATGATCGCCTGCGCTACCTTGACTTCGCGCGGGTCGAAGTCGCGTAGCGTGCCATCCGCTTCGATACTGGAAATGCCGATGATGCCGATGTCGACCTTGAACTGGCGGATGAAGTCGATGGTCGCTTCGCCGATGATGCCGCGGTCGCGCGCGCGCACCACGCCGCCGGCGATGATCACTTCGCAGTGCGGATTGTCGGACAGGATGGCGGCTACGTTCAGGTTGTTGGTCACCACGTGCAGTCCGTGGTGCTGTGCCAGGGCGCGCGCCACTTCTTCGGTGGTGGTGCCGATATTGATCAGCAGCGAGCAGCCGGCCGGCACCTGGCGCGCCACCGCGCTTGCGATCCGCCGCTTGGCATCGATGTTCATCACCTGTCGCTGGCTGTAGTCGATGTTCTCCACCGAAGACGGCAAGCCGACGCCTCCATGGTAGCGCGCCAGCAGCTTGGCTTCCTCCATCATCTTCACGTCACGCCGCACCGTCTGCGGCGTGACGTCCAGCTCTTGCGCCAGCTCCTCCACCGACATGGTCGCGCGTTGCCGTACTGCATCCAGAAGCCGTCTTTGACGGGGGTTAAGAGCCATGCAGGTTCTCCGGTAAAAAAATGAAAATCGGCTAAAACATCTTGAAACGAACAAAAACGAAAAAAATAAGACAAAAACTTGTTGATTTATTTTCGAGTATTGTCGTATCGTACGCGCTTGTCATCTTACACAAACTCATCTTGAGCTGCGAGACGCGGATGGAGAACGGGGTGGAAACGATGGACTGCGACCTGCTGGTGGTCGGCGGCGGCGTCAACGGCGCCGGTATCGCACGTGACGCCGCGGGCCGCGGACTGTCGGTGGTGCTGTGCGAGAAGGATGACCTGGCGTCGCACACCTCGTCCGCTTCGACCAAGCTGATCCATGGCGGCTTGCGCTATCTCGAGTACTACGAATTCAGCCTGGTGCGCAAAGCGCTGATCGAGCGCGAAGTCCTGCTGCGCGCCGCGCCGCATATCATGTGGCCGCTGCGTTTTGTCATGCCGCACGACAAGGGGCAGCGCCCAGGCTGGATGATCCGTCTCGGCTTGTTCCTGTATGACAGGCTGGCCCGGCGCGAACTGCTGCAGGGTTCGCGCGGCGTCGATCTGCACCGGCACCCGGCCGGCAAGCCGCTCAAGCCGGAATTCGGGCGCGGCTTTGTGTATTCCGACGGCTGGGTCGATGATGCTCGGCTGGTGGTGCTCAACGCCGTCGATGCGGCCCACAAGGGCGCCACCATCCTGACCCGCACCTGCTGCGAATCGGCGCATCGCGAAGGCGATCGCTGGCGTGCGGTGCTGCGTAGCGCCGGTCGCGAAATCCACGTGAACGCACGCTGCCTGGTGAATGCGGCCGGCCCCTGGACCGCGCATTTCCTGCAGGCCGCCACGCATCGCCCGCCGGCCAAATCGCTGCGCCTGATCAAGGGCAGCCACATCGTGGTCAAGCGCCTGTTCGACCATCCGTATGCCTACATCTTCCAGCATCCGGACGGCCGGATCGTGTTCGCGATTCCGTACGAGCACGACTTCACGCTGATCGGCACCACCGACGTCGATTATCACGGCAATCCCGACAAGGTCGCGATCGACGACGACGAGATCGCCTATCTGTGCGATCTGAGCAGCCGCTACTTCCGCCAGGCCATCGTGCCGTCGGACGTGGTCTGGAGCTATTCCGGCGTGCGTCCGCTGGTCGAAGACGAAGCATCCAGCGCATCCGCGGTAACGCGCGACTACCGGCTGGAACTCGACACCGAGGGCGCGCCGCTGCTGTCCGTATTCGGCGGCAAGATCACCACCTTCCGCAAGCTCGCGGAGGAAGCGGTCGACCTGCTGGCGTCGGCGCTGCCGGAGCGGCGCGGAGCATGGACCGCCGATGCCTGCCTGCCGGGTGGCGACCTGTTCGGTCCCAGGCCCAGCAAGCGCGCGGTTCTCGAATTCGATCGCTACGCGCATCAGCAGCAGAAAAAATATGCCTGGCTGCCGCCGGCGCTGGTCGCGCGCTATGTGCGCGCCTACGGCACCCGGACCGCCTTGCTGCTGGGGGGGCGTGCCGGCGTGGCCGATATGGGTGAGGAAATCCTGCCCTCGCTGTATCAGGCCGAAGTCGAATACCTGATGCGTAACGAGTGGGCGCAGACGGCCGACGACATACTTTGGCGGCGCAGCAAGCTGGGCCTGCACATGCCGCCCGGAAGCACCGCACGGCTGGAAGCATGGTTGCGGAGGCAGCGTATGAACAGGTAGTGAAACAACAGTAGAAATTCCGGCGACCGCAGACAAAACAACAGGCGCCGAAAAATGATTTATTGGAGGAAGACAAGGTGCTCCTAGCATTGGAAAACGTCAGCAAGCGGGTTGGCGCGGAAACCCATATCCATCCGCTCGACCTGAAGCTGGTGCCGGGCTCGATCAACGTGCTGCTCGGCACGACCCGCGCCGGCAAGACCTCGCTGATGCGGCTGATGGCCGGACTCGAGCGGCCCAGCAGCGGCCGCGTGCTGGTCGACGGCCGCGACGTCACCGGCGTGCCGGTGCGCGAGCGCGACCTGGCGATGGTCTACCAGCAATTCATCAACTATCCGTCGTTCACGGTCTACGAGAACATCGCCTCGCCGCTGCGCCTGCAGCGCGTGCCGGCAGGCGAGATCGATCGCCGCGTGCGCGACATGGCCGAGCGCCTGCACATCACGCCCTACCTGGAACGCATGCCGGCCGAGCTGTCGGGCGGCCAGCAGCAGCGCACCGCGCTGGCGCGCGCGCTGATCAAGAATGCCGGCCTGCTGCTGCTGGACGAACCACTGGTCAATCTCGATTACAAGCTGCGCGAAGAGCTGCGCGAGGAACTCGGCAGCCTGTTCGCGGACGGCAGGACCACCGTCGTTTATGCGACTACCGAACCGCTGGAAGCCTTGCAGCTCGGCGGCCATGTCGCGGTGCTGCACGAAGGCCGGCTGCTGCAGTATGGCGATACGCTCGACGTATTCAACGCACCGGCCTCGGTACAGGCCGCACGCACTTTCAGCGATCCGCCGATCAATCTGATGCCGGGCACGCTGCAGCCCGACGGCGGCGTCCGGCTCGATCCGGACCTGACCTTGCCGCTGACCGCCGCCCAGCTGCAGGCGATCGGCCCACACAAGGCGGTGACGCTCGGTCTGCGCGCCCATGGCCTGCGGGCGGTGCTGCAGGAAGGCGATTTCCCGATCGATGCGGAAATCGAGCTGGCGGAAATCAGCGGTTCCGAAACCTACGTGCACCTGCAGCGCGGCAGCATCTCGCTGGTCGCGCAGCTGGCCGGCGTGCACGAGCTGGAGATCGGCAGCGCCTGCCGGCTGTACTGCCGCCCCGAAGACCTGTTCCTGTTCGCCCCGGATGGCGCGCTGCTGTTTGCGCCCGATCAGTCTGAAGCTGGAGTGTAAGCATGGCCCGTATCGAACTCGTTGACCTGGCGCACGCCTACAAGCCGAATCCCGCCTCTCCGTCCGACTATGCCTTGCGGCCGATGACGATGGAATGGGACGACGGCGGCGCCTATGCGCTGCTCGGCCCGTCCGGCTGCGGCAAGACCACGCTGCTCAACATCATTTCCGGTCTGGTGCGGCCCTCGCAGGGCCGCGTGCTGTTCGACGGCAAGGACGTCACCGCATTGGCGCCGGAAGCCCGCAACATCGCGCAGGTGTTCCAGTTCCCGGTGATCTACGACACGATGACCGTGTTCGACAACTTGGCGTTCCCGTTGCGCAACCGCGGCTGGAAAAGCGCCGACATCAACAAGCGCGTACAGCAGGTTGCCGAAATGCTCGAATTGTCGGATGACCTGAAGCACCGCGCCAGCGGGCTGTCGGTCGATGCGAAGCAAAAGATCTCGCTGGGCAGGGGCTTGGTGCGGCCGGACGTGGCGGCGGTGCTGTTCGACGAACCGCTGACCGTGATCGACCCGCACCTGAAATGGCTGTTGCGGCGCAAGCTCAAGGAAATTCATCACGAGCTGAAGCTTTCGCTGATCTACGTGACGCACGACCAGGTCGAGGCGCTGACCTTCGCCGACAAGGTGGTGGTGATGACGCAGGGCGAGGTGGTGCAGGCCGGCAGCGCGCAGGAATTGTTCGAGGAACCGGCGCACACCTTCGTCGGCTACTTCATCGGCAATCCCGGCATGAACCTGCTGCCCTGCACGATCGACGGCAGCCATGCGCATATCGACGGCAGCAGCGTCGCGCTGTCGCGGCAGGCGGCGTCCGCGCTGCAGGGAAAGCGCGGCAAGGTCACGCTCGGCATCCGCCCGGAATTCATCGAATGCAGTTCGCGGCAGGAGGCCGACAGCGCGGCCGCGTCGGTGCTCTCGGTGCGCAATCTGGGCACCCATTGCCTGGCCGAATTCAAGCTGGGCGGACATACGCTGGCCGCCAAGCTGCGCGGGCTGCGGGCGGCGCCCGGCGACCGGGTCTGGCTGCGGCTGCCGCAGCAACGCACTCTCTATTACGTCAACGACAAACGGGTGGCTTGAGATGAAGTCCTATAACAATCGCGCCTGGTTCCTGATCCTGCCGGTGCTGCTGTGCGTTTCGTTTTCCGCGATCCTGCCGCTGATGACGATCGTGAATTATTCGGTGCAGGACATCCTCAGCCCCACCCAGAAGGTATTCGTCGGACTCGACTGGTTCCGCCAGGTGCTGCGCGACGAGGAACTGCACGGCGCACTGTACCGGCAACTGGTGTTTTCGCTGTGGGTGCTGGGCATCGAAATCCCGCTCGGCATCCTGATCTCGCTGACCATGCCGGCGCGCGGCTGGCGCGCCTCGATGGCGCTGGTGATCATCGCGCTGCCGCTGCTGATTCCATGGAACGTGGTCGGCACCATCTGGGAAATCTTCGGGCGCGGAGACATCGGCTTGCTCGGTTACGGCATCAACCACATGGGAATCAGCTACAACTATACCGGCAGCTCGTCGGATGCGTGGCTGACCGTGCTGGTGATGGACGTCTGGCACTGGACGCCGCTGGTAGCGCTGCTGTGCTATGCCGGCCTGCGCGCGATCCCGGACGCCTACTATCAGGCGGCGCGCATCGATGGCGCCTCGCGCTGGGCGGTGTTCCGCTTCATCCAGCTGCCCAAGCTTCGCAGCGTGCTGATGATCGCGGTGCTGCTGCGCTTCATGGACAGCTTCATGATCTATACCGAGCCGTTCGTGCTGACCGGCGGCGGACCCGGCGACGCCACCACCTTCCTGTCGCAGTACCTGACGCAGAAGGCGGTCGGCCAGTTCGACCTGGGCCCGGCGGCAGCCTTCTCGCTGATCTATTTCCTGATCATCCTGCTGTTCTGCTTCGTGCTCTACAACTGGATGCAACGCATCGGAACCGGAGACAAGAAATGATGCGCAAACGCTGGACCGCGCCCATCCTCACGCTGTATCTGCTGCTGTCGCTGCTGCCGATCTACTGGATGCTCAACATGGCGCTCAAGACCAATGAAGAGATCGTCAGCACCATGAGCCTGTGGCCGGCGCACCTGACCTTCCACAACTTCAAGGTGATCTTCACCGATCCGTCCTGGTACAGCGGCTACATCAACTCGATGATCATCGTGTCGCTGAACATGCTGTTCTCGGTCGGCGTGGCGCTGCCGGCCGCCTACGCGTTTTCGCGCTACTCGTTCCTGGGCGACAAGCACCTGTTCTTCTGGCTGCTGACCAATCGGATGACGCCGCCCGCGGTATTCCTGCTGCCGTTCTTCCAGCTGTATTCGACGGTGGGCCTGATGGATACGCATCTCGCGGTGGCGCTCGCGCACATGGTGTTCAACGTGCCGCTGGCGGTCTGGATCCTGGAGGGATTCATGTCCGGCATCCCGAAAGAGATCGACGAAACCGCTTACATCGACGGCTACAGTTTTCCGAAATTCTTCGTGAAGATCTTCCTGCCGATGATCAAGTCCGGCATCGGCGTCACCGCGTTCTTCTGCTTCATGTTCAGCTGGGTCGAATTGCTGCTGGCACGCACGCTGACATCGGTGCATGCGAAACCGATCACCGCGATCATGACCCGCACCGTGTCGGCCGCCGGCATGGATTGGGGGGTGCTGGCGGCTGCCGGCGTCCTCACCATCGTGCCGGGCGCACTGGTGATCTGGTTCGTTCGCAATTACATCGCGAAGGGTTTCGCGATGGGGAGGGTATGAAATGGGAAACGCATTTGCCTGGATGGCCTGGACCACGCCGGTCGCGATTTTCTTTACCGCGGTGGTGACGGTGTTGATTGCGATGACGATCTGGGAGCTGCGTTCGCCGACCGTGGAGCGCAAGGGCTTCCTGCCGATTCGCACCACGCGCGGCGACCGCCTGTTCATTGGCCTGGTAGGCGCTGCCTATATCAACCTGGCGTGGGCCGGCCTGACCGATCTCGCGCAATGGGCTGCCGCGGCGCTCGGATTCGTGGTGTTGCTGATAGTGATGCGCTGGGGCTGACCCGCGTTTCGGCGCGGGGCGGGAACCTTCCCGTCCGTTCCGCGTTAC
Organism: uncultured Noviherbaspirillum sp.; assembly: GCA_966211575.1. Lineage (GTDB taxonomy): Bacteria > Pseudomonadota > Gammaproteobacteria > Burkholderiales > Burkholderiaceae_D > Noviherbaspirillum. The sequence goes on from CBIHOK010000082.1 coordinate 15,774, forward strand.
TGACCTCGGGAGGGGAATAAAAAAGGTGGAGAAATGAGACTAAAACTGACAGTGCTTGCTACCGCCGTTGCCATGCTTGCTTCGGGTTCTGCCTGGGCCGACATGCAGGCGGCGCAGAAATGGGTATCGCAGGAGTTCCAGCCGTCGACCATGAGCAAGGATCAACAGCTCAAGGAGATGCAATGGTTCATCGACGCGGCGGCCAAGCTGAAGAAACGCGGCATCAACGAAATCAACGTGGTCTCGGAAACGCTCGATACCCACGTCTACGAATCGAAGACGCTGGCCAAGGCGTTCCAGGAAATCACCGGAATCAAGGTTAACCATGAAGTGATCCAGGAAGGCGACCTGGTCGAAAAGATGCAGACCTCGCTGCAATCCGGCAAATCGATCTACGACGGCTGGGTCAACGATTCCGACCTGATCGGCACCCATTACCGTTACGGCCAGACGGTGGCGCTGTCGGATTACATGAAGGGTGCCGGCAAGGAATTTACCGATCCCTATCTCGACGTCAAGGATTTCATCGGCACCAGCTTCACCACTGCGCCGGACGGCAAGATGTATCAATTGCCCGACCAGCAATTCGCGAACCTGTACTGGTTCCGCGCCGACTGGTTCGGCCGCAAGGACCTGCAGGAAAAATTCAAGGCCAAGTATGGCTACGACCTCGGCGTGCCGCAGAACTGGTCGGCCTACGAGGATATCGCCGAATTCTTCACCAATGACGTGAAGGAACTCGACGGCAAGAAAATCTACGGCCACATGGATTACGGCAAGAAGGACCCGTCGCTCGGCTGGCGCTTCACCGATGCCTGGCTGTCGA
>CBIHOK010000083.1:0-16183 GCA_966211575.1 uncultured Noviherbaspirillum sp.
CCCGGCCGCAGGAACGCCGTCACCTCGCCAAAAGAGGCGGCGGTCGCCAGGATCCGGCAGCGCTTTGCTGGTGGCACCCAGTTGAGCAAGTTCTGAAATCCGCCCACCGCTGAACAGGCCCAACCTAGGAAGCCGGAAACCAGTAGGTCACTGCGCTTCCATTAAAAGCCGCGGCCGAAAAATCATTTTCAGATCATCGTCGGCAACTCGCTTGTGGGCGATGGTGATGCTTTTCTTTTTGACGTCCGCCTTCGAAGACTTGGTGACCGCGAGTGACCAGTGGCTGGCCTTCTGGAAGCGTGCGTTAAAGCGAGCAAATGTGGAGCACCGTGGCGGGATTTGGCGAGATGCGAAGGCAGTTTCACGATGGTGTCCCGAAAAAAGTGGAACATCTGTCCGGGACACCAGTCGCGTGACGGGCATAAAAAAACCCGTTGAAAATCAACGAATTTAGTGTTCCTGGCGGTGGGAGCAGTCTACTGCGAACTCGTCTCTGTCCAATATTCCCTATTACAGGAAAAAATACAGGGAGTTCACCAGCATTTCCTATGACGGCGGCCCTCCTTTAAGGCCGTACCTGCGCCAGTGCCCGCTCTTTAGCCTGCTGGGCAAAAAAAGCGGGAATGCTGAACAGGGAATTAAGAGCGTCTAACAAAATGGGAATGGAAACGGATCGTGCCAAGCCTTGCGTAACAATCGCCAGATTAAACAGAACCCGCTCTCGTGGCATGTTTGCTATCTGCAAGCACGTACCGATACTCCAGATTTCCTTGAGCTTGAGCGATACCTTCTGACCGGTCTTGCCCTTGTTCCAGCTTCTGCGAGGGCTGGATGCCACCGGTTGCGATTCCATGGAATTCTCCCAATACAAATGAAGAGAATCCCATTGTCGGCCGAGTGATCGATATGGGCGATCAACCACCGTAGCGTAGATTGACCTTGACCTCGATACAGCTAAAGCCCCTCTCATGCAGCCGGTCATGAATTGACGCTCATACACTGAGGCGGCGTTCTCCGTGGCGGCGCTCGACTGGGACCGATGTAGGCAATGTGCTTTCCACCGGCTCCGGCGGGGTCACCACGGCCACCCCATGGACATGCACCATGCGGCCACCCAGCCATCCTGAGAAGGCCAGTGCAATAACTGCAATCACCGATAACCAGAGCGGCGTGGCGGTTTCGGCGCCTTGCGAACGCATCCATAGGTTGATCAGGTATAGCACGACAACCGCCAAGTTAATGCTCATATGCGTGATGGCAATGCGTTTGACGCCCTTGGGCAAGGAAAGCAAATCGATGAAGCCAGGAATTGCTGCAAGCAAAGCACCGATGATGCCACCTGCCATTGTGTAATAAGCGACGATGCGCCAGTTCTCCGCGCCATTGCCGAAAAAATAGAACAAGTCACAAACCAAGGAGAAAATCCAGAGGCCGATCGGAAGCGTGATCAACATGGGATGGATCGGATGTTTGGCGATGCTTGCAGGGGTTCGCATGGCTAAAACTCCTATTCTTCAAGTGCGGACAAATTTGACCAGAATTTGTCTGCCTAGTTTTTTACAATTGACGCTTTGCGGAATGCCCGGATTCGGCCACACCGCGCAGTCATAGCGCCGATTCTGTTCGGCTACTTTGTACCTGGCTCCGGACCTTCGTTTTCGCTCTCCGTACGCTCAATCCACCTTTCCCGATGAAATGCAGACCAGTCACGAATTGCGCGGCATTTCCGACCGGCGACGCCCGGATCAGGCTCCCGTCGGTTCCGCTGTCTTCAGTGCATCATCAACTTCGACACCGGGATAGCGCCGGCTGCTCTCAAGCTTGGCATGCTCCAACAGCAGCTGAACGGCGTGCAGGTCCCTCGCCCACCAGTAGATCGGTATCGCCTTCGTTGGTTGCATCGTATGGGCGTCATATGCGAACGAGCCCCGGCCGATCGGCTCAATCCACGAATCCGCGGTCAGGGCGTGTTACCCGGCGGTCAGATGCGGTGATTTCCGCCAGCGGCTAGGAAACAGACACTGGCTACCGGAGAGGTGCGCCTCTTCGATCCAGGCTAAGGCGATGCCGGATCGACGAACCGGACGATGCCGACAACGTGCGCCCCGAAGCCGAGTCCAGGCGCTTGTACGTGGGCTACGGCAACGGCGGACTACAAGTCAAGTACTGGATCCAAGGAATGGTGCGATGCGGAACAAGATCGCCCTGCCCGGCCATCCGAAGCATTCGAGATCGACGAGCAGCGAAACGGTATCTTTATAAATGTTCCTGAGAAGCAGCAAATCATCATTGCCGAGCGCCAGGAAAGCCAAGCCGCCGACGCCCGGCGGGATCAGGCAGGTCATAGCGACGAACAGCGCCTGGCGCGGGCGGCGTCGTCATGCCGGGCTCGGTTCCGCCGCGACTTGCTCCACGGCTTGCTGCAACAGATACGGCAGCAGGCCGCCGGCGCGCCAGTAAGCCAGCTCCTCCGGCGTTTCGATGCACGCATGCAGGGTTGCCGCCGGGCGCTCGCCACCATCCAGATACATGGCCACGCGCAGTTCGCCACGCGCCAGGGGTTCAAGGTCGATGTCCACGCGGCTAGTCGCGCTCAGGCCGACCGTGCTGCGGTCCTGCCCCTCGCCGAATCGCAGAGGCAACACGCCGAGCGCGAGCAGGTTGGCGCGGTGGATGCGCTCGTAGCTCTGCGCCACCACCGCCTTCACGCCAAGGTAGCGCGTGCTTTTGGCGGCGTCGTCGCGCGACGAACCGACGCCATAAGCACGGCCGGCGACGATGATCAGTGGCACTCCGTCACGCTGGTAGCGCGCGGCCGCCTCCTGGATCGGCACGCGCTGCGAGAGCGGTTCGTACAGGGTCACTCCAGCCTGAGGCGGCTGCAGCAGTTCGTTACGTGCGCTGGGGTTGCTGAAAGCGCCCTGCAGCATCACCTGCCAGTGGCCGCGGCGCGCGCCGAAGGTGTGCATGTCGCGCTCGCCGACGCCTTGCTGCGTCAGATAGCGCCCGGCCAGGCTGAGCGGCTGGATCGGCGCAGCCGGCGAGATCTGGTCCGTGGTCATGCCATCGCCGTAGGCGGCGAGGATGCGCGCGCCGCGGATCCAGCCCTCGGGGGGAGAGAGGTCGAGCAGCGGCGGACGCGCCACGTAGGTGGGCGCCAGATCCCAGGGCACGAGTTGCGGCGGCCTGTCTTCGGACCGCGCTTGCCAGGCCTGCGCGCCGTAGCGCGTGGCGAACAGCTCCGGGTGCAGCACCTCGCGCACCACGGCGTCGATTTCGTCGCCTGACGGCCATAGTTGGCGCAGCAACACCGGCCGGCCCTGCGCATCGTGGCCGAGAGGCTCGCGGCTCAGGTCCAGGCATGTCGTGCCGGCCAGCGCGTACGCTACCACCAGCGCAGGCGAGGCGAGGAAATTCGATTGCACTTGCGCGTGCACACGGTAGGAGAAATTACGATTGCCCGACAGTACGGCGGCCACCGGGATTTCGACAGCCTGCAGTGCCGCGTCGACCTCGGGCAGAAGCGGCCCAGCGTTGCCAATGCAAGTGGTGCAACCAAAGCCGACTATGTGGAAGCCCAGAGCGTCCAAGTGCTCTTGCAGCCCTGCGCGCGAAAGATAGTCGGCGACCACGCGGCTGCCCGGGGCGAAGGATGCCTTGACCCAGGGACGGGCACGCAGCCCCAAACGCGTCGCGTTGCGTGCCAGAAGCCCTGCGGCGACCATACTGTGCGGGGTGGCGGTGTTGGTGCCGCTGGGGATTGCTGCCAGCACGCCGTCGCCCGGGCGCGGCCTGAGGTCCGGCGCGCGGGGCGCCCTGTCGGGGAGCCCCGCGCGCACGATCTCGGCGACATGGCTTAGGGCGATACGCTGGTCCGGCCGCGATGGGCCGGCCACGCAGGGTTCGACCTGAGCGAGGTCGAACTCGATGAGTGTGCTATAGCGGGTGGCGGCGCCCTCGGCTTCGTCGCGCCACAGCCCCTGGCGGCGGCAATAAGCCTCGACCAGCGCGACCTGATGTCCGGTACGCGAAGTCTGGCGCAGGTAGCGGAGGGTTTCCCCGTCCACCGGAAAGAATGCGCAAGTGGCGCCGCTCTCGGGCGCCATGTTGGCCACGGTCGCGCGGTCCGCCGCGGACAGCGTGGCCATCCCGGGTCCGAAAAACTCGACGAAGCGGCCGACCACGCCATGACGGCGCAGGCGCTCGGTCAGCGACAGCACGAGATCGGTCGCGCCGGCTGGCGGCGACAGGCGGTTGAGCAAGCGCACCCCGACGACCTCGGGAAGGGGCAGCGCCTGCGTGCGTCCGAGCACTGCCGCCAGCGCCTCGATCCCCCCTACCCCCCAGCCGAGCACGCCGAGGCCGTTGATGGTCGTGGTGTGGCTGTCCGCGCCGAGCACGCTGTCCGGCCGCGCCAGCGGCGGCGAGCTGCCGGGCTCGGTGCATACCACGCTGGCCAGGAATTCCATGTTGATCTGGTGGCAGATGCCGCTGCCCGAGGGAAACACGCGCAGCCCCGGGAAGGACGCCTGCGCCCAGCGCAGGAAGTCAAAGCGCTGCGCGTTGCGGGACTGCTCGACGGAGGCGTTGGCGGCGGCCGCCGAGGCATCGCCCGCACGGTCGACTGACAGCGAATGGTCGATCACGAGGTCGGTCTGCACGTGGCAGCCGAAGGCGTCGGGCGCCAGGCCGCGCGCCTGCGCCGCTTCACGCAGCGCCGCCAGGTCGACCAGCACAGGGATGCCGGTGTAGTCCTGCAGCAGCACTCGGGCTGGCCGCCAGGGCAGTGCCAGCGACGACGCGCCCCCGCGCTGCCACGCCGTTAGCGCCTGTGTGGCGGCAGCGTCAAATCGGCCGTCGCACTCGCGCAGCAAGCCCTCCAGGAGTACCAGGAGCGAGGCCGGGAAAGCCTCAGGCGCGGGCAGGCCGGCGGCGGCCAGTGCGCCGCGCAGGTCGACATAGGCGTAGCGCGAACCCTCGACGTCAAGGGTGCCGACATGTTGGGAGGGGATGGGAGCGCGTGACATAGGGGAGTTCGCAGACAGAGGCAAGGATCAGTGCGCGAGCGCCGAGCCCTGAGGCTTGCGGCGCAGGAAGGGCATCAGGAACACCAGAACGGCGAGAATCGCGCAGACCACGCCGACCGGATGCGTGACGAAAGTCGCGAAGTCTCCTCCGGAAGCCATCAGCGAACGACGAAAGTTGGACTCCGTCATGCCGCCCAGGATCAGCGCGAGCACGATCGGCGCCGGGTGAATCCTGACCTTGTGCAGGAAATAACCGAGGATGCCGAACACGATGGTGGTCCAGATCGCGAACATGTCGTTCAGGCTGGCGTAGCTTCCGAGCAGGCACATCGCGCCGACCAGTCCGGCGATGACGCTGCGCGGCACCGAGGTGACCTTCACCCACAGGCGGGTGCCTCCCAGGCCGAGGCATACCATGAAGGGCATAGTCACGATCAGGGCGATGAAGATGGAGAAAGGGATCTCCGGGTTCCGCGTGAACAGCAGCGGGCCCGGCTGCACACCGTGCAGGGTCAACGCGCCGATCAACACGGCGGTGCTGGCCGATCCCGGGATGCCCAGCGACAGCATTGGCGCGAGCGCGCCCGGGACCGAGGCATTGGCGGCCGCCTCGGACGCGATCAGCCCTTCCGGATTGCCCTTGCCGAAGGTCTCCGGGTGCTTGGACAGGCGCTTCTGGAAGGCGTAGGAGATGAAGGCCGAGATGGTCGCGCCATGCCCCGGGACCACGCTGACCAGGAAGCCCAGCACGGTACTGCGGCTGAGTGCACCCAGGTACGGGCGCATCATGCCCAACTGGCCGGACATCTTCGGCACGGTCTTCAACGGCACCGGACTCTCCGCCGCGGTCTCGATCAGCGTGAACACGCTCGACAGCGCGAACAGGCCGATCAACGCGGGAATGAATGGAATGCCGCTGAGCAGGCTATCCGTCAACGCATAGCGCGGCGTACCGTCCATCGGGTCGGTGCCGATCATGGCCACGCCGAGCCCGAGGAACAGCGCGATGAAGCCCTTGAGCATGGAGTCGCCCGACAGCGACGACACCATGCTCAACCCGAGCAGCGCGATGGCAAAGTACTCGACCGGACCGAAGGCCAGCGCCACCGAGGCGATCCAGGAGGAGCCCGCCATGAGCATCAGGGTGGCGCAGATGGAAGCGAAGCCGGCGCTGAGAATCGACATGGTCAGCGCGGTGCCGGCCTCGCCGCGCATGCGCATCGGGTAGCCCTCGATGGCCGTGACGGCCGCCGCCGGCACCCCGGGCGTGTTCATCAGGATCGCCGGGATCGCGCCGGCATACTCGGTCGCCATGTACAGCGTCACCAACAGCACGATCGAAGTGACCGGCGACAGCGAATAGGTGAAAGGAATCAGCAGCGCAATGCCGATGCTTGAGGAAAGCCCGGGAATGCTGCCGATGAGATAGCCCAGGAGGGCGCCGCCGAAGAGCCCCATGGCGACGTCCAGCGAGAGCATGTGATGCATTGCATCGAGGAGATCGGTCCAGATCATAGTGGCCTCACGGCATGGGGGTTCCGAGCAGATGCTGGAACACGATTCGACTGAACAGCAGGAACCCGAGGGAGACGAGTACGATTCCCTTGAGCTTGCGATAGCCGGCCACCCACAGCAGCACGGGTAGCCACGCCGCGGTGGCCATGTAGTAGCCGAGGCCCTCGATCAGGGGCGGGTAGGCGACGGTCAACAGCATGGCCGTCGCTACCGCACCGGGGCGGCGGAACTCAACGCTGGCGACCTGCGTCGAGCATCGCCACGCGCGCAGTGTGCGCCCCAGCAGCAGCAGCGAGCACATGCCCAGCAGCAGCGAGATGCTGCGCGGGAAGGTGCCCGCCCCCTGGGCCTGCCACGGGCCCGGAGCGAACGCTGCGGCCCCTACCCACAGCGCGATCGCGAAGGCCAGCATCAACAGCGCAACCAGTGCGTCGGGGACAAGCTCCGACAACTTCAGCTCACGCCGAGCGCCGGACGTTTTCACGGCCTCAGGCACAGCGGCTTGCGCACCGCTGGTAGTGTCGATCTGCATGAGTTACCTCGCATAGCCCAGCCGCTTCAGCCAGTAACTGGTGAGCGTGTCTTGCTTGTTGACGAAGGAGGTGAACTCCTTCGCGCCGGCGAAATCGTAGTCCAGCGACTCGTTTTTCATGAATTCCTGCATGGCGGGGTCGTCCATGGCTTGGTGGAACGCGCTCACCAGCCGGGCCTGTACCTCCGGCGGCGTACCGTTGGGCACGATGATGCCGCGCCACTGGTCCCAGTCGCTGTCGACGTCGAAGCCCTGCTGCTGCAGGGTCGGCACGTTCGGCAGTTCGGGCAGGCGCTTGGGCGCTAGTACGCCGATGATGCGCAGATGCCCGGCGGCCACTTGATCCTTCACCAGACCGTAGTACGCCACCGTCAGCTGGCCGTGCCCGCCGACGATCGCGGTGACCCCGGCACCCACGCTGTCGTAGGGAACCCAGTTCACGTCGCCGCTGGGCAGCTTGGCGCTGGCCATGAACATTTCCCAGGCGATGTTGGCTCCCGAGCCCTTCTGGAAGCCGGAGACCACCATGCCGGGCTTGGCCTTGATCGCCGCAGCCAGCTCCTTCATCGAGTGGATCGGGCTGTTTGCAGGAACGACGAACAGATAGGGCTCGGCGACCAGGCGAGCGAGCCACGTCACGCTCTTGACGTTGTACTGGCGCAGCGTAAGGTGGAATTCGGCCAGATGGCTGCTGGTAACCGCGGCGATCGTGTAGCCGTCGGGGCGGGAGTGCGTGAGCTGGGTCAGCTCGGCGGCGCCGCGCCCGCCGGGACGGTTCTCGACCACCACCGGTACCTTGAGTTCCTTTTGCAGTACGCTGCTGAGCTTGCGCGCCATGACGTCGGTGGCGCCGCCGGGCGAGACGTGGACGACATAGCGGATGGGGTGATCGGGATACGCGGCGTGCGCCAGACCGGCCGCGCTGGTCGCGAGCACGAAGCCGAGGGATGTAACAAACCTGCTGATCATCGAGAGTCTCCTGGTGAAAATGATAAGGGTTGTTGTTATTGTTGTAGTTGAAGGCGCCGTCGCAGACGCGCGAAGGGGTGGCGGCATGGGTCAGCCGTCGTCGGCCTCCCTGGACGAGGCGCGGCGCGTGCGGGTGCCCTGGCGTAGACGTGCACCGGCCTGGTGCAGTTCCGAGCGGAAGGTCTCCATCCAGGGGTCCTCGAGGATGTCCGGATGACAGGCCAGGGAGATCGGCGTGGCGGGCAGCGCAGGGCGGACCGCGATAGTGCGCAGTTGTCCCGCTTTGACGTACTTCTGCACAACCATCGCCGGTGCGATGGACAGCAGGCGCGTGGAAGCGACCACGTCGATCAGGGATTCGAAGGAGCGCGCCTCGATCACCGGCTGGATCGGTGCATATCCGAGGTCGGCAAGCATGCGATCGAGGATCGCACGCGAGGTGCGTCCCACCTGTGGCAGCGCCCAGCCGAACCCGAGGAGGCGCTCCAGCGGCACCTTGCGCGAGTCCAGATCGGGATGATCATGCCCGCAGATGATCACGGTCTGGTCGTCGTATAAATGCTCGACCAGCAGGGCACGCGATTCCGCGCGCGCCTGCGGCTGCTCTCGCAGCACGGCAAAGTCCAGCTTGCCGTCAAGCAGCAGGTTCCACAGCGTCAAAGAATCGTCCTCCAGCACCCGTAGCAACGTCTCGTCGCGCGTATCCAGGGGCCCGTGCAGCGGCTGCCAGCGCCCGAGCACGATCGGCATTACCGTGTGCATGGCGCGCTGCACGCAGCCAAGCAGGATCTGCGGCCGGCGCTGCCGGCCGATGTCGCGCATGTCGCCGAGCATGCGCAGGAGTAGCCGGCAGCGCGGCAGCACTGCGCTGCCCGCCGCCGTCGGCGCGGTGCCGTGGCTGCTGCGGTCGAACAGCCGCAGCTCGAGCAGGCGCTCGGCCTCGGCGAGATGGCGCGACAGCGCCGGCTGCGGCATGCCCAGCTGCTGCGCTGCGCGGTGCACCGACCCGGCGTCAGCGATGGCTACGAGCGCGAGCAGGTGGCGGTGTTGCAGCACCTCGCCAGCGCGCACGGCGGGCCGCTGCGACGCCCCTGCCGCAGCTGATGGGGTGCGTCGCCTTGTCGGTTGCATGCCGGGTGGTTTCACGGTTCAGGCGAAGCGAAAGCGCGAAAGATTCGCTTCGTCGAGTTCCACCCCCAGGCCGGGTCCTTGCGGCAGCGCCAACGTGCCGCGGCCAAGGTCCAGCGGATGGGTGATGATGTCCGCAGTGGTCTTCAGCGGCCCGACGCATTCAAGGCCGGGCATCACCGCGGGGCTGGTGCTGGCAGCCATTATCTCGGCAACCGTGTTGACACCCAGTCCGAAGCCGTGGCCGATGACGACGCGCAAACCGGCGGCGCTCGCCGTTTCGATCATGCGCCGACATTTCGTGAAACCTCCTTGCTTCATGACCTTCAGTTTGACGATGTCGGCGCAATCGGCCTTGATTACGTCGATAAGGCTGGCGTGATCTGTGATGGACTCGTCAGCCATGATAGGAATCGCGCAGGAATTTCGCACGCTGGCCATGCCCGCGAGATCGTCTGCAGCTACCGGCTGCTCGAACAGTTCAATGTCCAGGGCTTCGAGCATGCGCCCGAGCTCGATCGCCTGTTGGACGCTGTAGCCGGCGTTGGCGTCGACGCGTAGGGCCATGCTCGGGCCAACGGCCTGACGCACCGCCGTCAAGCGGTCGCGGTCGGCATGGATGCCTCCGCCGACCTTGACCTTTGCCGAGGTGAATCCGCGCGACTGCCATTTTAGTGCTTCGGCTGCGGCCTCGTCGGGCGGCACGATGCCCACCCAGGCATTGAAGCGCAGGGTGTCGACCACGGCGCCGCCGAGGTACTGGTGCACCGGGATGCCAAGATGGCGGGTCAGCATGTCGATGCAGGCCATCTCTATGGCGGCCTTGGCGTCGAGAAATCCTTCCAGGCGCGCATCCATGGCGGCGAGCAGACGATGCACATTGGCGGCATTGCAGCCGACCACTGCCGGCCCCAAATGCTTCTGGATCGCCTCCAGCGACTGCTCAACCGTTTCCACGGAATAACCAGGCGAGGGATCGATGTTGCCCAAGCCGACCGTGCCGTCCTCGGCCCGCAGGCGCACGATCACGCTGCGCTGCGTGGTCTTCACCGTATAGGCGTTGCGAAAGCCGCCCGCGGCCAGAGGCACGGCGACGCCGAATATCTCGACCTGGCGGATGGGCAGGTGCAGGCCGTCGAATTCTTGCGTCATGCGGCAGCCCCGGTGTAGGGAGCGAAGCCCGTGCCCTTGATCTGGGTGCGGTGCATGATGCGCTGCGCGTCGGGGCTGAAGGAGTCGCGCCGGTGCAAGGTGCAGTAGTTGTCCCACAGTATCAAGTCGTGCAGGCGCCAGACCTGGCGCATCGCAAACTCCGGGCGTGTGGCGTGCGCCCACAGTTCGTCGAGCAGGTCCTCGCTTTCTTGAAGCTCCAACCCGAGGATGTAGCTGTTGCGCCGCCGCCCCAGGTAGAGCGCCGGGCGGCCGGAGTCGGGATGCACGATGACCAGCGGATGATGCGCGCCCGGGGCCTGGCGCGGGTCGGTCACCGGCTGCATGCCCTTGCGCATCATTCCGGCGCTGTTGAAGGTGGCGTCGTGAATCGCGCGCCGGCCCTCGATGCGCTGCTTTAGCGACTGCGGCAGGCGCTCGTAGGCCAAGTACATGTTGGCCCAGTAGGTGTCTCCCCCGGATTCGGGAATTTGCAGCGCATGCAGGAAGGCGGCGCGCGGAGGCGTCTCGATGTAGGTCATGTCGCAATGCCATACCGCCTCGCCATCCCCCAGGTTGCCGATGGGCTCGCCGCCCACCTTCACGTTGGAGATCACGTTGATCTCCGGGAATTCGGCGAGGAAGGGCTTGCCGTAGGGGTTCGGCCCTGGAGGATCGAGTTCCCCGAACAGGCGGCTCAGCGCCAGCAGCTCGGGGTCGCTGAGCCGCTGGCCGCGAAAGCGCAGCACCAGATGCTGCGACCATGCCTGCCGCAGCTGCGCAAACACGTCCGGGGGGACTGGACGGCTCAGGTCGACACCCGATACGTCTGCGCCGAGCGCGGCATCCATGGGGGTCACAGTAATCGACGACATTGAATTCATCCTTACAGAGTTGGTGAAGGGCGCAGCGCCCGAAAGCATGCTGTGGGATGCAATGTATCAAGCTATCTTGATTCTGAAAATGAGATAAAAATAGACATTGGCTATGCCAATTTTATATCCCCCTGCGGCGCTGTTTGTCCACATAGTTGTCGCGTGACATTAACCGCTTGTTTCGATAGGCCGGTAAAAGGGGAAAGGAAGACGGCATTCCTGGCCGAATCATGGAGCGAGTCGGCCGAGGAATGCAGTCATGAAACCAGGCAAGCAAGACGATGGCTTCCGTATGGGCGACGGATTGTGGGAGAGAATGGCGCCGCTGCTGCCGGCACCGAAGGCGCATTCACTCGGATGCCATCGGCGGCGCGCACCTGAGCGGGCGGCGATGGACGCGATTTTGCTGGTGCCGCGTACCGGCATGCATGGAATGCGCCGGACAGCACACGGCTTTGCTCGTGTTCGTCGGCGTACCGACGCTTCCGGGAGTGGATCGATGCCGGCGTGTTTGACGCGTTCTACCGCCCGGGGGTGCTGGAATACGATGAGCTCAAGGGCATTGACTGGAGCTGGCTGGCATAGGATGGCGCGATGACCTAATTTCCGGTCATGAGCCGGTATTCTTCGGCTTCGCGATGCCATTGTTTCAGTTGCTCCGCCTGCCTCCGCAATTCGCTCCTGCGGCGATTCTCTTCACTTTCCAGGGCACGGGCAGGTTGTCCGCAGAAGTAGATGTGCCGGTGTCGCAGATACCCCCATAGGCGGTATGGCTCCCGGCCACCGTGGATGATCGGCCCTTCTTCCTCCAGTTTTTTCAGCCGCTGCTCGCAGACCTGTCCGTTTTTTTCGGACCAGGCTAACTTGGGATAGCTACGGTTGTGATCCGGCCGACATTTCCGCACGCATGGGTGTGGAAAATTCGATACGCCGGCCGTCCCCCTGCCCGGAAATTTTGCTCATTGAACCGAGATCGCACATGCAATAATTGAGCACCTGATACAGGATCTCATTCATTTCGCAAGATGCCCCGCCCTCGCCGTTTCAGCTTCCAAATCCTGATTGTTTTTTCGATTCTGGCGGCGATAGCGTGGGGAATCGCGACCGAATTGCACTCCTCCCGGCTGCAAGCCTGGTATTTCAGCGGCGTGGCGAGCAAGCTTCGTTTTTCCCTGGACGTCGGCCCCTCGCCCGCCATCCGCTTCCCCGGCAGCGGCCCCTACGATCGGCGCATGGGTTACAGCGACTTGCCGCAATTCGTACAGCGGCTTGCCGCGAACGGATTCGTCGTCAGCGAGCAGGCGCGCATGTCGCCGGCGCTGCTGCATTCGGGTCTGCCGCCGATTTACCACGAAAAGGATCAGGCGGGACTGCGCCTGCTCGACAGCGGCGGGCGCACTCTGTACGCGGCGCGCTCGCCTGGTCGGGTGTACCCGGATTTTGCGACCATCCCGAAACTGCTGGTCGATACGCTGTTGTTCATCGAAGACCGCCAACTGCTCGATGCGCGTTACCCGGAGCGCAATCCGGCGGTCAACTGGAGCCGGCTCGACCGCGCGGTGTTGGACCAGGCATTGCACGTCATCGATCACTCCCACGACACGCCGGGAGCCAGCACGCTAATCACGCAGATAGAGAAATACAGGCACTCCCCGGACGGCCGCACGCTCTCCGCCCGCGACAAGTTGCGGCAGATGGAGGCGGCGTCGATTCGCGCCTACCTGGATGGCGAATACAATATGGCCGGCCGCCGCCAGACGGTGGTGGCTTACCTCAATACCGTGCCGCTCACCGCCAAGCCCGGCTATGGCGAAATCAACGGCCTGGGCGACGGCATGTGGGCCTGGTACGGACGCGATTTCGCGGAAGTCAACCGCCTGCTGAAGACCGATCCGGCTAAACTCGACGCGCATGCGCTGACCCGTGCGGCCGAGGCTTACAAGCAGGCGCTGTCGCTGATGATCGCCCAGCGCCGGCCCTATTACTATCTGCGCGAAGGCGCTACGGTCCTGGCCCGAAAGACCGACAATCATCTTCGTCTACTGGCCGCCGCCGGCGTCATTCCGCCGGCCCTGGAGAAAGCGGCGCTCTCGGTCAAGCTGCAACTGCACCAGGGGCCGGTCAAGGAAGCGCCGGCGTCGTTCGTGGCACGCAAGGCGGTCAATGCCTTGCGCACCGATTTGTCGGCCAAGCTGCAGGTGCCGAATCTTTACGTGATGGACCGTTATGACCTGAGCGTGCATTCGACGCTGGCCGGCAGCGTTCAGCAATCCGTCACCGAGGCGCTCGGCCGCCTGAAGACCGATGCCGGCGCGCGCGCCGCCGGCCTGTACGGCCACGACATGCTGCGTCCGGGCGACGATCCGAGCCGGATAGCCTTCAGTTTCACCATGTTCGAGCGCGGCCGGAATGCGAACGTGCTGCGCGTGCAGACCGACAACCTGGACAAGCCCTTCGATCTGAACAGCGGCGCCCGTCTGAACCTCGGATCCACCTCCAAGCTGCGCACGCTGATCACCTACCTGGAAATCGTCGCCCGGCTGCACCAGCAGTACGGCGGCATGAGCCCGGATGCGCTGCGCAAGCTGAACCTGAACCGGCAGGACGTGCTGAGCCATTGGGCGGCCGCTTATCTCGCCGATCATGCGGGAAGCTCGCTGCGCGACATGCTGGGCGCAGCGATGGCGCGCACCTATTCGGGGAACCCAAGCGAGCGATTCTTTACCGGCGGCGGCGTACAGCAATTCACCAACTTCGACCCGGCTGAAGACAACCGCAACATGACCGTTCGGGAAGGCTTCCAGCATTCGGTCAACCTGGTGTTCGTGCGCCTGATGCGCGACATCGTCCGCTATTACGCGTTTGCGCCCACGCCGGACGCCGAGCCGGAAAGCAGGATCGTGACTGAGGGGATGGACAGGAAAGAACTTCTGTCGCGTTTCGCTGACAAGGAAGGCAAGGAATTCCTGACGCGGTTTTACCGTAAGTACGAGGGCAAGACTGCGCAACAGATTCTGCAAATCCTGGTCACGCAGCGGCACCCGACGCCGAAGAGGCTGGCCGTCATTTACCGCAGCCTGGAGCCGGACCAGGATACCGAACATTTTGCGGCATTCCTGCATGCGCAACTGCCGAACAGACAGCTCGACGAGCGCCTCATCCGGCACCTGTACGAGCACTATGGACCGGAGCGCTTTTCGCTGACCGATCGCGGCTACCTGGCCGGCATCCATCCGCTCGACCTGTGGCTAGTCGGGTATCTGCGCCGGCATCCCGGCGCATCGCTGGTGCAAGCGCTCGACGCCAGCCGCGCGCAGCGCCAGGAAGTCTACGCCTGGCTGTTCAACTCCCATGACAAGGCGGCGCAAGACGTGCGCATCCACCAGATGGTGGAGTTCTACGCATTCCGGAAAATCGCGGCCGACTGGCGCCGCCTCGGTTATCCGTTCCAGGCATTGACGCCGTCCTACGGCAGCGCGCTCGGCGCCTCCGGCGATCGCCCCGACTCGCTGGCGAAGCTGATGGGCATCATCGTCAATCGCGGCATCGCGATGCCGGCCGAAGAAATACAAAGCATGCGTTTTGCCCGCGGCACTCCCTATGAAACCCGGCTCGAACACAAGCCCGCTCCACCGGTGCGCGTACTGCCCGAAGAATTGACCGACGTGGTGCGCCGCTCGCTGATCGACGTGGTCGAAGGCGGCACCGCGGTAAGGCTCCGGGACGGCTGGCACGGCGCGGACGGCAAGCATCTCGAAATCGGCGGCAAGACCGGAACCGGCGACCAGCGCTTCAACACCTATTCCGGCAATGGCGCATTGCTCGAATCGCGCGCGGTGAATCGGTCGGCCACCTTTGTGTTCCTGATCGGTGACCGCTTCTTCGGCACGATTACCGCGCATGTCCACGAACCTTATGCGTCCCGTTACGTATTCACCAGCGCAATGACCGTGCAGCTGCTGAAATCGCTGCTCCCGGTATTGCAACCCTTGGTCGGCGGCGCGCACGAGATGCATCCGGCGCCGCAAGATCCAGCGCGAAATCTTTGACGTCCGGCCGACGCCGCATCGCATCCATTGATGTCTCTGCGATGCTTTCCGCAGCGCCAAGTGGTGCGGCACCTTTCAATTTTCGGGTAGAGGCGTGTCCCTTTGCTCGCAGAATTGATCCTCTCCATTTGACCCATCTTCCACCGCCGAGCAAAGGCAGCCACGCGATCGTACGGGCCCTCGAAGCCCAGTTCGCGTAAATCCTCGTGCATTTTCAAACGTGGGTCAAAATTCGATGCAAATTATCCAGCGAAGTGGGTCAGTTTTCGACGCAAATTGACACCGAGGCTGCAGGTCCGTAAGCGCGAGGCAAGTTCGGGCATTTTTCGGGTATCAAGTCATCGGGAGATGAAAGCGGATAGATACCCGGAAAACTACCGGTACATGAATGGACGTCAATGGACAACAAAGGACGCAGAAAAACAAAAAACCCGCATGAATACTAGATTTCATGCGGGTTTCCGAACTACTTTGGACTATCTTGGATAATTTCTTGGCGGAGAGAGGGGGATTCGAACCCCCGATAGGCTATGAACCTATACACGCTTTCCAGGCGTGCGACTTAAACCACTCATCCATCTCTCCTGGATTCTGGCTCGCTTTTGCGAAGCCGCACATTGTAGCAGAACTCGGGTCTGTTGCATATTTTCACCGGGATTGTTGACCGGCGGCAGTGTTCGGTAAAGAGCGGCTTTTGCGGAGAAATGGGGGCTTACTTCGTGGGAAGTCCCCTCTCCCCCATCCGGGGGCGAGGGGCTTGTTCCGGCGGAAGCGAGCGTTTCTGCGGATTAAAAAAGCGCGGCTTCTGGCCGCGCTTGTCCGCTGGTCTGCGTCTTTATTGGGCGAGCTTCAGCTGTTCGAGAATGGCCGGGTTTTCCAGCGTGGACACGTCCTGGGTAATTTCCTCGCCCTTGGCCAGCACGCGCAGCAGGCGCCGCA
>CBIHOK010000084.1:0-16025 GCA_966211575.1 uncultured Noviherbaspirillum sp.
GCGCCGGTGCGCAGGATGCGCGCCACCGCCAGCATCTGCTGTTCGCCGCCGGACAGCCGCGTGCCCTGGCTATGCTTGCGCTCCGCCAGGTTGGGAAACATCTGGTAGATCTCGTCGACCGACATGCCGCGCTCGGTTTTCGATACGGTCGGCGGCAGCAGCAGGTTTTCCTCCGCCGACAGCGACGAAAAGATGCCGCGCTCTTCCGGGCAGTAACCGACGCCGAGATGGGCGATGCGATGGGTCGGCAAGCCGATTGCCTCGATACCGTTGATCCTGATCGACCCCTTGCGGCTGCCGGTCAGGCCCATGATCGCGCGCAGCGTGGTGGTGCGGCCGGCGCCGTTGCGGCCCAGCAGCGTCACCACTTCGCCAGGCTGCACCAGCAAGTTGACGTCGTGCAAGATGTGCGATTCGCCATACCAGGCATGCAGCTCCCTGATTTCCAGTGCCGGTACCGCCATCAGTGCGCTCCTTCCAGGGCACCGCCGGCGGTGCCCATGTAGGCTTCCATCACTTGCGGGTCGCGCGACACTTCATCGTAGCTTCCCTCGGCCAGCACCGCACCGCGCTGGAGCACCGAAATCCGGTCGCTGATGCCGGCAATCACGTTCATGTTGTGTTCAACCATCAGTATCGTGCGGCCCGTGGACACTTTCTTGATCAGTTCGGTGACGCGGCTGACGTCCTCGTGGCCCATGCCTTGCGTGGGTTCGTCGAGCAGCATCAGTTCCGGCTCCATCGCCAGCGTGGTCGCGATCTCGAGCGCGCGCTTGCGGCCATACGGCAGGTCGACCGTTACGGTATCGGCGAACTGTTCCAGATCGACCTGCGCCAGCAAGGCCATCGCACGTTCGTTCAACGACGACAGGATGCGTTCGCTGCGCCAGAAATGAAAGGAATTGCCGAGCGGGCGCTGCAGTCCGATGCGTACATTCTCCAGCACCGTCAGGTGCGGAAACACCGCGGAAATCTGGAACGAACGGATGATGCCCTGGCGCGCAATCTGGGCCGGACGCGCCGAAGTGATGTCGCGCCCGTTGAAAAGGATCTGGCCCGATGTCGGTTCCAGGAACTTGGTGAGCAGGTTGAAACAGGTGGTCTTGCCGGCGCCGTTGGGGCCGATCAGCGCATGGATGTGCCCACGCCGAACCTGCAGGTTTACATTGTTGACCGCGGTGAATCCCTTGAATTCCTTGGTCAACTGCTTCGTCTCCAAAACCACATCTGCCATGGTTTCTCCCTGTTGCCTGTTATTTGAGCAGACCCGACCGCGCTGGAAAATGCACAGTACACAGCACGGCTAACGGGGTGGCAAGACAGCGTCATACTGATCCGCCGATTGTTTGGGCTGCGTCAATCTTCTATTGATTATTTACTTCAAGCAATCTCCTCGAATCCTAACACGAAGCTTTTCCCAATACGAAGCTTTTCCCGATACAGCCTGTATTTGTGCGCTCATCCTTGCTCGTTCAGGCCGCAGTCCCGCGTATCCATTGCGCCGCTTTTTCCGCGATCATGATGGTCGGGGAATTGGTGTTGCCGGATACGATGGCAGGCATCACCGACGCATCGACCACCCGCAGGCCCGCCACGCCCTTGAGCCGCAACCGGCTGTCGAGCACTGCCAGCGCATCGTCGTCGCGCCCCATCCGGCAAGTGCCGACTGGATGAAAAATCGTGGTACCGATATCGCCGGCCGCCTTTGCCAGTTCTTCGTCGGTGCGGCAATGCAGGCCGGGCTTGAATTCTTCGGGCGCATATTTCTTCAGCGCCGGCGCCGCCACGATGCGGCGCGTGAGCTTCAGCGCATCGGCGGCGACCTGGCGATCTTCCGGCGTGCTCAGGTAATTGGTGGTGATCTTCGGCGCCGCGAACGGATCGGCCGAACCGATCCGGACATGGCCACGCGCGGTCGGGCGCAGGTTGCACACGCTGGCGGTGAACGCGGGGAACGGATGCAGCGCTTCGCCGAAGCGTTCGAGCGACAGCGGCTGCACATGGTATTCGAGATTGGGCGTCGGCTGCGAGGGATCGGAACGGGTAAACGCACCCAGCTGCGACGGCGCCATCGACATCGGCCCGCTGCGCCGCAGCGCGTATTGCATGCCGATGCGCATCTTGCCGAACCAGTTCGCCGCCATGATGTTCAGCGTCGGCGCCCCCCGGATCTTGAACGCCATCCGCAACTGCAGGTGATCCTGCAGGTTTTCGCCGACTCCCGGCGCATCCAGCAGCACCGGTATCCCATGCTGCTGCAACAGCGAAGCGGGCCCGATGCCGGACAACTGCAGGATCTGCGGCGAGCCGACAGCGCCGGCGGTGCAGAGTGTCTCGCGCGCCGCCTCGGCGAACCATTCGCTGCCGCCGCCGGTGAATTCGACGCCGCTGCAGTGCAGACCCTGCTCGGTCCGTTCGATGCGCAGCCGCTTTACGTGGCAGCCAGTCATGATGTCGAGCCGGCCCTTGCGGTTCGCGGTCGACTTCAGGAAGGCGCGCGCGGTATTCCAGCGCAAGCCCTTCTTCTGGTTCACTTCGAAATAGCCGCAGCCTTCATTGTCGCCGCGATTGAAGTCGTCGCATTTCGGTATGCCGACCTCGGCCGCCGCTTCCCGGAAGGCGTCCAGGATTTCCCAGGACAGGCGCTGCTTCTCGACCCGCCATTCGCCGCCGGCGCCGTGGTATTCGTCGCCGCCGCGATGATGGTCTTCGGTTTTCTTAAATACCGGCAACACATTTTGCCAGCGCCAATCGTCGTCCCCGGTCAGTTCCGCCCATAGGTCGTAGTCGCGCGCCTGGCCGCGCATGTAGATCATGCCGTTGATCGACGACGAACCACCCATTACCTTGCCGCGCGGGTAAATCAGCGTGCGTCCGTTCAGCCCGGCGTCGGCTTCAGTGCGAAACAGCCAGTCGGTGCGCGGATTGTCTATGCAGTACAGGTAGCCGACCGGAATATGGATCCAGATGTAGTCGTCCTTGCGCCCCGCTTCCAGCAGCAGTACCGATACCCCGGCATCCTGCGCCAGCCGGTTCGCCAGTACGCAGCCGGCGCTGCCGGCACCGATCACGATGTAGTCGTATTTTCCTGCGGATTGCACGCTGTCGTCCCCTTGTTGTGCTCTCGTTGTCTTCCCGTTGTTCCACTACCGGCGTTTCAGCAGATGGTCGCCGCTTGTGCCGGGAGGTTTTTATCTTGTCTTTGATGTATACGGATAGTAGTAATGGTTAACGTGCCCGTGGAACTGTGGATAAGTCGGAAAACATTTTACGGATCAAGCGCTTGGCCAACCGAAAAGGCAGTGGACAAGCGCTGTATCGCAGCAGGACGGATATTGGATAAGAAATCCGCTTCGCTTATCCGGTCGCTTATCCTCAATCTGCACAGCGGCTATCCAGAGACTTATCCACAACGCGGCACTCGCATCCGGACTATTTCGATACCGGCATCGTGAATTCGGCGCCCTTGCCTATGGTTTCCGGCCAGCGCTGCATGACCGACTTGTAACGGGTATAAAAGCGCACCCCTTCCTCGCCATAGGCATACTGGTCGCCGAACAGCGAGCGCTTCCAGCCGCCGAACGAATGCCAGGCCATCGGTACCGGGATCGGCACGTTGATGCCGACCATCCCGACTTCGATGCGGCGCGAAAACTCGCGCGCGGTATTGCCATCCGAGGTGAACAGCGCCACACCGTTGCCGAACTCGTGCGCATTGATCAGGTTCACCGCCGCCGCGAAATCCGGCACCCGTACCACGCACAGTACCGGGCCGAAGATTTCCTCGCGGTAGATCGTCATGTCCGGGGTGACATGGTCGAACAGCGACCCGCCGAGGAAAAAGCCGTTCTCGTGGCCCGGCACTTTCAGTCCGCGGCCATCGACCAGCAGCCGCGCACCGCTTTGCACGCCGGCTTCGATATAGCTTTCGATCTTCGCCTTGTGCGCGGCGCTGACCACCGGGCCCATCTCCGCATCGGCTTCCATCCCGTTCTTCACCTTCAGCGCCTGCACCCGCGGCACCAGCGCTTCGACCAGCCGATCCGCCACGCTGCCGACCGCGACCGCGACCGAGATCGCCATGCAGCGTTCGCCGGCCGAGCCGTAGCCTGCGCCGATCAGCGCGTCGACCGCCTGGTCCAGATTGGCATCGGGCATCACCACCAAATGATTCTTCGCGCCGCCGAGCGCCTGCACCCGCAACGGATACGCTCCCTTGCGCCGCGTGCCCTCGGTATAGACATATTCGGCAATCGGCGTCGAGCCGACGAAGGACACCGCTTTCACCTGCGGATGCTGCAGCAGTGCATCGACCGCCACCTTGTCGCCCTGCACCACGTTGAACACGCCATCCGGCAGTCCTGCCTCCTGCAGCATCTCCGCCACCATCAGGGAGGGCGACGGATCGCGCTCGGATGGTTTCAGGATGAAAGTGTTGCCGGTCGCGAGCGCTACCGGCGCCATCCACATCGGCACCATGAACGGGAAATTGAAGGGCGTGATGCCGGCGGTTACGCCCAGCGGCTGCCGCAATTGCCAGTTGTCGATGTTGCCGCCGATGTTGTCGGTGAACTGCGTCTTCAGCAATTGCGGTATGCCGCAAGCGAACTCGACTACCTCGAGGCCGCGCGTGACTTCGCCCTTCGCGTCCGAAAACACCTTGCCGTGCTCGCGCGTGATCGCCGCTGCCAGCGCATCATGGTTTTTCTCGATCAGGTCCTTGAAGCGGAACAGGATACGCGCGCGTTTCAGCGGCGCCGTGTCGGCCCAGGCGGGAGCCGCCGCTGCCGCTGCCGCCACTGCCGCATCGACATCCTGCCGTTCGGCCAGCACCACTTGCGCGGCCGCTTCGCCGCTGGCGGGATTGAACACGTCCTGGCGCCGGCCGCCGCTTGCCGGGACTTCCCGGCCATTGATGTAGTGCTGGATCAGCTTCATAAGAGTTCCTTTGGCAAAGTCTTTGTTTTTTGCAGAATATCCGAGTGAATCCCTGAAATCCAATGAGTTCTTGTCAAGTACAAAATAAGAACTGCTTATAATGATTCGATGGATATCCAGCAATTGCGGGCCTTCGCCGCCATCGCCCACGAAGGCAACCTCACCCGTGCCGCGCGCAGCCTGCACCTGACCCAGCCCGCAGTCAGCCTGCAATTGAAAGCCCTGCAGGCAGAATTGCAGTTGCAGTTGTTCAACCGGACGGCCGGCGGCATGGTGCTGAGCGACGATGGCGCGAAGCTGTTGCCGTATGCCGAGCGGGTGCTGGAAAGCATTGCCGAATTCCGCCAGGGCGCGGCCGCGCTGCATTCGACGCTGACCGGCACGCTTCGGATCGGTACCATCCTCGATCCCGAATTCATCCGCCTCGGCCCCTTTCTCAAACGGCTGGTCGAGGCCTATCCGCAACTGTCTACCCAATTGCAGCATGGCATGTCCGGCTGGGTGCTGCAGCAGGTCCGCAGCGGCAGCCTCGATGTCGGCTATTTCCTCGGCACGCCGGGCAAGGAATTCCATTCGGAAACGCTGACCTCGTTCAGCTATTGCGTGCTGGCGCCGCAAGGCTGGAAGAGCCGGGTCGCGGGCAAGGACTGGCCGGCGCTGGCCCGGTTGCCGTGGATCTGGACTCCGCCCGAATCGGCGCATCACCGGCTGTTGACCCGCACCTTCGGGCATTACAAGGTCACGCCGAACAAGGTGGCAATGGTGGACCAGGAGCCGTCGATGCTGGACCTGGTGAAATCGGGTGTCGGCCTGTCGCTGGTGCGCGAGTCGATCGCGCTGCGCGAAGCCCACGCACATGGACTGGTGATCGCCGATGCGGTCAGCCTGTCTACCGAATTGTCTTTCGTGGCGCTGGCGCGGCGGCGCCAGGAACAGACGATTGCGGCGGTGTTTTCCCTGGTACAGGCCCTGTGGCGTTAAGCGTGCGCTGTGGATAACTGATGGGACAGGTGCGGGAAGATCTGGGGATAACGCGGGAAAAAAGGCAAACGCGGTTTTTGTCCAGAATCCATCCTTTCCCGATACACCTGTTATCCGGCATTTATCCCGCCGCCAAGCGCTTGTTTACAATCCGGTTTACCGGCTTTTCCACAGCAAGCCGCAAGTGTTAACCATTACTACTATTCGTATACATCAACAGCGATATGGAAAACCGCAAAGCTCTCATCGGCCGCTACTGCAGCGGCAAACACCGCCGGTCGTCCGTAAAGACTTGCCGGAATGGCAGGACATGTCGATGAATGGAGATCCGATGCGGCTGGGAGTGATCAGCGCCCTGCAGCAGGAACAGGCCGGGCTGATCGACGCCATGACGGCGAGCGAGAAACTGCAGCGCGGCATGCGCGAATATGTCGCCGGCAAGTTATGGGAAATCGACGCGGTATGCGTCCTGTCGCGGATGGGAAAAGCGGCGGCGGCAGCCACCGCCGCCACGCTGATCGAGCGCTTCGGCGTGACCCATATCCTGTTCACAGGGGTGGCCGGCAGTGCCGACAGCGCGGTACGGATCGGCGATATCGTGATCGCCGATGCATTGGTTCAGCACGACATGGATGCCAGTCCGCTGTTTCCGCGTTTCGAAATCCCGCTAACCGGGCAGAAGCGTTTTTCCAGCGACCTGCAATTGACGCAGCGGCTGCGAGCGGCAGCCGACGACTTCGTCGCGCGCGATTTCGAACAGGCAATCGCGGCAGCCGACCGGGAAGCCTTCCAATTGCGGCAGGTGCGCGTGCATCGCGGCCTGATTGCGAGCGGCGACGAGTTTGTCGACAGCCGTGCGCGCCTGGCGGAATTGAAGACGCATCTGCCCGACCTGCTGGCAGTCGAAATGGAAGGCGCCGCCGTGGCCCAGGTGTGTTTCGAATTCGGCATCCCGTTCGCGGTGATCCGGACCATTTCCGACAGCGCCGACGAGCATGCGCCGCTCGACTTCATGCAATTCATCGAGCGGGTCGCCGCACGTTATGCGTATGGCGTGGTGAGTCGCTACTGCGCGGCCCGTACGACCCGCTGACTCAGGGCGCGAGCGTCATCAGGCTCGCATTGCCGCCGGCCGCGGCGGTATTGACGCAAAGTGCGCGTTCCGCCACCAGCCGCCAAAGCGGCAGCGGTTCGCAAGTGGTCGTTTCCAGCACCGGCACGACCATGCCATCGCGCGCCGCCAGGGCCGGCACCAACTGTCCGGCCAGCGCAGCATCGATCAGTGCTACTTGAAACAACGCTTGTCGCACGCTCGACGTGTCGCCGATTTCAATCAGTTTGCGTACTGTCGCCGGCAAATTGTCCGGCAACAGCAGGGAAGTTTTTCCATCCACTAATGCCTTGTTGCCGGTGGCGAACGCCGCGCTTAACTGATTCAGCAAGCCGTCCGCCGTGCCGGCGGCGCAGAACGCGACACCGCGCGGGACGAACGACAGCGTGTTGCGCTCGCCGGTAGGGCCAGGCAAGGGCAGCACAGCGCCGAGTGGCGTTTCGCCCGCATAGCGCTCGCACAGCGCAGCTATTTTTTCATGTCCTTGTAGCCGTGCCCAAGCCAGCAGCGCCTCGAGACCGGCCGGTAATGGCGCTTCTGCCTGTCTCCATGGCAAGGCTGCGCTTCCCGGCGCATGCCGCTGCAGCCGTTTCAGGTACAGCGGCCCACCGGCCTTGGGACCGGTGCCGGATTTCCCTTCACCGCCGAACGGCTGCACGCCGACCACTGCACCTACCATGTTGCGATTGACATAGATATTGCCGACGCGCGCATGCCCGCTGATGAAGGACACCGTTTCGTCGATACGCGAATGGATACTCAGCGTCAAGCCGTAGCCGGTGGCATGGATCGCATTCAGCAATTGCGGCAAACTTTCGCGACGATAGCGCAACACGTGCAACACGGGGCCGAACACTTCATGCTGCAGCTGTTGCAGCGATGCGATTTCGATCAGCGCCGGCGCGACGAAGCTGCCGTGCGTGCAGCCGGCAGGAAGCGGCAATTGGTAGAACAGCGACGCCTGCGGTTTCATGCGTTGCAGATGCTGCGACAACTGCTGTTGCGCGTCGTGGTCGATTACCGGCCCGACATCGGTCGACAAGCGCCCGGGATCACCGATCTGCAGTTCCTGCATCGCGCCCTTCAACATGGTCAGCATGCGTTCGGCGATCTCTTCCTGCAGGCACAGTACGCGCAGCGCAGAACAACGTTGCCCGGCGCTGTCGAACGCCGATGTCAATACATCCTGCACTACCTGTTCCGGCAGCGCGCTGGAATCGACAATCATCGCGTTCTGGCCACCGGTTTCGGCAATCAATGCCACGTCGTGCGATCTTGGCGACGGGCGTGCGGCGAGCGCACGATTGATCGCCTGCGCCACTTCGGTGGAACCGGTGAACAGCACGCCATGTACGCGCGGGTCGGCGGTCAGCTGCGTCCCTACCCGTTCACCGCTGCCCGGCAGGAACTGCAGCGCCGCGCGCGGAATACCGGCCCGGTGCAGCAATTGCACCGCCCGAAATGCGATCAGCGGCGTCTGTTCGGCAGGCTTCGCGAGTACTGTGTTACCGGCGGCCAGTGCCGCGCTGACCTGGCCGACAAAAATCGCCAAAGGAAAATTCCACGGGCTGATGCAAACCACCGGTCCGAGTGCCAAGGCGGGCGGAAGCGTACGCGCCTGGGCTGCGTAATACCGCAGAAAATCGACCGCCTCGCGCACTTCGGCCAGCGCGTTCGGCAGCGTCTTGCCGGCTTCGCGGATCGCCAGCGCCATCAGTTCCGCACGCTGCGCTTCGAACAATTCGGCCGCACGTTCCAGTGTCGCGGCGCGTTGCGCGGGTGCGGTGGTTTGCCAATCCATCGCCGCTGCCTGTGCCGCCTGCAGCGCGCTCTCGACCTGATTGGGATCGGCTTCGATTACCTGGCCGACCTGATCGCACCGATTGGCGGGATTGCTTATCGGCAGCGCCTCCTTGTTCGGCTGCGCCTTTTCCGCCAGCAGCGGAAACGCCTGCCAGCGGCACGACGACAGCGGCTCGAATTGGGCCACGAGCGAGCGCAGCACATCATCGTCGGCAAGGTCGAGACCGCCCGAGTTGCGGCGCTCGGTGCCGAACAATTGCGCCGGCAACGGGATTTGCGGATGCGGAGCCCCGCCCAGCCTACGCGCCAGTTCGAACGGGTCTGCCACCAGTTCATCGATGCTGGCCTGCGGGTCGACCACGCGGTTCACGAAAGAAGTATTCGCCCCGTTCTCCAGCAGCCGCCGCACCAGGTAAGCCAACAGCGTGCGGTGCGAACCGACCGGAGCATAGAGGCGGCACGGCCGGTCCAGCCCTTCCTTGCCGACCACCTGGTCGTACAGCGTTTCTCCCATTCCGTGCAGGCACTGGAATTCATAGCCGGTCACGCCGGCGTCGGCGGCCCAGTGGAAGATGGTTGCCAGCGTCTGCGCGTTATGGGTCGCGAATTGCGGATACAGCAAGTCGCTGCAGGCAAGCAGCTTGCGTGCGCAAACCAGGTAGGACACATCGGTATAAGGCTTGCGCGTGTAGACCGGGTAGCCGTCCAGCCCCTCGGCCTGGGCGCGCTTGATCTCGCTGTCCCAGTAGGCGCCCTTGACCAGCCGCACCATGAAGCGGCGTCCGCTGCGGCGCGCCAGTTCGGCAAGATAATCGATCACGAATGGGCAGCGCTTCTGGTAAGCCTGCACCACGAAACCGATACCGTCGAAGCCGGCCAGCGCCGGGGTGGCGGCGAGCGCTTCCAGCAGGTCGAGCGACAATTCCAGCCGGTCCGCCTCTTCCGCGTCGATGTTCAAGCCGATCTGATAGCGTTGCGCGAGCAATGCCAGTTGCGTCAGGCGCGGCAGCAGTTCCTCCAGCACCCGGGCGCGCTGCGCGCGCGCATAGCGCGGATGCAGGGCCGACAGCTTGATCGAAATGCCCGGGCCGTTGCGGATGCCGCGTCCGGCCGCTGCCGCGCCGATCGCATGGATCGCCTGCTCGTAGGCATGGAAGTATGCGCTTGCATCGTCCGCGGTCAGTGCCGCTTCGCCCAGCATGTCGTAGGAATAACGATAGCCGCGCGCTTCGCCGGCGCGACTGACGGCCAGCGCTTCGTTGATCGTGCGGCCGGCGATGAATTGCCTGCCGAGCATGCGCATCGCCAGTTCCATTCCAGTGCGGATCAGGGGTTCGCCACCCTTTGCGATCAGGCGGGCCAATGCCGCGCCCAAACCGTGGACATCGTATGGGGTGACCAGCCTGCCGCTGATCAATAGTCCCCAAGCGGCCGCATTCACGAACAGCGACGGCGAATCTCCCAGGTGCTTGCGCCAGTCGCCGCTGCCGAGCTTATCCGCGATCAGCCGGTCGACGGTTGCGCGATCCGGAATCCGCAACAGCGCTTCAGCCATGCACATCAGCGCCACGCCCTCTTCCGAGGACAAGGAGAATTCGTGCATCAACGCATCGACGCCGGATGCGCGGCTGCGCCTGCCGCGCACCGCGGCCACCAGCCGGTGCGCCAGCTGCCGCGCGGCGGGGTCTGGCTGCGCCGGCGCCTGCCGTAACAGCGCGTGCACCGCTTCCGTTTCGTCACGCCGGCAGGCGGCAGTAATGGCGGCACGGAAATGGCCGGCCGGCGGCAATGCATCGCCGGGCAGCAGTGAAGAAACAGGCGAGGCGGTGGACATGGGCAGCCAGGGCAATGAGCAAAGTATCGATGATTCGATTGTAGTCAGCCATGGCGAGGATTAATTCCGGTATTTTCTGGAATTATCAGAATTTTTATTTATGTAAGAGAATTTCGCTGAATAAAATTCAGAAGGAGAAATCATGCTCGACAAAATCAACAAGAAGATACTTTCCGAATTGCAGAACGACGGCCGCATCAGCAACGTCGAGCTGGCCGCGCGCGTGAACCTGTCACCCGCCGCCTGCCTGGAACGGGTGCGCAAGCTGCAGGAGGGTGGCTATATCCTCGGCTATACCGCACTGCTGAACCCGGCGCTGCTGGAGGTGGCCTTACTCGTTTTTATCGAAGTGGTGCTGGACCGCACTACGCCCGAGGTATTCGATGCCTTCAAGCGCAGCGTGCAGGCGATTCCGGAAGTACTGGAATGCCACATGGTGGCGGGCGGCTTCGACTACCTGGTGAAAGCGCGCGTGAAAGACATGAATGCGTACCGGGAATTCCTCGGCAAGTCGCTGCTGCAACTGAAAGGCGTGCGCGAGACGCACACCTATGCAGTGATGGAAGAAGTGAAATACACGACTCGGCTGCCGCTTCGCTGAGCGGCTTCAGCTTCGCCGGCCCCGCGTCAGCTTTCGGGTCGGCTTTCGACAGTGTTCAATGACCGGCGGCCGACTTGACGAAGGCTTCCCGCGTGCTTCCGCTCAAATGGCCGCGCAACCACTTATGGGCCGGATTGCGGGTATCGCGTTCATGCCACAGCATGTCCACGTGCACCTTGGGCAAGGTGAACGGCAAGTCCTTGATGACCATCGAACCGAGGATGCCGGTGGATGCGATCAGGTGGCGCGGCAGCACGGTCAGCAAGTCGGAGGTCGCGACCACCCGGCCGGCAGTAAAGAACTGGTTGACAGTGAGCATGATGCGGCGCTCCCTCCCGAGGCGCGCCAGTTCCTCGTCGGCCAGGCCGTTGGCGCGCCCGGAAAAGCTCACCAGCAGATGCTTGGCCGAGCAATAGGCATCCAGCGTGAGCTCCTTGTCGGCCAGCGGATGGCCCTTGCGCATCACACACACATAGGAACCGGAATACAACTGCGCGTGTCGGATCGGCGATACCGAACTGCCCTGGCTGCCTGCGAGCTGGGCCGCGACGCCGGGGAAAAAGCCGACTGCGAGGTCGATGTCGCCGCGTAGCAGCATGGGTCGCGGCTCGCGCGTGTTCAGCGGCATCATGCGTATCGTCAGACCCGGCGCTTCGCGCTCTATCGAGCGCACCAGCGCCGGCAGCCACAATGCCGCAGTGGCATCGGCCATCGCCATACGGAAGGTATTGTGTGCGTTGGCAAGATCGAAATTCTGCTCCGGCACGATCGCCTCTTCCAGTTCCGAGAGCGCACGCCGTACCGCCGGCCACAGCGCTTCCGCACGCGGTGTGGGTTTCACCCCGTGCGCGGTGCGGATCAGCAACTCGTCTCCGAGCGAATCGCGCAGCCGGCGCAATGCGTTGGATACCGCCGGTTGCGTCATCGCCAGCCGGCCGGCCGCCCGGGTCAGGTTCTGCTCGGTCATGACTGCGTCGAAGACGCGCAGCAAGTTCAAATCGAGAGTAAGAAAGCTCATGTTTTATTGACAAAACCCGGACAAAATTTAAATAAGGAATTCGATGATATTCATGTGCAGTATAGCTGATATGTGGAATTCGAATTGGTTTTATAACTTACCCGTCCCTATACTGCAATGCAGCAAATGAGTAAACGCAATTCGTTGCACATCATCACGGAGTTCATCATGTCATTGTTATCGATCGCCTTTCCCGTCCAAGCCGCCCTGCCGGCAGCCGAAGCCCTTGCTGGTAGCGCCATCGGCGCCGCCCGCCCGATTCTCGGCGTGGGCGCAATTGCCGCAGTGCTGGTCGTGTTCAAGCCGCTGCTCAGCGGAGTGCTGCGCGCGGCCCTGCTGGCAGTCAAGCCGCGTCGCTCGCCGGAAGAGCGCTCGTTGCGCAGCCGCATGAAAAGCGTACTGGAATTGAACCGGATGGCACGTGAGCTGGAAGCCAGCGAGCCCGGTCTGGCCGCCGAATTGCGGTCGATTGCATCGCGCGGTTGAACCGAAACCGGCTATGTCTGTCTCATCCGTGACCCGCCATTTGCCACTGTACTTACGGTTGCGCGAACCGGCGCGCCGGCGAGTGCCTGCAGCGAGAGGCGTGGCTCGAGTACTGGAGTTGGTGCGCGCTTCGCGCGCGCTGGTGTCCATGTGGCCCGCGTTTGCCGCAAGTGGCGCAATGACGCTGCTGATCAGCGCAATGATGCGGATGATGCCGGCGAGCATGGAAAGCGGATTCCTGCATGGCTGGATGGAAGACTGGCTGGTCACCTGGGCCATCGGTTTTCCCCTGGTTTATATAGCGTGGCAGGCATTCGCATGGCTGATGCATGACCAGGCTAAGTCCCCGGGTCCGCAACCTGAATTGAACGTCCGGCACGTGCGGTGGCAGCGGCGCGTGTAAGACCCATCGTTGTCTCCTCCTCCCTCCTAAGGAAGGATTGGCCCCGCCGGCGTGTGCCCGCGGGGCCTTTTTTCTGGGAACCGGGTCAGGCGGAAATCGCCATACCCTCCGGCAAGCCGCACCCATCTTGTGCTGCTTCCAGTCCTGCCGGAAAACCAAATTCCTGCCGGCTTGTCGAACCGTCATCCCAATCAACACAACAAGGGTATCGATGGTGGATGACAACACTCCCCACAGGCAAGACCCGCCCTCTTCTTCCCCTCCTCCTCGCGCAGCGGCCCGCCATCCGGTATGGCGCATCGTGTTCATCCTGCTCGGCACGGTGCTGCTGCTTGCGCTGGCCGGGACGGTTGCGCTCGGCATGTGGGCGGCGAGGCTGGCGCCGCAAACGCCCGACCTCCATGCACTGCTGAAGGCGGGGCACGCGAAGCCAAGCATCCTGCTGTCGGCGGAGGGTACCCGGCTGGCGACGTTCAGCGACGGTCAGCGGAAAGCGGTGCCTCTGGAGCAGGTGTCGACCTACGTGATCCAGGCGCTGATCGCGACCGAGGACCATCGTTTCTACGAGCATTCGGGCGTCGATATCCAGCGCACCCTGGCTGCCGTGCTGCATACCGCAGGCGGCGACGAGCAGGGTGGTTCCACCATCACCCAGCAACTCGCGCGCAACCTGTTCCCGCGCCGTATAGGCCATTCACGGACCATCGAACGCAAACTGCGCGAAATGATCACCGCGCTGCGCCTGGAAAAAGCGTATAGCAAGGACCAGATACTGGAAATCTATCTCAACACGGTGCCTTTCCTGTACAACGTGGTCGGGATAGAAATGGCGGCGCGCACCTATTTCGACAAGCCGGCGGCCGATCTCGATGCGCTGGAGAGCGCGACGCTGATCGGCATGCTGAAAGGCACCAGCTATTACAACCCGGTGCTCAATCCGGAGCGCGCGCAACAGCGGCGCAACGTGGTGCTGGCGCAGATGGTGCGCTACGGGATGCTGTCGCAGGCCGAGTTCGATGCCTTGCGCGACAAGCCGCTGCACGTGACGCTGCACCGCCAGCCCGATCCGCTCGGGATCGCCCCGCATTTTGCCGGCTACGTGCGGCGCCAGATGAGCGAGTGGGCGCAGCGCCACGGCTACAACCTGGAAACCGACGGCCTGGTGATCGAGAGCACGCTCGACGACAGGCTGCAGCACGCGGCCCAGCAGGCGGTGGAGCGCCAGTCGCGGGTGCTGCAGGACATCGCCGACGTCGAATGGGGGCGCAAGAGCGACCGCCTGGCCTCCTATTCGCCGACCGCTTACGGCGCACTGCGCAAGAAGGTCGAGCCGTTCAGCTATTTCTGGCAGGAGCAT
The DNA here is from genome assembly GCA_966211575.1 of uncultured Noviherbaspirillum sp. Taxonomy (GTDB): domain Bacteria; phylum Pseudomonadota; class Gammaproteobacteria; order Burkholderiales; family Burkholderiaceae_D; genus Noviherbaspirillum. The sequence goes on from CBIHOK010000084.1 coordinate 14,533, forward strand.
GAAGCGCTGCTCGACGACTTCGTGCGCGAGACGCCGCAGTATCGCAATGCGATCGCCGCCGGCGGCAAGGATGCGGCGGTGCTGGCCAGGCTGAAGGCGGACAAGGACTTCATCGCCCAACTGCGCGCCGCCAAGACGCGGCTGGAAGCCGGCTTCGTCGCGATGGATCCGACCACCGGCGCGATCAAGGCCTGGGTCGGCAGCCGCGATTTCTCGACCGACCAGTTCGACCATGTCGCGCAGGCGGAACGCCAGCCCGGCTCCACCTTCAAGCCCATCGTCTACGGCGCCGCGCTGGAACAGGGGCTGTTGCCGGAACGGCTGTACACCAACGGTCCGGTCGACATCCCGCTCGCCGACGGCGGCGTCTGGCGCCCGACCGACATGACCGCCGGCGACGGCGCGCCGATCACGATGCGCGAAGGCCTGATCTATTCGCGCAACACCGTCACCGCGCAAGTGATGCAGGATACCGGCGTATCGCACGTGGTCGAGCTGGCGCGCGCGGTCGGCATCAATCAGAGCCGGCTGAACCCGGTGCCGTCGCTCGCGCTCGGCACCAGTCCGGTCACGCTGCTGGAAATGGTGAATGCGTATTCGACCATCGCCGATCTCGGCGAATACCACGCGCCGCTATGCGTGACGCGCATTCGCGATCGCCACGGCAAGATCCTGGCTGAATTCGACGGCGGGGTATCGCATCGTGCGATGTCGCATACGACTGCGGTGGAGCTGCTCGACATGCTGCACGGCGTGGTCCAGCAGGGTACCGGTACCGTGATCAATACGCGCTTCCATCTGGCCGCCGATATCGCGGGCAAGACCGGCACTACCCAGAACAATACCGACGGCTGGTTCATCCTGATGCAGCCGCGCCTGGTGGCCGGCGCCTGGGTGGGTTTCAACGACCAGCGGATCTCGATGCGCAGCGACTACTGGGGACAAGGCGGGCACAACGCAGTGCTGCTGGTGGGTGACTTCTTTCGCGACGTGCTGAAGGAAAAGCTGATCAATGCATCGGCCCGCTTCCCGCATCTGCCGCATCCGCCGCCGCTGATGGTGCAGTCGGTGCCGGAAGTGCCGCGCATCGAGAGTATCGATGCGATGCCGCCGGGTTATGGCGTGATCACCAGCGACGACCAGAACCGCTCGCTGATCATCACGCCGGGTGAGGTGCAGTCCGCGCAGCGCAGCGAAGATGCGCTGGGGAGTTTTCTTGGCAGGCTTGAACGGCGGCGGCGTGGGGGGGCGCAGTATGAGACGGGAGCGTCGGGCAATGCCGGCACTTCGCGGGCGGGGACGGATGGGGGTGACTAGCGGGTTTATTTCCTCTTTCATGAGGGCGGATTATTGGGGGTCGGCTGGGGGCTGTGTGGCGGGTTGGAAGGTTTGCGCTTAGTGGTAGCTTGCCGGGCCGCCCCCGGCTACTCACCACGACGCGCCAACCCCAAAAACAACCCAAGCCCCCGCTACCCCAAAACCCGCCCTTCATC
>CBIHOK010000085.1:0-15953 GCA_966211575.1 uncultured Noviherbaspirillum sp.
AGGCTGGCGCCGAGCGCGGTGCCCACGATCACCAGCGCCACCAGCACTTCGAGCAGCGTGAAGCCGCGGCCGGCTCGGCGGGCAGGAAAAGCGCGCGCGCCGGTCATCTCATTCCACCGTGAAATGGCCGATGCCATCGGCCTTTACCGAAGCGCTGGCATTGCCGGCGGCCAGCGTCAGCACGAACGGTTTGTCGACCGGTTCGCGGCCGAACACGATGCGCACCGGCTTGGTCTGGCCGGCTATCGGCGGCGACAACGCCAGCGCCACCGGCGCCAGGTCGAAGCTGCGTTCGCGCAGCACGTCATCGTCCAGCAGCGGCTGCCACTGGTTGGTATCGCGAATCAGGAAACGATAACGATTGGAATCGGCCTCGAACGCGATCGGGCGGTTTCGGACGATCGCTTCGTCGCGCGCGGTCTGCAACAGCAGCGCGATACGCTGGGCATCGTTCTGCAACGCCTGGCGGCGGCTCGGCATCGCGCTCAGCGACACCATGCCCAGCATGATGCCGGCGATCACCAGCACCACCAGCAATTCCAGCAGGGTAAAGCCGCGCGTCCGGCGCGCGACGCCGCGGCGGATCGGATAGATCAATCGAATACCTACTGCTCCCACGAACCGATATCGGCATCGGCCCCGCTACCGCCGGGCTGGCCGTCCGCCCCGTAGGAAAATACGTCCACTTCGCCTTTCACCCCGGGCGACAGGTACTGATAGGAATTGCCCCAGGGGTCTTTGGGCAACTTGTCGAGATAGCCTCCGGTTTTCCAGCCAGGCGCAGCCGGTCCGGTGGTCGGCTTCGCGATCAGCGCCTGCAAGCCTTGCTCGGTGGTCGGATAGCGCTGGTTGTCCAGCTTGTAGAGCTTGAGTGCCTGCATCAGCGTGGACACGTCCTGCTTGGCGGCCGCGATGCGGGCATCCTCGGTGCGGCCCATCAGCTTGGGCACCACCAGCGCCGCCAGAATGCCCATGATGACGACCACCACCATGATCTCGATCAGGGTAAAACCACGGCTGGCCGCAGCGCGGCAGCGTTGACGGAACGGTACGGCAGGGAAAGTATGCATGAAGGTAATTTTCAAAAATGACAAATAAGGCGTTAGCTTAAACCATACACGGCCGACCGCCCACCGCAAGCGCGGTGCGGATGGGAGCGCAATCGACGAAAACGATGAGACAGCTGCCATGCGGAAAAGTGCGGTGCAGCATCAAAAAAGCTTCTGGAATTTCCGAAGGGTAAAGCATGCAGGAAAGGAATATTTGCGCGGCGTCATCAAAACCCGGGAATTCCACCGGCTGCCTGCACCGGATCTGACTATTGCGCACGGAACAAATGCGGCCCGCCCGCAGTCTGGATGATGTGGCTATCCATGATGAAGGGAAGACATCCATGTCGCAGCACCACCCCGCTCCCGGCGAGCTGATCGATCTCGCGCCGCTTGGCGACCGGTTCAACGACGTCGCCCCGATCGCGCTGCTGCGCACTGACGACATGGAAGTGATGCGGTTGGTGCTGCCGAAGGGGAAATCGATTCCCGAGCATCGGGTGGCCGGCGAACTTACGCTGCAATGCCTGGAAGGCACGGTCGAAGTGCAGGCGCCGGCCGGAACCCGCACGCTGCATGCGGGGCAGATGCTCTATCTGCTCGGCAACACCCCGTATGCGCTGTTTGCGCTCGAAAATGCGTCGATGCTGATGACGATGCTGCGCAAGGACTGATCCGATTCCGTTTCAGGGCGTTCATCGCAGCGCCTGCTCCGCCGCCCCCCTGGCGACGAATCAGGCGGACTTCACCTGGTGCAGATGCACGTCGCGCTGCGGGAATGGAATCGAAATGCCTTCGGCATCGAAAGCCTCCTTGACCTTTTCCTGCATGCTCCAGAAGATCGGCCAGAGGTCGGCCGGCTTGCCCCATACCCGCACCGTGAAGTTCACCGAACTCTCACCCAGGCCGCCGACCACCACCAGCGGTTCCGGATCCTGCAGCACGCGCTCGTCCTCATCCAGCAGTCTGCGGATGATCGCCTTGGCTTTCTGGATGTCGTCGCCGTAGCCGATCCCGAACGTCATCTCGATGCGGCGCGTGCTGTAGGCGCTGTAATTGACCAGGCTGTTGTTGGACAAATGGCCGTTCGGGATCACCGCGCGCCGGTTGTCGACGGTATTGAGGATGGTGTACAGGATCTGGATCTCGGTAACGGTGCCCAGAAAACCTTGTGCCTCGATCACGTCCCCCACGCGGAACGGCTTGAACATCAGGATCAGCACGCCGCCCGCGAAATTCGACAGGCTGCCCTGCAGCGCTAGGCCCACCGCGAGGCCGGCGGCACCGAGCACCGCGACGAACGAAGTGGTCGCGATGCCGATCATCGATGCCACCGAAATCAGCAGCAGCACTTTCAGCAACACCGACAGCAGGCCGCACAGGAATTTGTTCAGCGTCGGATCCTTCTGCTGCAGCTTCCTGTCCAGCACGTTGATGAAACGGTTGATCACCCACAGGCCGATCACCAGGGTAATTGCCGCCAGCACCACCCTGGGCGCATAGGTCAGCACCATTTGCCATCCCATTTCCGCGAAATGCCCGAGTTGATCTCCCCGGAACAGCTTTTCCATCGACGACTCCTTTTCCAAATCGGTTCACTCCCCGCTTGCCGCGGGCTCCTGCCTGTCCTTGCCGGCCTCCGGCCGGGCATGGCACCGGCCTGTTATACCAGACTACGCGAGCCGGCGAGGGAGCGGTCGGCAGGCGCGCGGCAAACTGGGTAAGATGACGAACTGCGCTCGCCGCAATTTCGCCGCCTACACAAGATGCATCCCGAACAACACGCCCCGCAGTTCAGCCCCGCCGCCGTCCGCAAGATCATCACCGGCATCATGCTCAGCATCCTGCTGGGCGCGCTCGACCAGACCATCGTCTCGGTATCGCTGCCGCGCATCGCGCGCGATCTCGGCAATCCGGCGATGCTGGCCTGGGTGGTGTCCGGCTACCTGGTATCGTCGACGGTCGCCACGCCGATCTACGGAAAGCTGGGCGACCTGTACGGGCGGCGACGGCTGCTGACGGCATCCATCGTCATCTTCCTGATCGCATCGGCCGGCTGCGCGCTGGCGCCCAACATGCCGCTGCTGATCGCCGCACGCGTGCTGCAGGGCGTAGGCGGCGGCGGCCTGATATCGACCTCGCAGGCGATCGTCGGCGACGTGGTGTCGATGCGCGAGCGCGGCCGCTACCAGGGCTACATCTCGGTGATGTACGCGGTGGCCAGCGTCGGCGGGCCGGTGCTGGGCGGCTACCTGACGCACTATCTGTCGTGGCACTGGATATTCTGGATCAACCTGCCGCTGGGCGCGGCCGCATACTGGGCCTCGCACGGCGCGCTCAAGGCGCTGCCGGTACCCGGCATCCGCCGTCCCATCGATTACGTCGGCACCGCGCTGCTGATCGCCGGCCTGACCGCGCTGCTGATCGCGGTCACGCGGGTCGGTCAGGGCGTCGCGCTGGCCTCGGCCGACACCATCGCACTGCTGGCCGCGGCGGCGGTGGTGCTGGCCCTGTTCATCTGGCACGAAGGGCGCACGCCGGAACCCATCCTGCCGCTCACGCTGTTCCGCAACCGCACCGTGACGATAGGCTGCTCGATCAATTTCCTGTGCTTCTTCCAGATCATTTCGCTATCGGTGCTGGTGCCGTTCGGCATGCAGATGCTCGACCATATCAGCGGCGACGCGTCCGCGCTGCGCCTGATCGCGTTCACGCTGGCGGTGCCGGCCGGCGCCACGCTGAGCGGCCGCCTGATGCTGCGCAACGGCCGCTACAAGCCGTTCCAGATCGTCGGCACGGGCATGATGGGCATCGCGCTGCTCCTGCTGGCCTGGCTCGGTCCGCACGCCAGCTTCATCAGTGGCGTCGCGCTGACCATGGCCGGGGTCGCGATCGGGATGTCGATGCCGAGTTCGCTGGTCGCGGTCCAGAATGCGGTATCGCAGGGAGAACTCGGCGTCGCCACCGCCACCAATGCGCTGTTTCGCAGCATGGGCGGCGCGCTCGGCATCGCGCTGCTGAGTTCGATACTGTTCGCGCTGTTGCACGGGCAGCCGGCCACCGGCGGACTGGAGCATCATGCCGCCGCTTCCGCATCGATGCTGCCCGGCAGCGCGGCGCCGCCGGGGCAGGCCGAATTCGCGTTCCGCATCACCTTCCTGGTGGCGACGCTGGTCGCGCTGTTCGCCCACGCGCTGGCATGGGCGATTCCCGACCACCGGTTGCGCGAACGGGTGGCGAGCCAGCCGGCTGCCGCCAGCGCCACCGAGCATTGAACCTCTCGCCGACCTGCAGATTCGGCATGGTGGGACCGGGAGATTTACATTTTTATAATTTTCCGCATTGATTTGGTTATACTTGCAGCGCAATTTTCCGCAGGGCTGCCCAGTTATCCGAATCCATGGCCGACAATCCTCGCTTTTCCACCGTCCCCGCCCCCGCATTGACGCCGTTCTGGCGCAGGCTGCCCGGCTTCTTCCTGTTTCCGGTGCAGGGCGGCTCGCTGCTGCGCATCGTCGGCTACGCGGTGATGGGCACGATCGCGATGCTGATCCCGCCGCTGCTGGGCGCGCTGCTGCGCGTGATCCTGTGGATCGTGTTTCTTCGGTATGCATTCCTGGTCATGGAGCGCTCGGCCAACGGCCGCTTCGACGCCCTCTCCGACATCGACGCGCAGGAGGAAGGCGAGACTGCGCAGGTGGTGCGGCAATATGCGCTGTTCATCGTGATGGGACTGGTGATCGGCGTATTCGCCGGCCTGTTCGGGCGCTCCGGCTATTCGGCCGGCTTCTGGATCACCAGCGCGCTGATGCCCGCCTCGGTGATGATCATCGCCGTCACCCACAGCATCGGCCAGGCGCTCAATCCGCGCCAGATCGGGTTCTACATCAAGACCATCGGCGCACCCTACTTCGCGCTGTGTTTTTTCCTGCTGAGCTTTTCGGTGAGCAGCAAGTGGCTGCGCGGCTTCCTGTATGGCCATATGCAATCGTGGCTGGCGCTGCCGCTGCTGAGTTTCATCGAGTTCTACTTCGTGCTGATCGTGTATCACATGATGGGTTACGTGATTTACCAGTATCACGACAAGCTGGGGCTGGCGGCGGATGTCAGCTTCGAAGAGGCGGAGGCCCGCCTGTCGCCCGGCAAGGGAACGGACCCGCTGCTCGCGCGCCTGAACGCGCTGACGGTCGACGGTCAGAACGAGGAAGCGCTGGCGCTGTTGCGCGACAGCCTGCGCCAGCGCTGGGACGAGAACGACTTGCATGAGCGCTACCAGAAACTGCTGGTATTGACGGGCCATCAGGCCGAAGCCCTGCGCCATGCGCGCGAATTCATCGCCAAGCTGGCCGGCGAAAAGCGGATGTTCCAGGCGCTCGACCTGTGCGAACAGGCATTCGAATCCGATCCCGGTTTCCAGTTGCAGGATGCGTCGCAGATACGCGAACTGGCGGCCGCCGCGCATCTGGCACGCCGCCATCGGCTGGCGCTGGACCTGATGCGCCGCTTCGACAAGCGCTATCCCGGCCATTCCGACATCCCGGCGATCTACCTGCTGTCGGCGCAGGTGCTGGGGGACCACTACAAGCGGCACCGGGAAGCGCTGCAGATCCTGCGCGCGATACAGGCGAAATTCCCGGATCATGCGTTGGCCGGCGAGGCGCGCCGGTACGCCGAGGTGCTCGAAAAGATCAGCGCGCTCGCGTCTGCGCCGCGCCCGCAGGCAGGATAAGAAGCTCTTTACGCAACCCGCATCATTTCGGCCGCGGCGGCCGCCTCGCGCGACTGCGGGAATTGGCGTACCAGGGTGTCCAGCAGAGACTCGAACTTTTCCTTGCGCCGTTCCCGGTAATAGCCTTGCGCCAGCGCGAGCAAGGCGGCCGGGAGTGCCTGGTGTGCCGGCGCCACCCGCTGCAGCACGCCGACCAGCTGCTCCGCGTTCTCGCAGTAGCCGGCAGCGGCGAAATAGCAGGCCAGCCGCGCCATCATGTCCTTGCCCAATTGCGGCGCCGGCTGCGCACGCTGCCAGTATTCGCGGAAGATCTCGTGCTTCTCGGCCGCGATTGCCGCATCGGTGCCGCGCTGCGCGAGCAGCACGAGCGCGGCGCGGTGGTAATCGCCGCTGGCCGGCTCGGGCCGGGCGGCCCGGTACACCAGGCGCGCCAGTTGCAGGTCTTGCGGATGTTTTTTCTGGAGCGCCTTGAACACTGCCAGCGCCTTCCTGAATTCCAGCGCACCCAGGTGTGCCATCCCGCGCTGGAACGCCTTGTCGTCCGATTCGCGCGCCTCCTGCATCTCGTGATGCTCCCTGATCTGCTGCGGGCAGCGCCAGCGGTACAGCACCCCCATCGCCGCGCCGCCGAGCAGGCCGCCGAAGTGCGCCATGTAGGCGACCTGCGCGCCGTGCTCGGTCAGGAACTGGTATAGCTCGTTGCCCAGCCACAGCGGCAGCAACACGATCGCGGGCGCCCGCACGTAATCGAAATAGAAAGCGAGCGAATAAAAGAAATCGATCTTGCGCCAGCCGAAGATGACCGTGTAGGCGCCCATCACCCCGGCAATCGCGCCGGAAGCGCCGAGTGCGCCGCCGCCGGACGCGGTCAGGCTGAACACCAGCACCGCCGTGTAGATCGACACCAGGTACAACAGCGCGAACAGGCCGCGTCCGATCACCGACTCGACCAGGAAACCGACGATGAACAGCACCGCCATGTTGCCGAACAAATGGTCGAAGCCGGCATGCATGAATGCGGACACCAGCGCATCGGCGACGGCGTCGGCGATGTCCGGATCATCGACCTGGTAGACATGCCGGCTGGTAAACGATTTCCTCGACTCGTAATCGCGCCGCTGCGCACGCCAGGCGCCGAACTCGGGATCGCTCGGCGTGATCACGCGGTTGGCATGCAGGCGGTGCATGAATGGCGCATCGTGCTCCATCCATTCCAGCGCATCGTCGTCGTGCTCGGCGAGCATGTCGCGCAATTCGCGTGCCGCATCCGTCTTGCCGGCCTGGCCGAGATACGCGGCGTAACGCGGCAATTCCCATGCCGGCAAGCCGGAGTCGAAATAATATTGCCGCGCGCTTGCCTCCTGCTCCGCATCGCCCGCCTGCAGGAAAAAGAAAACGAAGCAATTGAGAATGACGAGCAGCAGCGTGACGACCGGGGGCCGCTTCCAGTTCACTCTGTTGCCGACAGGGATGATAAACATCGGACCGCTCCGCTCCCTTCCATGCGCGATTTATTTTCGACAACAGTTTAACCCGGGCAAGCCACGCAGAATACAGGACGGACACTTCGCGCGATCGCGCGCGCCGCTTGTCATATCGCCTATTGCGCCGGCCCGCTTCGTCCCGATATAGTCAATATTGGCGAACGCTGGCCAAACACCGGCGCGAGGAGGTCACGGATGAAAAGGTTGATGTTGATCCTATGGCGGATGAGCAGGTCGGATCTGCGCTTGCTCTGGTATGCGCTGCGCCATCCACGTCGTCCGGCATGGCTGTTGCCGGCCAGCCTGCTGCTCGCACTGTACGCGATAGAGCCGTTCAATTTCGCGCTGCCCGTGCTCGGCGTCGTCGACGATCTGGTGCTGGTTCCGCTGGCACTGCACTTTCTTCTCAAACTGTTGCCGCCGACCCTGGTGGAGCGCGTCGAACACTGAGCGCGACGAAAAGTCGCAGGCGAAAAGTCATACCCAAAAGGCGACGCGCGCCACCCGCACGGGCCTTGCGCAATGTCTCTGCGGCATTCCCGGAGACACCGCACAATACACACGGGAAAGGGCAATCTTCCCCGATCCCGGCATCGGCCGCGACATGGCCCTTGCCATGCTTGTCATCGCTCGCCAGCACGCGCAAGCCGCAACCTGTGAAGAGGCCCGAATTGCAGAAGATATCCGTTCCGAAACGCGTCCTTATCGTCGACGACAATGTCGACGCCGCCGAAAGCCTGGGCATGCTGCTCGATCTGATCGGGCACCGGGTATGCACGATCCACGCTGGCGGCGCGGCCCTGCAGAGCGCCCGTGAGTTCGAGCCCGACGTGGTGATCCTCGACATCAGCCTGCCCGGGATGAGCGGCTACCAAGTGGCGGCTGCATTGCGCAACGAACCCGCGTTCAGGAATACCATGCTGATTGCGATGACCGGCTGGAGCGGCGAAGAAGACCGCCGCATTGCACAGGAGGCAGGTTTCGATTTCTATCTGACCAAGCCGGTCGACGCGGAGAAGATAACGCGCCTGTTGGGGCAACCCCGGCCCACCGGCGAAGAATCCTGCACGCAATGAGAGTCGTGCAGCGTACCGGCTAAACTCTACAGCGCCTCGTCGCGCGGGTTGCGCGCCAGCAGGCGTTCGACCATCGCACGCGGCGAATCGCCGTCGAACAGCACCGCCGCCACCGCGTTCGCGATCGGCATCTCGACACCGCGCTCGCGCGCCAATGCACGCACTGCCTGCGCACAACGCACCCCTTCTGCCACATGGCCGATTTCGGCGACGATCGCGTCCAGTGTCTTGCCTTGCGCCAGCCCCAGGCCGACGCGGCGGTTGCGCGACAGGTCGCCGGTACAGGTCAGGATCAGATCGCCGACGCCGGCCAGCCCCATGAAGGTTTCCGGGCGGCCGCCGAGCGCAACCCCGAGCCGGGTGATCTCCGCCAGCCCGCGCGTGATCAACGCGGCGCGCGCATTCAACCCCAGGCCCATGCCGTCGACCACGCCGGCCGCGACGGCAAGAATATTCTTGACCGCGCCCGCCACTTCGACTCCGGTCAGGTCCTCGCTGGAGTAGACCCGGATATTGCCGCCATGTACCACCTCCACCACCCGTTCGCGCAACGCCGCGCTGGCGGAAGCGACGGTGAGCGCGCACGGCAAACCGCACGCGACTTCCTGGGCAAACGAGGGCCCGGACAGTGCCCCGGTCGGCAACGCCGCTCCCAGCACCTGGTGCACTAGCTGGTGCGGCAACAGCCGGGTGCCTTCCTCGAAGCCCTTGCAGAGCCAGACCAGGTTCGGGATCGGATGCGCCTGCAGACGCTGCGCCAGCGGCCGCAGGCCAGCCACCGACGACGCCACCACCAGCAGGCCGCGGGCAGCGTCCGCGTGCGCTACCGCGGCATGGAAATCGGCGCTCACCGCAAGTTGGGCAGGCAGCCGGAAGCCGGGCAAATAGGCCGGATTTTCACGTTGCGCAGCGACCGCCCGCATCGCTTTTTCGTCACGCCCCCACAGCATCACCCGGTGGCGTTCCGCGAGCGCGATCGCAAGCGCGGTTCCCCAGGCGCCGGCGCCCAGTATCGTGACGTTGAACGCGGCGTCGGCGGTGGCGGAAGACTCGGCGGACGTCATTCGCCCCACACCGACGCCGCCTTCACGAAGCCGGTCAAGCCGTCGCGGTGGCGCACCTTCACCCAGTCGCCGCCGGACGCGTCCAGCAGTTGCAGCAGCACGCCCTTGTCGGCAGTGAAGACGACGGCTGAGGTTTCGTCGGCGGCGGCACGGATGATTGCCTTCGGCACCCGGACCACGACGTTGCGGGCAGGCGCCAGCATTTTCGATTCGATCCAGGCCAGGCCGCCGGTCACGTCACGCACCTTGGTCCACTCGCCGTAGGTCAGCACCACTTCCACCGGCATTCCGCGCGGCGCGACGAACACCTTGCGGCCGCGGGCCGACGGCGCGTCGTACAGTATCGCCGGCTCGGCGCCGACCGACTTGTATTCGAGCGCGTGCGCATCGCCGGCGGCGGCCGCCAGCAGCGCCGCCGATAACACGAACAGACGTATCGATTTCATCGTAAGCCTCCCCTGGCGACGACGCATGGACTCAGTGCTTGGCGGGGCCGCCGTTCGGCATCACGATGCCCGCGCCTTGCTGCTGTTGCGCGGCCATCGCCTGCGCGCGCTGCTGATAGAACGATTCGAAATTGATTTCCGACAGGTGCACCGGCGGGAAACCGGCGCGCGTGATCATGTCGGCAATGTTTGCGCGCAGGTAAGGATAGACGATGTTGGGGCAGCCGATGCCGAGCAGCGGATCGAGCTGTTCGGCCGGGATGTTCGCGGCCTCGAAAATGCCGGCCTGCTTGCCTTCGACCAGGAACGCGACCTTGTCGCCTACCTTGGCGGTGACGGTAATGGTGACGGTCGCCTCGAAAATGGTTTCGGCCAGCGCTTCGACACCGACGTCGACCGCGACTTCGATTGCCGGCGGCTGCTGTTCGAGGAAGATCGCCGGCGAGTTCGGCTGTTCCAGCGACATGTCTTTCAGGTAGATGCGCTGGATCTGGAATACAGGTTGCTGGGGTTGCTGGGATTGCTGGTTCTGGTCAGCCATGGGATCGCTTTCTGAGAGAGGTGGAAAAAAGGGGCGGCATCATCGCCACCCCTTCGAATTCGGATTGGGGGTCAGCTTCCCTGCAGCAGCGGGTCGAGCTTGCCGGCGCGGTCCAGCGCGCTCAGGTCATCGAAGCCACCGACGTGGGTATCGCCGATGTAGATCTGCGGCACGGTGCGGCGGCCGGTCTTGTTCATCATGTCGATGCGCTGCTGCGGATCGAGATCAACACGGATCTTTTCGATATTGTCGACACCCTTGGCTTTCAGCAGCCGCTCGGCCATATTGCAATACGGGCAAACGCCGGTGCTGTACATCAGTACGCGTGCAGTCATGATGTTTCCTTACTTGGCGATCGGCAGGCCCTGCGCCCGCCATGCGGCCATACCGCCGTCAAGAGTGACGGCGCCGGTGAAGCCACCTTTGCGCAGCACGGTGGCGGCCTTGGAGGACATGACCCCCGACTGGCAAACGGCGATGACCGGGCGCGCCTTGAATTTTTCCAGTTCGCCCAGCCGGTTCGGCAATTCCTTGAACGGAATGTTCCGCGCGTCGCGCAGGTGCCCTCCGGCGAATTCGGCCGGATCGCGCACGTCGAGAATCAATGCCTTGCCCTGGTTGATCAGTTGCGTTGCCTGCAATTGCGTCACTTTCGCGCCGCGCCGCTGCAGGCTTGGCCACAACAGCGCTCCGCCGGAAACCAGCGCCAGCCCGATCAGCCAGATGTTGTCGATGAAGAATTTCACGGTACTCCAATGGTTTTAAGCAATCCCGACATTATAAAATAGAAGGCGCACCCGATTTCAAATCGCAGCTTCGCAAGATCCTCCATTCACATTTTCCACAAGCAATCATGTACAAAATCGTATTGATGCGCCACGGCGAATCCACTTGGAATCTCCACAACCGCTTCACCGGCTGGACCGACGTCGACCTCACCGAGAAAGGCGCTGCCGAAGCACGCCAGGCCGGACAAGTGCTGCGCGACGCCGGCTTCACCTTCGACCTTGCGTACACCTCGGTGCTCAAGCGCGCAATCCGTACGCTCTGGCTGACGCTCGACGAGATGGACCTGATGTGGCTGCCGGTGGTGCACAGCTGGCGCCTGAACGAGCGCCACTACGGCGCGCTGCAGGGCTTGAACAAGGCCGAAACCGCAGCCAAGTACGGCGACGAGCAGGTATTGGTCTGGCGCCGCAGCTACGATACGCCGCCCAATCCGCTGGAGCCGAACGATCCGCGCACCTCGTATGGCGATCCGCGCTATGCGAAGCTGAAGAAGGAAGAGATCCCTCTGACCGAATGCCTGAAAGACACGGTTGCGCGCGTGATGCCGATCTGGGACGAATCGATCGCGCCCGCCATCCGCGCCGGCAAGCGCATCCTGATCTCGGCGCACGGCAACAGCCTGCGCGCGCTGATCAAGAGCCTGGATGGCATCAGCGATGCCGACATCGTCGGCCTCAACATCCCCAACGGCCAGCCGCTGGTGTATGAACTGGATGCCGATCTGAAGCCGATCAAGAGCTACTACCTGGGCGACGCGGCCGCGATCGAAGCGGCGATGAAGGCGGTTGCCAGCCAGGGCAAGGCGAAGTAGCGATAGATGGCGCGTTCCGGATCGCGGTTTTCATCGGCGCCGGCCGCCGGGTGCCGCACCCGTTCGGCCGCAGCCGCCCTGTTGTTGGGTGCGCTGTTGGTTGGACTGCCGGCAAGCCACGCGCATGCGGCCAGCAGCAGCGAACGTACACGCGAGAAGCATGCTGCCGAAGCACAACGCGCCGAGCTGCAGAAAAAACTGAGCGCGCTGAAGCACGACATCGACCGCACCGAAAGCGCCCGCAGCCAGGCGGCCGATGCGCTGGCGCAGGCGGAAACGGCAATCTCGAAGACCGACCGCGCGCTGTACGAGCTGGCGGCCGAACAGCGCCGGATCGAGAGCCGCATCGCGCAGCTCGGGGCGCGCCGCAAGCAGCTGGCGGATGCGATTGCCGCACAGAAGAAGCAATTGGCGGCGCTGCTGCGTGGCCAGTATATCAACGGCAACGAAGACCGGATCAAGCTGCTGCTGTCCGGCGACAATCCGAACCGCATCAACCGCGACCTGCAGTACATGGGTTACGTGTCGAAGGCGCAGGCGCGCCTGATCGGCTCGCTGCAGGACAACCTGAAGTCGGTCGAGGATAACCAGGCCGAAACCCGCAGTGCGCAGGAAGAACTGGCCGCGGTCGAGCAGAAGCAGCGCAGCCAGAAGGCGCAGCTGGAACAGGAAAAGAAACACCGCGGCGCGCTGCTGGCCCAGCTGTCGCACAAGCTGGCCGCCCAGCGCCGACAGGCCGGCCATATCGAGCGCGACCAGCAACGGCTGAGCGGCCTGGTCGAACGCCTGGCGCGCTTGATCGAACAGCAACGCAAGGCCGAAGCCGCTGCCCGCGAGCAGCGGCGCCGCCAGCAACTGGCGCGCGAACAGGCACGGCGCGCAGCGGAAGTGGAAAAGATGCGTTCGCGCAAATCGGCACCGGCAAATCCTGATTCAATAGATAACGACGAAGCGCCACCGCCAAAATCTCTCGCAAGAAATGAACTCACGCCCGACCGCCGCATCCAAGACGGGGAATTTTCCCATCCCTTTGCCAGCTTGCGCGGTCACCTGCGGCTGCCGGTTCGTGGCGATCTGATATCGAAGTACGGCAGCCGGCACGGCAACGCCCCCAGTTCCAAGGGAGTGTTCATCCGTACGGAAGAGGGGGCGGAAGTCAAGGCAGTGGCAGACGGCCAGGTGGTATTCGCCGACTGGCTGCGCGGCTTCGGCAACCTGCTCATCATCGACCATGGCAACCAGTACATGACGATTTACGGCAACAACGAATCCGTGCTGAAACATGCCGGTGACATGGTGCGGGCGGGCGACGTGATCGCCAAGGCCGGCAACAGCGGCGGTAGCGAACAATCGGGTTTATACTTTGAAATGCGGCATCAGGGCCGCGCATTCGACCCACTCGACTGGGTAACTATCCGGTGACGGATATCTATTAGGTGACACATGAGCAGCAAACTCAAGAACTTCGGACTGATCGGTCTTGGCATCGTCGCGGGCGTCGCCGGCTCGGTCCAATTCAGCGCCAACGCGCAGAAGGACACGGCCGCCCTCCCGCTGGAAGAACTGCGGCAGCTTGCCGACGTATACGGACTGATCAAGTCCGACTATGTCGAACCGGTCTCGGACAAGAAGCTGCTGACCGAAGCCATCTCGGGCATGGTCGCCTCGCTCGACCCGCACTCCGCCTACCTGGATAAAAAGGCATTCAAGGAACTGCGCGAAAGCACCCAGGGCAAGTTCGTCGGCCTCGGCATCGAGGTCGGCATGGAAGACGGCTACGTGAAGGTGATTTCCCCAATCGAGGATTCGCCCGCCTACAAGGCCGGCGTCAAGGCCGGCGACCTGATCACCCGGCTCGACACCACCCCGGTCAAGGGCATGACGCTGGATGAAGCGGTCAAGCGCATGCGCGGCGAGCCGAACACCAAGATCACGCTGACCATCGCCCGCAAGGACGAAGACAAGCCGATCATGGTCACCATCGTGCGCCAGGAAATCAAGATCCAGAGCGTCAAGGGCAAGGAAGTGGAGCCGGGCTACGCATGGATCCGCGTGTCGCAGTTCCAGGAGCCGACGGTCGAAGACATGGCGAAGAAGATCGAAGGCATCTACGCGAAGGACCCGCACATCAAGGGCCTGGTGCTCGACCTGCGCAACGATCCGGGCGGCGTGCTGCCGGGCGCGATCGGAGTGGCCGCCGCATTCCTGCCGAAGGACGTGCCGGTGGTGTCCACCAACGGCCAGCTGCCCGATTCGAAAGCCACCTTCTACGCGCAGCGCGACTATTACAGCTCGTCGCGCAGCGAACTGAGCGATCCGCTCGCCGACCTGCCGGCGGCGGTGAAGAAAGTGCCGATGGTGGTGCTGGTCAACACCGGATCCGCGTCGGCGTCGGAAATCGTGGCCGGTGCGCTGCAGGACTACAAGCGCGCCACCATCATGGGCACCCAGACTTTCGGCAAGGGTTCGGTGCAGACGATACGCCAATTGACCGCCGACACCGCGGTCAAGCTGACCACCGCGCGCTACTACACGCCGAGCGGCCGCTCGATCCAGGCCAAGGGCATCGTCCCCGACATGATCGTCGATGAAACCGCCGACGGCGACGGCTTCAACGCGCTGCGCCTGCGCGAGGCCGACCTCGAACACCACCTGACGAACGACAAGGACAAGAGCACGAAGGTCGAATCGGCGAAGGGCAAGCTCGACGAGCTGGAGGAAGAGCAGCGGATGGCGGCGCTCGAGAAGAAGCGCAAGCCGCTCGAGTACGGCAGCAAGGACGACTTCCAGCTGAACCAGGCGCTGAACTTCCTGAAAGGGCAGCCGGTGAAACTGGCGTCGGCGGTCAAGATCGAGGACAAGACCGAACCCACGATAAACAACAAGGATGCCGCGCAGAAGAAAGACACGGCGCCCACGAAGTAAGCCGTTTCTCTTCGGAATCCAAAAGGGCCGCAAGCACGCGGCCCTTTCTGTTTTGTCTGCGCCCCGCCTCGCACCCATGGCAATGATGTTAAATTATCCGACTGCAGCCCACCTCGCCGAACCCACCGGAATGCCATGAACGACAACCAGCTCCTGCGCTATTCGCGCCACATCCTGCTCGACGAGATCGGTATCGAAGGCCAGGAAAAACTGCTTGCCGCGCATGCGCTGGTGATCGGCGCCGGCGGTCTCGGTTCGCCCGCCGCCTACTACCTGGCATCGGCCGGCATCGGCCGCATCACGCTGGTCGACAACGACACGGTGGACCTGACCAACCTGCAGCGGCAGATCCTGCACGACAGCGAGCGGATCGGCATGCCGAAGGCGGAATCGGGCAGGCAGACGCTGGCGCGCATCAATCCGGAAGTCGCGGTGCAGGCATTGAACGAACGGGTGGACGACGCGCGGCTCGGACAACTGGTGCGGCAGGCGACGGTCGTGCTCGACTGCAGCGACAATTTTGCGACCCGGCACGCCGTCAACCGCGCCTGTTTCGAGAATGGCGTGCCGCTGGTGTCGGGCGCGGCCATCCGCTTCGACGGCCAGATCGCGGTATTCGATCCGCGCTGCGCCGACGCGCCCTGCTATGCCTGCCTGTTCCCGCCGGACCAGCAGTTCGAAGAAGTGCTGTGCTCGACAATGGGCGTGTTCGCGCCGCTGGTCGGCATCATCGGCGCGATGCAGGCAGCCGAAGCGCTGAAGCTGGTGGCGGGCATCGGCGAAACGCTGGCAGGCCGGCTGCTGCTGCTCGACGCGCGCCACATGGAATGGACCAGCATCCGGGTTGCCCGCAGCGCGGACTGCCCGGTGTGCGGCGAGCGATAGGCAAACTTACCGGTCCATACCGCGCGCAGGGGATAGCAAGACCGGCTTGTCGCGAACGCACGAACGGTCGACCGCACCCTTCGCCTTGGCACCGGGCGACGTCACCCGCCGCACGAAGCCATTGTTCACAACGCGATGCGCATCGCTGGCGAAC
>CBIHOK010000086.1:0-15654 GCA_966211575.1 uncultured Noviherbaspirillum sp.
TGCCGGTCGTTCCAGTGCCGGTCGTTCCAGTGCCGGTCGTTCCAGTGCCGGTCGTCCCAGTACCGGTCGTCCCAGCACCGGTCGTCCCGGTACCGGTCGTCCCAGTTCCGGTCATCCCAGTACCGGTCGTTCCAGTATCGGTCGTTCCAGTGCCGGTCGTCCCAGTTCCGGTCGTCCCAGTTCCGGTCGTTCCAGTGCCGGTCGTCCCAGTACCGGTCGTTCCAGTGCCGGTCGTCCCAGTTCCGGTCGTTCCAGTTCCGGTCGTCCCGCTACCCAAAGTGAATTGACTGATGCTGCTTTGCTGCGACTGGAAAGCGCTTGCAAACGCCGAAGCCAGGGCGCTGACGGCGGAGTCGGAATTCGATTGCAGCGATTGGGACAGTTGCAGCGCCGTACCGGTCTGCTGGGTAAGCAAGGAAAGCAATTGCTGATCAAGACTGCTTCCGGTCGCCTGGCTCGATTGCAGAACGTCCTGCACCTGGGCGGGAGAAATCACGAGCGGAATCGATACATTGCTTTGCTGCGCAGTCTGTGTCAGTTGTGTGTATACGGATTGGCAGCTCGCCAGGATTTGCCGGGCCAGATCCTGGAGGGAGCTGTTGCCGCTCCTGAGTTGGACGAGTCCGGCGAGCTGCATCTGGGTAACCAGGCCCTGTGCCAACTGATAGATCGAACTGCCCTGCAGGCCGCTGTCGATCTGCTGCGCCATTTGCAGGTGCGACTGCAAGATCGGCAGCGCTTGCGCAGCTGCGGCCCGGATATCGGGATCGCTTCCCTGCTGCGATTCGACGGTGGACTTGCCGACGTCCTCGGCGTGCTGCAATACGTTGCGGTCCATGTAGGCCTTGTCGAAGTCCGCCCCCGAGAAACCCTGCAGCTGTTTCATCACTTCCTGCTGGGCTGCGGACAGGCCGGCCGGGAGCGACACTCCTTTCTGGCCGGCCAGCGCGGTCAGGCTCGCGTTAATCTGCGTGTGATCGTCGATCATCCGCTGCGCGAATTGCTTCACTTGCGCGTTGCTTGCCTGTTGCAGCGCCAGCTGCCCCAACTGGATTTCCAGCAGGCCATCCTGGTATGCATCCGTCACGTAGGCGGTTGGCTGCAGTACGATCAGCACCAGCTGCGCGGACGCCAGGCGCTGTTCGATCGCAAGGATATCGGCGCTCGCCACTTGCCGCAGCTGCACGTCGCCGCCCTCGCGTGCCTGCGCCAGGGTTGTGGCCAGCAGGTTTTCCCAGCTCTCCACCACGCCGGACACATAGGTGCGGTCCAGTTCGGTGCCCGACAAGGTGTTCAGATTGTTGATCTGGGTCTGCTGATTCATGCTCAGCGTGTTGTTGATGGTGACGTTGTTCGATTGGGAAATCTGCGTGATCTGCTGATTCAGCAGCGCGACCTCCGTGTTGACCTGTTGCGCCAATGCCCGCACCTGCGCATTGCTGCTCTTCTGCTCGGCCGTTTGCGATTGCTGGGCCTGGCTTTGTGCGGTTTGCGATGTCTCCGTCAGATAATTCGCCCCGCCGCTGGAGATCGGAGCGGAGCCGCTTGCGCTGCCGCTGCTTGCGCCGCTGTCGGAGGCGCCGTTGCTTGCGCCGCTGGAACCTGTCGGCGTGGTCGAGGATGAGGAGTCGTCGTCTCCGCCTCCACATCCCGCCAGGAAAAGGCTCATTACCACTGCACTGATTAGCTTGGTCTTCATTTTGCCGCTCCAATCCTCGAATACGGATAAAAATCCGGGATGGATGGGAGCCGGCCGGTTTTCAATAAAATCCCTGAAAATCGCCGCGAAAAAAACCGCCTTGAGAGGCATCAAGCGAGGCTGCCCGCAGGCGACAATTCCTGTCAGGAGACTGCGCAGAGCGGGTGAGCGGAGGGCAATGCGCGAGGTTTCACCGGCGGCGAACGCCTGTTGCCGGAAGAGAGGCTAATCCGTCGCGGAGAAGGTTTCCGAATGCGACGAAACGACCCGGTTGCGGCCGCCATGCTTGGCTGCGTAGAGCGCCTCGTCGGCACGGCGGATCGTGGCGTCGATGTCCGGTTCCCGCTCTTCGTACTGGGATACGCCGCAACTGACGGTGACCGAAAACGGCGTCCCGCCGTGTTCGAAACGCTCGGCGGCGATTGCCGCCCGCAGCCGCTCGGTCGCGAGCGCCGCCTCGCGCTCTGAGGTATGCACCAGTGCCATGATGAATTCTTCACCGCCGAAACGCGCGAACACGTCGTCCTGGCGCATCGCGGCCTGGCAGATGTCGACCAGGCGCAGCAACACCATGTCGCCGATCGGATGGCCGTACCTGTCGTTGATGCTCTTGAAGTAATCGATGTCCAGGATGACGATGGAGAGCGGAAAGTGATAACGGGTGGCGCCGGCGACCAGCTTGCCCGCCTGCTCGAGGAAAAAACGGCGGTTGTAGCATCCGAGCGGATCGGTCACTGCCTTCAGGCGCAATTCCTCGGTCAGCAGTTCAAGCTGCCGGTGCCGCTGCGCCAGTTCGGCATGCGCGGCTTCGATCGCGAGCCGCGAGGCATCGCGCTCGGCAACCCGCTTGCGAAACTCGTTCCAATACAAGGCGCAGACCAGCAGGAACAGCATCAGCACACCGGCCGCTGCCGCGTTTTGCAACGCGCTTTCGTGTACCGGCGATACGTCCATGAACACCAGCAGGCTCCAGGGCGAATCCGGCAGCTTCCGTTCCTGCAGCACATAACCGGAAGGATCCAGCGAATCGCCTTCGGCGTCGCCGCTGGCAAGCTTCACTACGCGCACTGCACTGCCGAATTCCGGTTGTTCCGTCAGCCACAACGGCCGGCGCAAGACCCGGTCGTATTGATGGGTCGTACCCAGCAGCTTGATTTCGTCCGGGCGGAGCGGTTTGAGCGGACGGTACTTCCAGTTGGGCTGCGAACTGAGGAACAGAATGCCGTACTCGTCGGCGACCGCCACAAAGTATCCGGGTTTCCCGTACCATTCCCGATCGAGGTTGGTCAGCTGGATCTTGACCACTATCACTCCGGCTATCCGGCGATCGATCATGACCGGGCGGGACACGTAATAGCCGGGGCTGCGGCTGACTGCTCCCAAGCCGTAGAATTCGCCCTCCTCGCCACGTATTGCTTTTTGAAAGTACGGCCGGTAGGAAAAATTGTGGCCGACAAAAGAATCCTTCGCATTCCAGTTGCTTGAGGCCAGGGTATTGCCATGGACATCGAGCAGATACAACTCCGCACTGCCGGCAGCCTTGTTCAATTGCTGCAGATAGATGTTCGCGGCATGCACCTGTTCCGCTTTTTCCGGCCGCCGCAACACGGCCTGGACAATGCTGTGCGTTGCCAGCACGGTCGGCAGGTAGCGATACTTTTCGATCGGAACGAACAGTTCATCCTGGGCGGTGCTGGCATGCCGGCGCGCCTGGACTTCAAGCAGCGCCAGTCCGGAACGCAAGGAGACAAAGTAGGTCGCGCATATCGCGACTGCGAACACCAGCCCCAGCGCACCCCAGCGCCAGGCGCGGCGGGAGGGAAACGTCGGCGTCATGGCATTCGTCTAGCAGGAAACCGCGAAGGCCCGGAGGGGAGACGTCTCAGGCAGCGCGTTCACCCGCTGGCTCGCACCGGTGCCCGGGGATTCGATCTTCAGCATCGTGGCCTCTCTCTGTAACAGGCACCCCGAAGCCGCAGGTGCCCACTCTTTGTCAGGAATTCTACTCCCGCCATTGCTGCCAGGAAAGAAAAATGAAGCACCCTCAAGGCACTGTTCGCGGCCCGCAACGGATTGGAAAAATCTTCCTCGATCGAGTGCTCAACGATACCGAATGGAGCGGCGGCGACCCGGCAATCCGGCAGGAACAGCTCCTCGCCTTGCGCCGCCACGGCCTTCCTCCTCCAGCCAAGCAGTACACTTGTGGTCCACAGCCGCCTGCGCCGGCTGCGTGTCATCCAGAATGAAAGGAATCCGCATGTCCCCCTTCACCAAACTCTTCCTGGTCGCCATGTTTGCGGCTGGCATCCTGGCATCGCAAGGCGCCCTCGCGC
Organism: uncultured Noviherbaspirillum sp.; assembly: GCA_966211575.1. Lineage (GTDB taxonomy): Bacteria > Pseudomonadota > Gammaproteobacteria > Burkholderiales > Burkholderiaceae_D > Noviherbaspirillum. The sequence continues at coordinate 4,033 of CBIHOK010000086.1, forward strand.
ACGCCTACCTGAGCAGTGCGACGCCCGCACAAAACGCGGCGCTGGCGGCCAGCCCTCGGCAGGTGATCCTGCGCTTCAACGAGAAGCTGGAAACGGGGTTCAGCGGCATCACGCTGCTCGACAGCGGCGGCAAGCAGGTGGACACCCGAAAAGCGACGGTCGACAAAGCCGATCCCCGCATGATGACGCTGGCGCTTCCCCTGCTGGCGCCCGGCAAGTACACGGTACATTACGTGGCGGTAGGAAGCGACGGCCACCGACGCACGGGTTCCTATTCCTTCACGCTGAAGTAGCCGGTGGACATCTCGCTGGCACAGGCGGCGGCGACCGCGCTGGTCAATATCGGCCTGGCCTGGATCGTCGGCGCACTTGCGTGTCGCTTCTGGCTGCGCGGCGGCAGCGCCCGCTGGCGGCAGCCGGTATTGCTGCGCCTGGAGCGGGCGACCACGGCGGCCTTGTGCCTGGGTGTCGCCGGCCTCGCACTGTCGCTGTGGATGGCGGCAGCCGCCATGGCAGACGTTCGCTGGCCAGCCGCCGGTCCGGCATTCCGGCAGATGCTGGCCGGCACCCATTACGGCCATGCCGGCCTGTTGGCCCTGGGTGTCATGGTGCTGGCGCTGCCGTTGCACCTGGCGCGGGCGGCCTCGGCGTCCGAGAATCTTTATCTGGGAACCGGCGCGGCGCTGCTCCTGCTGTTTGCCTTCACGCGTGCCGCCGCCGGCCATGCCTATGAACACGGTGCCTTGAGCGTTATGGTGGAGGCGCTGCATCTGCTGCTGGTGACGCTGTGGTGCGGAGCGGTATTCGTGTCGGGCTGGCTGGCGCTGCCCTGCATCGATACGACGAAATCGGAGGCCGGCCGCGAACGCGCGGCCTACCTTCAGACATTGTCGCGCTGGGCAACGGCGGCGCTGGCCGGAATTATCCTCACCGGAGCCTGCAATGCGTTCCGTGTGCTGGGCAGTCCGCGCCATTGGCTGCAAGGCGATTACGGCCACGTGCTCGCAGTCAAACTGGGCTTCGTGCTCGCCGCCGCCCTGCTGGGCGCCTTCAACCGCTTTCGCGGTTTGCCGATGGCGCTGCAGGCGAAAGGCGACGCCGGCGCGCAATCCGGGCTGGACATCGTGATCATGGTGCTGCGCGTCGAATCCCTTGCGCTGTTGCTCGCACTGCTGGCGGCGGCGGTACTGACCGGCAGCGCGCCTCCCGAAGCGTAATTCACTCAGGGATTTCCTGCCCCCGGGAAATTCTCCTGGGTAATACGCATGGCGGAAACCCGCAAAAAAATGCCGCCGGCCATTGCCCGGATCGGCGAATGGTGACGGCGGCATGCGGCGGCAGCAAGTGCCGCCCGCTGTTTGACCGGCTCAGGACTTCTTCACTGCCTCCTCGGCATCGCCGGCGGTTTTCTGGGCCTTGCCTTCTACCTGTTTGCCCAGACCCTTTGCTTCCTGTTCCTTGCTGTCGACGGCTTCGCCGAATTTCTGCTGCACCTTGCCGGCTGCGTCCTTCGCACTGCCTTTTACCTGGTTCTCGTTCATATGACCTCCATGTTGAAAAGCAAATGTCCCTGATAGACAAGGATGCTCCCCCGAGGTTCAGTGCGTTTGCCGTGGCCGAGCGCCCTGCCGGAACTTAAGCCGCACCGAGGTTTCTCATATGAATTTGACGGCTTTTTCCCGAAATGACGGATCGGGCATGTCCTGTCCTCCCCCATGTCCACCCGCTCTTCGCTACTCAACCGCCCCCTAGACAGGAAGACACTCACGCGCATCCTGTTCTGGCCGGTCGCGTCGCTGGCCTTGCTGTGTGCCCTATGGCAAGGTACCCGGAGCAAGCTGAACGAGGACTACCTGCATGCGCGCCAGTCCGCATTGCAGCAGGAAAGCCTGTTGGCGCGCTCCTATGCGACCCAGCTGCGCCGCACCGTCGATCAGATCGATCAGACCACGCGCAACCTGAAGGATGAATGGGAAGACCCGAACATCTCGCTCAGCCTGGAAAAGAAGCACACGCGCGCCCTGTTTCCGAAGACCGGCCTGATATCCGCGTCCATCGTAGGACCCGACGGAAAGATTCTCACCAGTTCCCTGCCCGATCACGGTTCCCCCAACCTGTCCGCGATGCCGTTCTTCCAGGTACACAAGGCCAGTTGCTGCGTCGGCCTGCTGATCAGCCGACCGGAACCGGACTTGCAGTCGACGCACCCGTCGATCCATTTCTCGCGCCGCCTCGAAAACCCGGACGGCGGTTTCGGCGGCGTCGTGCTGGTGTCAGCCGATCCTTCCTACCTGGCTTCTTTCCTCGACGAAGGATCGTCGCCCGGCGACTTTGTCTCGGTACGCCTGACCAGCGGCGCCATGCTGGCAAACCGGCTTGGCAGCTCGGCCGGCAAGGTCAGGCGTTTTTACCGGGAAGACCCGGTATTCCCGTCTTTCGACGGGGCAACCGAGGAACCGGCATGGAAATTCACCGACGGCAAGCCGCGCATCGTTGCCTGGAAGAAGCTGAAAGATTATCCGATGGTGGCGGTGGCCGCCATTTCCGAGGAGGATGCCTACGCGCCGTATCGCCGCATCGAACACAGCCGCGTCGACATGGCCTTGCTGACCAGCCTGTTCATCCTGTTGTTCGGCGGTGCCGGCATGGTATTTTCGGTGCGCCTGGCGTGGCGTCGCCAGCGCGAGGAGCAGGTGCGAACCACCTACCGGCTGGCGACCGACGCGGCCAAGGAAGGTTTCTACATGATCCGCCCGCTGTACGACCGGCAGGGGCATGCGGTGGATTTCCAGGTGGAAGACTGCAACCAGCGCGGCGCGGCGCTGTTCGGAATGGCGGTGGAGCAACTGATCGGCCAGAGGATATCGTCGATTTCGGCCGAAGACTACCGCGAAGGCGTGTTCGCGCTATGTGGCCGCGCACTCGAACACGGTTCCTATGAAGACGAATACCGGGTCACCGCTCCCAGCCGGCTCAGGGCGGCCTGGGTCAACCGCCGGATGATGCGCTATGGCGATGGCCTGGCGCTGACAATACGCGACATTTCGGACATCAAGCAACACGAGCAGGCGTTGTCGGACCTGGCCAACAGCGACGCGCTGACCCAGTTGCCGAACCGCCGCTGGCTCGGCGAATTCCTGCCGGCCGCTGTGGAACGGGCGCGCCAGGGCAGCGGCAGCCTGGCGGTACTGTTCATCGACCTGGACAACTTCAAGAACATCAACGATACGCTGGGCCACGAAGCGGGCGATGAATTGCTGCAGCAGGCGGCGGCGCGCCTCAAGCGTGCGGTCCGGGCCAGCGACCGGGTGGTGCGGCTGGGAGGAGACGAATTCACCATCGTGCTCGAACACGTGGAACTGCTCGACGACGTCGAGCGTATCGCCAAGTCGGTAGTACGCACCCTGACCGAGCCGTGTGTGCTGAGTACCGGCGCGGAAAACCAGGTCAATGCCTCGGTCGGCATCAGCGTCTATCCGGAAGACGGCACCGATGGCGAAACGCTGCTCAAGCATGCGGATATCGCGATGTACGCGGCCAAGGCGGCGGGAAAGGGACGCCATCATTTCTACCAGTCGCACTTGTCCGATACGCTGGTGCTGCGGCTGAGCAAGGAGCGGGCGCTGCGGCAGGCGGTGGAGAGCGACCAGTTCGTCGTCCATTACCAGCCGGGGGTCGATACCCGCGACGGCCGCCTGAGCAGTGTCGAAGCGCTGGTGCGCTGGGAGCACCCGGAGCGCGGACTGGTCTATCCGTCGGAATTCATCGAACTGGCCGAGGACATCGGCCTGATCGCCCGTATCGGCGAACTGGTGATCGAAAAGGTTTGCACGCAAATGGGACGCTGGCGAGACGAAGGACTGCAACCGGTGCCGGTATCGATCAACATCTCGCCGCAACAGTTGAAGACCGGCGGCGTCAGCGCGCAGATTGCGCACTGCCTGGCCCGCCACGGGCTGGAACCGGCCCTGCTGGAAGCGGAGCTGACGGAGTCGGCAGTGATCGACCGCAGCCAGACGGTGACCGGTGAAGTGGAGCAGCTGCGCGCGCTCGGCATCAAGCTGATGATCGATGACTTCGGTACCGGCTATTCCTCGCTGGCCCAGTTGCACCGCCTGGACGTGGATGCGCTGAAGGTCGACCAGGCGTTTACCCGCGCCCTGTGCGAAGGCTCGGAAGGCCGGTTGCTGTTCCGCGCGATCATTTCGATGGCCGATGCGCTCGAAATGGGCGTCGTGGCCGAAGGCGTGGAAACGGTCGAGCAACTGGACGTGCTGCGGGCATTGTCCTGCCAGGAGATACAGGGTTATCTGGTGTCAAGGGCGGTGGCCGCCGGCGAGATGTCGCACTTGCTTCTGAAACGTTTCCTGTTCCCCGACTCGGTGTCCGTCGCGCAGCACTCGCTGGCCTGATAGCCGCCTCCGGATCAGCGGGTGTCCGCATGCCCGACCAGCTCCTGGCACGGATTGCTCTCGCCCGGGCCGGGTTGCGCCAGCGCCAGCAGCGCCGCCACCGGCGCCGCCAATATTCCCAGCGCGGCCGCCGCCCCGGCCCGGGCCGCCACCGCGCCCTTGTCGATGCCGATATCCGGATTCTTGAAGGTTCCGGCCACATGCAGCGGCGAGCGCAGCGACAGCAGCCTGACGCCCTTGGTCTTGGTATGGATCGCGAGTCCCAGTTTCTCGCTGGCGAGATTGATGTTGCCGCCGATATTGATCAGCGCGTCGCTGGTATCGACGACAAAGGTACGTGCCTTCATCAGGCCGTTGTCGACCTCGAAATCTGCCACCATGCAGTTCAGCTGCACCTGCTTGTCGCCGAATATCTTGGCTGCCACCACCGCACCGATGTTCAGACCCATTGCCTCCAGGATCAGCTTGCTTACGCTGCCGCTGGTGACCAGCGCCTCGACGTGCCCGTCGGCCGAACCGAGCAGCTTCGCGATCGATTCGCCTGTTCCCGAAAGCTCGCCGTCACCGTGCAACTGCCCGGTGCTCGCGCGCATTTGACGAACGTCCGGGAACATCTTGCTCAGCCTGAGCCCGCGCGCCGATATCTTCAACTGCGCGGCCGGCGGATCCTGGCGCCCGTTAATGCGGATCCGCGTTTCAACCTTGCCGCCGGCGACGCCGAAGTTCAGCGGCTTCAGCGACAGCACCGAGTTGTTCATCTCGATACGGGTGTACAGGTGATCGAGCGGCAGGCGCTTGGACTGGACGATCTTTTCGCCGTTGAATTCGACGTCGGCGTCCATGCCTTTCCAGCGGTCGGTGCGGAACGGCGCCACCGGCAACACCTTGCCGGGCGGTTGCTTGACCGAGGCATTGCTCTTCCTGTTCCCGCCGCCCGCGCCGATCAGCGCGCGCAAGTCGCTCAGGTCCAGGTAATGCGACACCACTTTGCCGCTGAGCCGGGAACGCGGCTGCTGTTGCTTGTATTCGAGTGTGCCGGCCAGGTCGCTGGAGCCGACCTTGCCCTTGAAATCCTGGTAGCGCAGGTGGATCGCGCCCGGTTTCAGGTTGCCGGACAGTCGTCCCTCGGTCGAGAACTTCGGCGTTTCCGGCAGCAGCACGCCGCTGAACGAGAACAGGTCGGCCATGCTCGCTCCCAGCAGCTTGAGCTTGACGTCCAGCGCGCTGGCGTGCAGCGGATTGGTCAGCGTGCCGTCGATCGTCACCGTGGTCTGGCCGATCTGCACTTCGCCCTGCACCGGATAGCGCACATCGCTTGCCTGCAGCGACAGGATCGCGCCGGCCCGGCCGTGGCCGCTCAAGGCCTCCTTGTTGAAGCGACCGTCGGAGCGCCACTTGACGCCGCCATCCGGCAGCGTATCGATATCGGTGGTGAAGTCGGCCTTCTTGGCCGGATCGACGTAGCGGACCTTGCCCTGCTCCAGGCCCAGGTTATGCAGATCGAATTTCCAGCGCGACGGCGCCTGCTGCTGCTGTTTCCCCAGGTGCCAGTTGGCGCGTTCGCCCTTGCCCCGTTCCAGTACCAGGTGCGGATCGGTCAGCACCAGCGAACGGATCGCGACCGTGTGGTGCAGCAGCGCCAGCGGATTGAAGGAGATGTCGACCTGGCGCACGCGCGCCATGTCCGGTCCGGTGGTGGCCCAATCCGGGTTGCCCAGCACCACGTCTTTGGCGCGCAGATGCGGCCACGGAACCAGGCGCTGCCAGCCGGTCGCGTGCGGCGGCGGCTGCCATGAGAGACTCAGATCGCCGTTGATCGCGAAGCGGCGGCCGCTCGCCGCCTCCACCTTTTCATCCAGCCAGGGCTTGGCGCGATTCCAGTCGAAGCTCGCGATCAGAATCACCGCCAGCGCGAGCAGCACGGTCGCGCTCGCCAGGACCACCGCGACGATCTTCAAGGCGCGCTTCATATCCTCGAAGACTGCCGTCGGGCAGCCAAGTTCTGGTCATCCTTGCATGGGTTGCGTCTGCTCAATCCACGCCGGCTTGGCTGGTTCAGCGGGTGGCGTCCCCGTAACGGTATTCGACGGTCAGCTCGTCGAGCCGCTGCTTGAGGCCGGCATCGAGCGTCAGATCGGCCGCCTTCAAGGTCGCATCGAGCTGTTCAGGGCGGCTGGCGCCGATGATGGCGGCGCTCACTGCCGGGTTGGCCAGCACCCAGGCGATCGCCACCGTGGCAAGCGGCAGGCCGGTGCCCTCCACTTCCTTGCCCAGTGCGGCGACGGTGCTGAATTCGCGCTCATGCCAGTAGCGCTCCTGATAGCGCTCGGCCGCAGTGCCGAGCGTAAAGCGGGTGCCGGCGGCCGGCGCCGCTCCCGGCTTGTGCTTGCCGGTCAACAGGCCGCCGGCCAGCGGATTGTAGGGAATCACGCCCAGTCCCTCTTCCGCCGCCAGCGGCAGGAGTTCGCGCTCCACCTGCCGGAACAGCAGGCTGTAGCGCGGCTGCACGCTGACGAAGCGGGTCAGTCCGCGCGCCTCGGCCTTGCCGAGCGCGCGCGCCAGCCGGTATGCGAGGAAATTCGAGACGCCGATATAGCGCGCCTTGCCGTGGCGCACGATGATATCCATCGCCTCCAGGGTTTCTTCGAGCGGAGTGGAAGGATCGTCCCAGTGCAACTGGTACAGGTCGACGTAATCGGTGCCGAGCCGCTTGAGCGAAGCATCGATCGCATCCAGCAGGTGCTTGCGCGACGCTCCCTGGTCCCAGCGCGCCGGCCCGGTGGCGCCGACTGCCTTGGTGGCCACGACGAAGCCGTGGCGCCGGCCCTTCAGCCAGCGGCCGACGATTTCTTCGGTGCGTCCGACGCTGGCAAGGTCGCCGCCGAGCGGGTAGACGTCAGCGGTATCGATGAAATTCAGGCCGGCATCCGCCGCCGTGTCGAGGATCGCGCGCGAGGTCGGCTCATCGCATTGCAGGCCGAAGGTCATGGTGCCGAGGCAGAGACGGGATACGCTCAGGCCGGTGGCGCCAAGTTTGGTGGTTTGCATCATTCCTCCAGTTCGATTCAGGGAAACGCCGCCATGCTGCCGCAGGCGGCGCGGATTGCGCTTTCATTATCGTGAAATTCGGCTCGGGCTGCCGGGCGGCCCTGTTATCCGTTTGGCAAGACAAGGACATGAGGCGGGTGTAGAATCGCCGCACCTCCGATCCAAGGAAATTCCATGAAACGCATGAAAGGCCTGACCATCGTCCAGTTGATGGTAATAATCGCCGTGCTCGGCATCATTGCCAAAATTGTCGTGGAAGTCGTGATCGACAAGCGCTGCGAAGACCATCCGTCGCTGCAGATTTGTGCGGCGGACAAGAAGGCGAACTGAACCTACTGTCCAATCCAGGGAGAAATGCCATGCTCGTCGTTACCACCGAAAACATTGCAGGGAAGCGCGTCGTCGAGGTCAAGGGGCAGGTATTCGGCGTGGTGGTGCGCAGCCGCGGACTGGCAGGCAACCTGCTGGCCGGATTGCGCTCGATCGTCGGCGGCGAGATCAAGGAATACACCAGCCTGCTGGAAGATGCGCGCCGCCATGCGATCGACCGGATGGTGAAGAACGCCCATGCGATGGGCGCAAACGGTATCGTGATGATGCGTTTCGATTCAGCCGAGATCGGCCAGACCATGAGCGAGATCGTCGCCTACGGCACCGCTGTCGTGCTGGCGGAGGCTGGCGCGTGACGCTGCGCTCGGCCTTGCTGGCGGCATCGCTGCTGATGGCGACGGGCGGCGCCGTCGGCGTGGCGCTCGGTGCGCACACGTGGCCGGTGACGATCTGGGGCGTCGTCATCTTCGTCTCGCTGCTGATCGAGAACCGGCACTATTGCCGCACCGTCTCGGCCCCAGGGTCAGCGCCCGGGATCAGGACCGGCGAGCGCTTCGTCGATCCCGACAGTGGCGTGACGATGGAAGTCATCTACGATCCCGCGACCGGTGAACGCCGCTATGTGCCGGAGGTGGCGGCGGACAACCGGCGCTGACGGTCATACCAGACCGTCGAACAGCAGCACCTCGACCGGATCGCCCTCCGCCACGTCGCCCTGCTCGGGCGGCAACACCACCATGCAGTTGGCTTCCGACATCGAGCGCAGGATGCCGGACCCCTGGGAACCGGTGATTCTCACCCGCTGGATGCCGTCGGCGCCGCGCGCAAGGATTCCGCGCTGGAATTCGGTACGGCCGGGCTTCTTGCGGATCGGCATCGCGGCCCGCACCTGCAGCAGCGGCAGCGGCGCCTCTTCCGCTCCCATCATGCGCAGCAGCGCCGGCCGCGCGAAGAAATAGAAGCTCACCATCACCGCGACCGGATTTCCCGGCAATCCGAACAGGTAGGCGCTCCTCCCATTCGAGGCAATCCGGCCGAACGCCAGCGGCCGGCCGGGCCGCATCGCGATCTTCCAGAACACCACCTCGCCCAGGCGCTCCATGATCTGCCGCGTATAGTCGGCGTCGCCGGCCGATACGCCGCCCGAGGTCAGCACCGCGTCCGCGTTTTCGCAAGCCGTCCGCAGCGCCGCCTCAAGCTGCGTGGGGTCGTCCGGCACCACGCCCATGTCGAGCAGTTCGCAGCCGAGGCGCGCCAGCATGCCGAACAGCGTGTAGCGGTTGCTGTCGTAGACGCAGCCGGCCGGCAGCGGCTCGCCGAGCGAGCGCAACTCGTCACCGGTGGAAAAAAAGGCAACCCGCAGGCGCCGCTGTACCGGGACTTCGGCAATGCCGAGCGAGGCGATCAGGCCGAGGTCGGCCGGCCGCAACACCCTTCCGCATAGCAGAGCCGGCGTGCCCGCCTGCAGGTCTTCGCCCGTCCGGCGCCGATGGTCGCCCGGTTTCACCGTTCCCGGCCCTATGCCGATCTCGGCATCGTTCGCGGTGTGCACCAGTTCCTTCGGTACCACGGTATCGGTGCCGGACGGCATCGGCGCTCCGGTCATGATGCGCACGCAACTGCCGGGGGGCAGTTCTCCCGCATACGCGGCGCCGGCGAATGCGCTGCCGACGACGCGCAGCGTCACCGGCAGCGCGTTATCGAGATCCGCTCCGCGCAACGCATATCCATCCATCGCGGCATTGTCATGGCCCGGCACGCTGATCGGCGAAATGACGTCCTGTGCCAGCACCCGACCAAGCGCGCTGCGCAGAGCCAGCCGCTCCATTGCTTGTATCGGAGCCACGAATTGCCGGACGATTTGCTGCGCCTGCGTGACCGGCATCGCATCCGGGTCATAGCCGTCAAGGCAACTGACGGTTTCCGAAAGACTGCGCGAGGACATCCTTTTCCCTCCGTGCTTGTTATTCGGCATCGGCCGCCCGGCGCACTTGCTCCGCCTGATGCCGATCCAATTCTTCCAGCGTATTGATATTGCGAAACGCCGCCTCGTCCGGAAACACGACTTCCGCCAGGTCCAGCGAACGGTACCAGCTATCGACCTTGCGTCCGCCTTGCTCCAAGTAGCGATCCAACTGCGGCAGCAGATCGGCGCGCAGCAGGCAGAACACCGGCTGCGGTTGCGGACGGGAAGCCCCTGCGGTGAGTGCCATCGCCAGTTGTGCGCGGCGGCTTGCGAGGCCTTCGGCGAGGCGCGCAACGAGGTCGGTCGGCAGGAACGGCGAATCGCAGGGCACGGTCGCCAGGTAAGGCGTCATGCAATGCGCCAGCCCGGCCTGCAGCCCGGCAAGGGGTCCGGCAAAGCCGGCCAGGCTGTCGGAGCGGACCGGGAAGCCGAACGCGCGATATTGATCGAGATTCTGATTGGCGTTGATCATCAGCGTGCCGACCTGCGGTGCGAAACGATCGATTGCATGGCGCACCAGCGGCTTGCCGCGAAACAGTTGCAAGCCCTTGTCGACGCCGCCCATGCGCGAGCCGCGGCCGCCCGCCAGGACCAGTCCGGTTATCTGTTCGATATCGATCGTCATCGCTCAAGTATAAGGGCGATCGCCGGCGCGCAGTGGCGGCGTCCGCGTGTCATTCGGTCGCTGCGTTTTTCCGGCGCTCACAGGCCGGCGCTCGCCGTTGTAGCGAAATTGCCGCAGCCGGGCAAAGAGCCCTCACGCGCAATAGGGGGAAATTTGTCATAATCCGGCATCGCTCCAATTTCGCCCGGCCCTGCCCGCGGGCAGTCCGAGTTCAGATCTCGTCCGACTCTTCCCCGCTTTGCCGTGTCCCGCGCCCGCCGCTTGGCCCTGCCTTTTCCGTCATGCTGACAACCAAAGAGATTTTCCTGATTGCCGCGCTGCTGTGCCTGATCATGTTCCTGGTGCTGTATTCGTTTCGTCGCTACCAGGTGCGCGGCATTGACGAACTGTTGCTGGCCAACGTGCTGGGAATGGGCGCCAACATGCTGTACGGCTTCGGCCGCCAGTTGCCGCCGCTGATCGCCTATGAAGCCGCAGATGCATTCTATGCGGCCGCATCCGCTGCGGCGCTGATCGGCTACCGCCGGTTGTGCGGGCGCCGTCAGGGCGTGATCATGGTCTGGGCGGCCGTCGTGCTGTCCACCGCGCTGGTTGCCGTTTTCCATTACTGGATCGATTCATATGCCGGCCGTACGCTGGCGGTCTCCGCATTCCAGGTAGGCGTGGCGCTGGATATCGCCTACAGCGTGCTGCGTTCACGCAACGAGTGGAGCAGCTCGCGCTATCCGGTGCTGTTCGTGTTGAGCATGTGTGCGGCGGATGCGGCCGGCCATGGCAGCCGGGCGCTGGTCCACCTGTATCTGGCCAGCGCGCCGCAGTCGCTGCTGGAGCCTTCAGGCTGGAACCTGTTCTACCTGTCGGCAGGCGCGGTCATGCTGCCGGTGCTGACGCTGGGCGGCCTGTTGCTGGTACACCGGCGCGTGCTGCTGCTGGCGGAACGCGCGGCCAACCGCGATTTCCTGACCGGCGCCTGGTCGCGCCGCGCGTTCTTCGAGATGGCCGAGCGCGAAATCGTGCGCGCGCGCCGCAGCACGCTGCCGCTGGCGGTGCTGCTGATCGATCTCGACGAGATGAAGAGCGTCAACGACGCGCTCGGCCATGCCGCCGGCGACGACATGCTGATCGGCTTTGTCCACGAGGCGCAGCACCGGCTGCGCGGCGTGGATATGCTGGCGCGGCTGGGCGGCGATGAATTCGCGGTGCTGATGCCGGAAACCGGGGCCGATGGCGCACTCAAGGTC
>CBIHOK010000087.1:0-15622 GCA_966211575.1 uncultured Noviherbaspirillum sp.
GAGATGGAGCGGCGCTACAAGCTGATGTCCAAGCTCGGCGTGCGCAACCTGGCCGGCTACAACACCAAGATCGCGGAAGCCGAAAAGCGCGAAGAGAAAATTCCGAATCCGTTCAGCCTGACGCCGGATGCGCCGGAACCCCTGGAGAAGCTGCCGACCATCGTGATCATCATCGACGAGCTGGCCGACCTGATGATGGTGGTCGGCAAGAAGGTCGAGGAACTGATCGCGCGCATCGCGCAGAAGGCGCGCGCAGCCGGCATCCACCTGATCCTGGCAACGCAGCGGCCGTCGGTCGACGTGATCACCGGCCTGATCAAGGCCAACATCCCGACCCGGATCGCGTTCCAGGTCAGCAGCAAGATCGACTCGCGCACGATTCTCGACCAGATGGGCGCCGAGACGCTGCTCGGCATGGGCGACATGCTGTACATGCCGCCGGGTACCGGCCTGCCGGTGCGGGTGCACGGCGCGTTCGTGTCGGACGACGAGGTGCATCGCGTGGTGGAGCATCTGAAATCCCAGGGCGAGCCCAACTACATCGAGGGCATACTCGAAGGCGGTGTGGCGGAAGAGGGCGGCGATGCGGCATTCGGCGGCGAGGGCGCGGGCGGCAGCGGCGAATCGGACGAGCTCTACGATCAGGCGGTGGCGGTGGTGCTGAAGAACCGGCGCGCGTCGATCTCGCTGGTGCAGCGCCATCTGCGGATCGGCTACAATCGCGCAGCGCGCCTGCTGGAACAAATGGAGCAAAGCGGCCTCGTATCTACGATGCAATCGAACGGCAACCGGGAAATCCTGGTGCCGGCGAGTAACACCACCGAATAGGACTTTCCGTGAATCACGAAACAGGTATCCGGGCCGGCCGGCGTAGCCCGGCCGCATGGCTCGCGACTTTTGGCGCGGCGATCGCCATCGCATTGCCGGCCATCGCCAGCGCCAATGCACTCGATCAGTTCAAGACCTTCGTCGCGACCACCAAGTCGGCAAAGGGCGAGTTTACCCAGCGCCGGATCGCGGAGCCGGGCGCCAAATCGACGGCATCCAGGAGCGCCAGCGGCAGTTTCGTGTTCGAGCGTCCGGGCAAGTTTATCTGGACCTACCAGCAGCCCTATGTGCAGGTGTTGCAGGCGGATGGCGAAAAGCTGTACATCTACGACAAGGACCTGAACCAGGTCACTATCAAGAAGCTCGGCAATGCGCTGGGTTCTTCGCCAGCGGCGATCCTGTTCGGCAGCAACGAACTGGAAAAGAATTTCACGCTGAAAGACAGTGGCAGCAAGGACGGGCTGGAATGGCTGCAGGCGACGCCGAAGACCAAGGACACCACGTTCGAGCGCATCGGCATCGGCATGAAGGACGGCCTGCCGCGCGCGATGGAATTGCACGATACCTTCGGCCAGGTAACGCTGCTGAACTTCAGCGATTTCGAGAAGAATCCGTCGATCGGCGACAAGCTCTTCAAGTTCACGGTGCCCAAGGGTGCCGACGTGTTCCAGCAATAGCTCGCTACCGCGTCAAGCGCCGTCCGGCAGTCTCCCGCCATGGCCTCCATTCCCCTCGCCGAAAGGCTACGCCCGCAGTCGCTCGATGACGTGATCGGCCAGCGGCACCTGCTCGGCCCCGGCAAGCCGCTGCGGGTTGCGTTCGAATCGGGCGAGCCGCATTCGATGATCCTGTGGGGGCCCCCCGGCGTCGGCAAGACCACGCTGGCACGGCTGATGGCGGACAGTTTCAATGCCGAATTCATCGCCTTGTCGGCGGTGCTGTCCGGCGTCAAGGATATCCGCGAAGCGGTCGAGCGCGCCCAGGTGGTGCAGGCGAATTCCGGGCGCCGCACCATCCTGTTCGTCGACGAGGTGCACCGCTTCAACAAGAGCCAGCAGGATGCGTTTTTGCCGCATGTCGAAAGCGGCCTGTTCACCTTCATCGGCGCCACCACCGAAAATCCCTCGTTCGAAGTCAATGGCGCGCTATTGTCGCGCGCCGCGGTGTACGTGTTGAAATCGCTGTCCGACGAAGACCTCGATGAACTGGTCGACCGTGCCTGCATCGAGGAACTGGATGGACTGGAGTTCGCGCCCGAAGCCAAGACGACGCTGATCGCCAGCGCCGACGGCGACGGACGCAAGCTGTTGAACAACCTGGAAATCGTCGCCCGTGCGGCCGCCGCGAATGACATGCAGGAAGTCGACGAAGCCTTGCTGGCGACCGCGCTGGCGGAAAATCTGCGCCGCTTCGACAAGGGCGGTGACGCGTTCTACGACCAGATTTCGGCGCTCCACAAGTCGGTGCGCGGCTCCAACCCGGATGCCTCGCTGTACTGGTTCGTACGCATGCTCGACGGCGGCGCCGATCCGCGCTACCTCGCGCGCCGCATCATCCGGATGGCGAACGAGGATATCGGACTGGCCGATCCGCGCGCGCTGCGGCTGGCGCTCGATGCCGCCGAAACCTATGAACGGCTGGGCTCGCCGGAAGGCGAACTGGCGCTGGCGGAAGCGGTAGTCTACCTGGCTTGCGCGGCCAAATCGAATGCAGTCTACAACGCCTACAACGCGGCGCGCGCGTTCGTCGCGAAGGATAAGTCGCGCCCGGTGCCCGAGCATCTGCGCAACGCTCCCACCAAGCTGATGAAGGAACTCGGCTACGGCAAGCTGTACCGCTACGCGCACGACGAACCGAACGCCTATGCAGCCGGCGAAAATTATTTTCCCGAAGGCATGCGCGAACCGGGCTGGTACCAGCCGACGCCGCGCGGGCTGGAAGGCAAGATCGGCGAGAAGCTCGCCTACCTGAAGTCGCTCGACCGCGACGCGAAGAAGGGCGGCAAGCAGGATTAACCCCGACAAGGGCTGCCGCACGGAAAGCCGCTCGCCGCCGTCTCCGCGGCATCTTTTCACCGATGCCGGGCCGACCGGCCTTGCTACAATGGCGCTTTCACAATCACAGTTGCCCGCATTTTCATGATCGACATCCAACTTCTCCGCAAAGACATCGATGCCGTCGCCGCCCGCCTCGCGACCCGCAAGTTCCGGCTCGACGTCGATGCGTTCAACGCGCTCGAAGCCGAGCGCAAGCAGATCCAGACCCGCACCGAGGAATTGCAGGGCAAGCGCAACGCATTGTCCAAGCAGATCGGCATGCTCAAGGGCAAGGGCGAGGACACTTCGGGCGTGATGGCGGAAGTGGCCGGAATCGGCGATGAACTGAAGGCGTCCGCCGAGCGGCTGGAGGCGGTGCAGGCGAAACTGAGCGAATTCATGCTGGCCATTCCCAACCTGCCGGACGAGTCGGTGCCGGTCGGCCAGGACGAGAGCGCGAACGTGGAAGTGCGCAAGGTCGGCACGCCGCGCACTTTCGACTTCGAGGTGAAGGATCATGTCGACATCGGCGCGCCGCTCGGTCTCGACTTCGATACCGCCGCCAAGCTGACCGGCTCGCGTTTCGCGGTGATGAAGGGCGGGATCGCGCGCCTGCATCGCGCGCTCGCCCAATTCATGCTGGATACCCAGACCGGCGAGCATGGCTATACCGAATGCTATACGCCGTATATCGTCAATGCCGATTCGCTGCGCGGCACGGGACAGCTGCCCAAGTTCGAGGCGGACCTGTTCGCCGCGAAGAAAGGCGGACAGGAAGGCGAGGGCGAGGCGCTGTACCTGATCCCGACTTCGGAAGTGCCGCTGACCAACATGGTGCGCGACGAGATTCTCGCCGCCGATGCGCTGCCGCTGAAGCTGACCGCGCACACGCCGTGCTTCCGCTCCGAAGCCGGCAGCTATGGCCGCGATACGCGCGGCATGATCCGCCAGCACCAGTTCGACAAGGTGGAGATGGTGCAGGTGGTGCATCCCGAGCAGTCGTACCGGGCACTGGAAGAGATGGTCGGGCACGCGGAAAACATCCTGAAGAAGCTGGGGTTGCCGTACCGCGTGGTCGCCCTGTGCACCGGCGACATGGGTTTCGGTGCGGCCAAGACCTATGACCTGGAAGTGTGGTTGCCGGCGCAGAACACCTATCGCGAGATTTCCTCGGTATCGAATTGCGAAGCGTTCCAGGCGCGCCGCATGCAGGCGCGTTTCCGCAACGCGCAGGGCAAGCCGGAACTGGTGCATACGCTGAACGGCTCCGGCCTGGCAGTCGGCCGCACGCTGGTCGCGGTGCTGGAAAATTACCAGCAGGCCGATGGCAGCGTCGATGTCCCGGAAGCGCTCCAAGCTTACATGGGCGGCCTCAAGCGGCTGCAGCCGGCTGCCTGATCAAGGGCAGGCGCCCTTTTGATGTTCAGGCATTGAAGGGCCAGTCCGCTGATACCGGTCCCTGGCGCCGTTCGATGAACAGGCTGTTGCCGGGGATTTTTTTCGCCTGCTTCTTCGCTTCCGACGCGGCACTGGCAATCTGGTGGTGCGACAGGAATTGTCCCGGCTCCGCCCTCACCACGCCCAGCGACAGGCTGATCAGCGCGTGGAACACGGTGTTGCCGCGCCGGTCTTCGCTGGCATAGCCGCCGCGCGCGAAATCCTCGGGCCGGTAATGCTCGCCGATGCCGGCGGCGAACAGCGCGATGATCGAGCGGCAGCGCGCCTCCCAGTCCTCGCTCTGGAACAGGATGATGAAGTCGTCGCCGCCGATGTGGCCAATGAAATCACTGTGCGGATCGCAGCACCCGGCCAGGATGCGGCCGGTAAGCTGGATCACGTCGTCGCCCTTGCGGTAGCCATACACGTCGTTGTACGGCTTGAAATGATCGAGGTCGGCATAGCAGGCTGCGAACGGTGCGCCCCGCTGCAGCAGGCGTTCGATATGCTCGTTGATCGGCACGTTCCCCGGCAGCAGCGTCAGCGGATTCGCATAGCGCGCGGCATTGATCTGCATCTGCGTGATCTCGCGCATCAGGTCCTGGCCAGTGCCCATTCCCAGGTAGCGTCCCTGGTGGGTGATGATGAAGCCGTTCGACAGGTGGTGGCGGTCGGCTTCGACAATGATCCGGCTCAGCTCCTGCAGGCTGGTGTCCTTGTCCGCGATCAGCGGCCGCGCATCCATGAACATCGTGCACGGCTTGCGGCCATACAGTTCGCGCAGGTAGAGCCGGGCGAAACGGTCGAACAGGCTGGGCCGCGTGATCAGGCCCAGCGGCAGGCCGTCGCGCACCACCGGTATCACTTCCAATTCGGGATTGTCGCGGAACACGTCGTATACCTGGAGATTCGTCATTTCCGGCGTTACCGTCGGGACCACGCGCAGCAGTTTGAGCGCGCTCACCACGTTGTGTTCGGATGCATTCTTGTGCGGATAGATCGCGACACTGCCGCGGTTCAGCACGGCTGCGATTTCGGGTGCCAGCTCGGAGCCGGGATTCGCATGCGGGCGCGCGATATGGTAACCCTGGCCGCAGGCGATGCCGAGGTCGCGGATCAACAGCAGCTCGATCTGCGTCTCGATGCCTTCGGCAATCACCGTGGTGCCCGATTCGGTCGCGATTTCCTGGATCGAGCGCACGAACTGCAATTTCACCGGATCCTGGTTGATGCCCTGCACGAAGTGCATGTCGATCTTTACGTATTCGGGCCGCAGCTCGGACCATAGGCGCAGGCTGGAAAAACCCTCGCCCAGATCGTCGATCGCGATGCGGAAGCCCATGCTGCGGTAATGCATCACCGCCTCGCGCATCAGTTCGTAATCGTAGGTTGGCTGGTTCTCGGTCAGTTCGATGATCACCCGGTCGGGGTGCAGTCCGACCTCGCGGATATAGGCCAGCGTTTCGCCGCGCCGCGCTTCCGGCAGTAGCAGCATCTCGGGGCTGACGTTGAGAAATAGCCGGCCAGGCAGTTTGAGCTCCGCGAAACGCTCCAGCACGATGCGTCGGCACAGATGTTCGACCTCGACTCCCAGGTTGTTCGCGCGCGCTACCTTGAACAGGTTCAGCGGCGAATGCAGGGGACTGTCGGAAGGTCCGCGAATCAGCCCTTCGTAACCGAGGATGTCGCCGTCGCGCATGCCGATGATCGGCTGGAACAAAGGGGTGAGCTGCCGCTCGGACAGGATTTCATTCAGGCGCGACAACAGCATGGCGTCTCGGCTTTCTGGCGGCTTCACCGGTGGGTTGGTCTTGTCGTTTGCCGCCGATGCGCGCAGCTGCAATTTGACGATGCCGTCGGCGGTCGGTAAGCCCGTCTTGGGAAAATCCTGGGCCGAAGGCTCGCCGTCGGCCGGGAGTAGGGGTTGCGGATTCAAGGGAGCCTTCTTGTTTTCTGTCAATGCGCGGAAAAATGCTAGTGGATGGTAAGGCAGATTTATGACAACTTGATGATGTAAGAAAACGGGTGACGCCGGCGTCGGCGGGTGGGCGCGGGTCGAGGCAACCGATTGATTTCCTATCCGGTTGGCAAAAAGCACTATTCCTTTCCGAGGGCGGCTCTGCTATACTCTCTCGCTTTGCGGCGCATGGCGCCACAAAAAGCAGAACGGAAAGGTGGCAGAGTGGTCGAATGCGCTGGACTCGAAATCCAGTGTACGGTTATACCGTACCGTCGGTTCGAATCCGACCCTTTCCGCCAGAGATTAGAGCAGTTGCGTAATATTTGAGGCCGCCTTCGGGCGGCTTTCTTTTTGCCTATGTAGCTTCCTCGCTTTATCTGCGCATTTTCCGCGCGCCTTCATCCCGCATTTTCCGCAAGCTCCTTTTCCAGCACCTGCAGCAGTTCCGCAGCCGGCATCTCCCTCGCCAGCGCCGCTCCCTGTCCCGCCCAACTGGCCGAATAATCGAAAACACCCTTGCCGGTAGCCGCTGCATTCAATGCCTTGGCGGCGTCGTAAGCGTTCGGGTAGTCGGGGATTGGCGGGTGGCCGGGAGCGCCGATCCGGTCGAAGAAGCGATTGACGATGCCGCGCGCCGGCCGCCCGGAAATGGCGGAAGTGACGGCGGTGCGCAACCCCTGTCCGTTTTTCAGTAGTGCGCGATGATGCGGCGTCGCGGCCGATTCCGGGCACAGGATGAAGGCGGTGCCGAGTTGGGCGGCGCAGGCGCCCAGCTTCATCGCGGCGGCGATACCCTGGCCGTCCATGATGCCGCCGGCGGCGATCACCGGTAGGCGGTTCCTGCTCGCGATCAGCCGCGTCAGCGCAAAGGTGCCGATTTCGGCATCGCCTGCGGCGGGGTCGAACACACCGCGGTGTCCGCCTGCCTCCGCGCCTTGCGCGATCAACAGGTCGATGCCGGCGTCTTCCACTTGCGCCGCTTCGTCTGGCATGGTGGCGCAGGCCATCAGCACGATTCCCGCGTCTTTCAATGCCTTGATGTAATGCGACGGCGGCAGGCCGAAATGGAAGCTGACCACGGCCGGCCGGGCCGACAGCAGCACTTCCAGCATCGGGTCGTCGTCGACGAAGCTCTTGTAGATTTCGCGCAATTGCGCAGGCGGGCTGGCCCCCAGCGCGGCGAAATGCGGCGCGAGGTATTCCAGCCATTGCGCTTCGCGGGCCGGGTCGGCCTGCGCCGGGCGGTGGCAGAACAGGTTGACGTTGAACGGGCGGCCGGTCAGGCGCCGGACTTCGGCAATCGCTTCCGCTGCCTTGGCCGGCGTTCCGGCGCCGACCGCTATCGACCCGAGGCCGCCGGCTTCCGATACTGCCGCCGCCAGCCGCGGGGTAGAAACGCCGGCCATCGGCGCCTGGATTACGGGGAGTCGAATTCCGAGCAGGGAAAGAGCTGGGTTGTTCATTGGCGCACCTGTATGAAGATGATGGGAAAGGTGTTCTGGCGGTAGCACCCGGCCGGAGGGCGGGATTGATTTTCCGCTTGACTAATATATCTCAAAATAAGATTATTAAATAGATTTTGTTTTTATTTTGAGATTCATCATTCCCATGGACCTGGCCATACTCGAAATCTTTCGCGCCGTCGCGCAGGAGCGCAGCGTGACGCGAGCGGCGCAACTGCTGGACCGCGTACAGTCGAACGTCACTACGCGTGTCAAGCAGCTCGAGGAGGAACTCGGCGTGGCGCTGTTCCTGCGCGAGGGCAAGCGCATGGTGCTGACTGCCGAGGGCATCCGCTTTCTCGGTTACGCGGAAAAGCTGATTTCGCTGGCCGAGGAGGCGCGCCAGTCGCTGCATCCGGCCCGGCCGGTCGGACGGCTCAGGGTGGGCTGCATGGAAAGCACCGCCGCCAGCCGCCTGCCGCAGCCGCTGGCGGCGTTTCACGCGCGCTGGCCGGAGGTGGATGTGGCGATCAGCACCGCTACCTCGCAGCAATTGATCGATGATGTCCGTGAGCGCCGCCTCGACTGCGCGCTGGTGGCGGATCCGGCGGTGGTGGAAACCTGCGGCGACTTGGAGCCGGCCGGCGACGACGGCCTGGAGTGGACGCGCATCTACCAGGAACAGTTGCTGCTGGTGCTGCCGGAACGGCATCCGCCGGTGAGCGGGCCGGCCGATGTGAATATCCGCACGCTGGCCGGTTTCGTGCGCGGCTGCACTTACCGGCAGATCGCCGAGAACTGGCTGGCGGGCCCGGAGCGCGCGCAGGATGGGCGGCTCAAGGTGCTCGAAGTGAATTCCTATCACGCGATCCTCGCCTGCGTGGCGGCCGGTTCCTGCATCGGCATACTGCCGCGGTCGGTGCTGGAGCTGCAGCCGGCGCCGCAGGTGCAGGCGCTGCCGCTGATGCAGGTCGATACGCTGCTGGTCGCCCGCGCCGGCTACCGTACCGCCGCATACGATGCGTTCCGCGAGGTGTTGCTGGTTTCTTCCGGAGGCGGAGGGCATGATGAATAACGTCGCCGGGAACCGTGTCGCCAAGCCTGGCGCGCGCCATGCGGCCGCCCTGGCCGAAACCCTGGCTGCTGCGCTGGTGCTGGCGGTCGGCATGGGTTTCGGCCGTTTTTCCTATACCGGCATGTATCCGCTGATGGTGCAGGATGGATTGCTGACGGTCGGCGCCGGGTCGCTCGCCGCTTCCGCCAATTACGCGGGCTACCTGGTCGGCGCCTTGCTGGTGAGCCGCACTGCGCCCGCCCGCTCGGACGTGCTCGGACAGCTCGGGCTGGCCGCGACGGTGGCCTGCCTGGCGCTGCTGGCGCCGCATGCCGGGCCGGCGTTTCTGATTGCGCTGCGCTTCGTGGCGGGCATCGCCAGCGCGCTGGCGATGGTGGCCGCGTCGGCGTGGCTGTTCCAGGTGGTGGGCAATTCGAAGGGCGCGCCGTTGCTGTATTCGGGTGTCGGCATCGGCATCCTGCTTTCCGCCGAACTGATTGCCGGCGGCCGCTCGCTCGGGCTTTCCAGCGGTGGGCTGTGGCTGGTGCTGGCCATCGCGTCAGCCGTGCTGGCGGCATTTCCGTGGCGTCGCATGCGCGCATTCGAGCGCAGCGCCGAGCCTGCCGGCGGCAACGCTGCCTCGGTGACGTTTTCCGATAGCGAAGTGCCGGGCGCGTCGACGCTGATATCGGTCTACGGCCTGGCCGGGCTCGGCTACATCGTCACCGCCACCTATCTGCCGCTTTTCGTGCAGCATGCGCTCGGTGCGGTCAGTCCGATCCAGGTGTGGGCCGCGTTCGGACTGGGCGCCGCGCCTTCATGCTTCGTCTGGCATGCAGTGCATCTGCGGCTGCATACGCGGCGCGCGCTGGCGCTCAACCTGGCGGTGCAGGCCTGCGGCGTGATCCTGCCGGTGATGAGCCGGGCACCGTCCGCATTCCTGCTCAGCGCGCTGCTGGTGGGCGGTACTTTCATGGGAACGGTCACCATCGCGATGCCGGCCGCGCGGCGGATTGCCGAGCGCGTCCGTTTCAATATCTTCGCGGCGATGACGGCGGCCTACGGGGTGGGGCAGGTGGCGGGGCCGCTGCTGTCCGATCTGCTGTATCGCCGCGCGCAGTCGTTCGACCTGCCGTTGCTGGCGGCCGGCGCGGTACTGGCGCTGGCGGCGGCCCTGGCCTGGCGCGGCGCCCGGCCCGAAGACCGGTAACGCCGGAGCCGGGAGCGGGCAAAAAAAACCCGCGATGCAATCGCGGGCCAAACCCTCTGCCAGGAGAATCGTGAGCGTGTCGAAAAGCAGGCCCCCGTTATGGCGGCCTCGGAGGCGACAGGCCCGAAGCCCTCAAATCCGGCCCAGTCGCCGCGCGTTGCTGGTGGCGCGCGAGTGGATGGGCCGAAGACCGTGATGGGCCAGGTGAGCGAACGCCCCCGACAGGTGCGACAGCGTATCCAGCGAGTTCGTCGTCGCTTCACGCCAGAGGCGGGTCTGGTGACTGCCGGAGAACGCCAGCCCGGGCGTGGCCATCAGCAGCGCGATGCTGCCGACCCCCTGCAGCAGTTGCTGGACTGCCAGGCCGGCCAGCTCCTGGTTGATCGTCACCATGCGCATGCTCATCGCCTGCAGCGAAGCCTGGGCCGCATCCACCTTTTCGCTACCCATCCGTGTAAATTCGCGCCGGTCGCGCGCATTCGGCAGCAGTCCGGCACGCGCGATACGCTGGGTGCGATGGCCGATGACCTGGGCCGAAGCCAGCAACATTTCGCCGGTTTTCCAGGCGAGCGTAGCCCACACCAGCATGGGCGGCGCAAGATTGGGGAGAACGGCGTTCGGTTTCATCAGTTTCCTTTCATTGAGAGTGGGCGCGGGGGCGAGAAACGTCTGCGGTGCCGGGCGTGCCGCCTGTATTTCCATGGAGCCAGCCGGGCGCCGCGAGAGCCGTTGTGCCCGCCGCTTCCTTTAGGCACGCAAGATGCGTGCCGTCATCAGGCCGTCATAATCGCGTTCTATCGTCGTCGTTCTTTGCAATTCGGTGCGGGACAGTCGTCACCGTTTCATCATTGATGATCGGCGACAAATTTGGCGCGCACGGCATCGGCTCCGGCTGGAAGGAAAGTACATGTTTGCTGCAGTGGATCTGGGTTCGAACAGTTTTCGCATGCATATCGGCAGCCACGACGGCGAACAGTTGCGCATCGTCAAGAGTGCGCGCGACCCGATCCGGCTCGGGGCCGGGCTCGATGCAAAGGGAAACCTGACCGAGGCAGCAATGCAGAGCGCGCTGCAATGCCTGACCAATTTCCGGACCATCCTCGACGGTTTCGACCTTGACGCGGTCAGGGTGGTGGCCACCAACACGCTACGCATCGCGAACAACGTGTCGGTCTTCCTGCCGCAGGCGGAGCGGGCGATCGGCCACCCGATCGAGATCATCTCCGGCGAAGAGGAGGGGCGCCTGATCTACATGGGCGTCGCCAGCGCACTGGCGCAGCCGGCGGAGCGGCGGCTGGTGATCGATATCGGCGGCGGCTCCACCGAACTGATCCTCGGGCGCGGCCAGGAGATCCGGCACGTCGAATCGTTCAGCATCGGCACCGTCAAGCAAAGCCTGCTGTTTTTCCCGGGCGGCCGCATCGACGCCGGCTCGTTCGACGCCGCGATCCTGTCGGCGCGCTCGCATTTCGAGGATGCGGCGCCGCCCTATCATCCGCAGCACTGGTCGGCCGCCTACGGGTCTTCGGGAACCATCCGTGCGATCTCGGACGTGATTGCAAAGAACGGGATCGGCGACGGCACGCTGTCCGTACACAGCGTGGAAGCGCTGAAGCAAAGGATGGTGGAGTTCGGCCACGTCAGCCGTTTCAATCTCGTAGGGATCAAGCCGGAGCGGGTGATCGTGATGCTGGGCGGACTGGCGGTGCTGATCGGGGTCATGCAGGAACTGGGCGTGACGAGTCTGACCGCGATCGAGGCCGGGCTGCGCATGGGCGTGCTGTGGGACCTGCAACTGCGCGCCACCCGGCGCGACCGGCGCGAACAGTCGGTGCACGAGTTCATGCAGCGCTTCCATGCCGACCCGGGACGCGGCAAGCGCGTCGCCACGTCGGCGCTGGCGCTGTACCAGCAACTGAAGCCGGACAGCGACGACTACCTGAAACCCTTGTACTGGAGCGGCTTGCTGCACGAAGTGGGGCTGGCGGTGTCGCATACCAGCTACCACAAGCATGCGGCCTACATGGTCGAGAATGCCGACCTGCCGGGCTTCACCACGCGCGAGCAGCGCGTGATGGGAACATTGATCGTGGCTCAGAAGGGCAACCTGCGCAAGATAGGGGAAGCGCTGGGCGAGCTCGATTTTGCAAAGGCGGTGCTGGCGCTGCGGCTGTCGACCATGCTGATGCATGCGCGCATCGATGCCGACGTCGGCCAGTTGCGCCTGAAGATGAAGAACCGGATCGAGCTGGAGCTGCGGCGCGACTGGCTGGCCCTGCATCCGACCGTATCGTACTGGATCGAGAAGGAAAGGGAATGGTGGAACGAGGTCGGCATCGACCTCGTGATCCGCAGCGGTCGGGTGGACAGCGTTTAGAACATCAAGCCGCTTCCCTTGCGCATCATCGCGATGTCCATATAGGTCGACAGGCGGTTGCCGTTGGCCGTTACCGCCACCGCCAGCCCGCCGAGATCGATGTCGGTGCCTTGCGCAAAGAAATCGTGCAGCTGTGCGTAGCCGCTGCGTTTCGCCTCGATCGCCTTTACCAGTGCCGTGGCGGCCGCGAACCCTTCCAGCGTCAGCGACGATACCGCTTCGTCGCGGAACTTGCGCATCATGTCCAGGTGCTGGATCTGCAGCAGCGAGGCGCCGGCATTCGGGTTCGGCACCACTTGCGCAAACAGCGTCCATTCGACCGCGTTGGGGCCGGCCAGCTCGCGCAGCGTTTCCAGGTTGGTCAGCGAACTGCCGGCCACCATGGTTTGCGCATCGTGTTTGCGGAACTCTTTCAGGAACAGCGCGCTGCCGATGGTGTCGGCCAGCATCAGCACGAACCCCGGCCGGGCGGCGGCCAGCCGCTGCGCTTCGGCTGCGGCGCGACTGCCGTCTGAGCCGATGCGAGCGGTGCCGGCCAGCGTCATGTGCCGCTTTTCGATTTCCGCGCTCAGGCTTCGGTAGGCGTTCAGGTTGAACGGCGTGTCCTGGTAGACGATGCCGACGTTGGTGAGGCCGAGCTTGCTGAAGTAGGAAAAGAGGAAGTCGATTTCCTGCCTGTAGGCCGGCCGCCAGAACAGTGCGTGCGAGGAGGGTGGATAGTCGCCGGCGGCCAGCGGTGAGAACAGGGCCTTGCCGCTGCGCCGGAATGCCGCGCTGTCGAGCACGGCACGCGTCGCGTCGTCGCCGATGCCGCCCAGCAGGTAGTCGACGCCGTCGTTCTCCAGCAATTCGCTTGCCGCCCGTGCCGAGCGCGCCGGCTGGCCGCCGTCGTCGCGCGCGGTGTATTCGATCTTCCTGCCGTTGATCCCGCCGCGCGAATTGATCATGTCGAAGCAGGTCTTGATGCCGGCCACATAGTCGCGCCCGATGCTGCCGTTGGGGCCGCTCAGGTCGATCGCCTGGCCGATGCGGATGCTGTTGCCGGCGGCAGCGGCGGACAGGCTGATGAAGAGAAGCGAGGCGGCCGCACCGGCGCCGAGCAGCCGGGGGATACGGGCAAGACTGGAAAGGGACATGCGCAGCGATCCGGTAATGTAAATGCGACAATTGTCGCGGCCGATTGTGACCGCTTCATTACCGGCGCGGCGGATTACGCGTATCGTTCCGCCTCGAAGCAATCGTCGTCGGCCGCCTCGGTGGCAGCCGCGTCGAGCCGGTGCACCGCAGGCGCCGGCAGCGGTGGTGCCGCGGAGCCGCGCAGTGCCTGTTCCGCCGGCGTCGAGGCTTGCGCTTCCAGCTTGAACACCTGCACCGCGTGCGACAGCTTGATCGCCTGCGTCCGCAGCGCCTCGGCGGCAAGCGCCGCCTGCTCGACCAGCATCGCGTTGCGCTGGGTGACTTCATCCATCTGGCCGATTGCGCGGTTGACCTGCTCGATGCCCGCGCTTTGCTCGTTGCCGGCCGCGGTGATGTCGTTCATGATGCCCGCCACCTGCTGCACCGACGCGACGATGTCGTTCATCGTGTGCCCGGCCGCGCCCGCCAGCCGGTTGCCGCACTCGATCCGTTCGACCGAATTCTCGATCAGCGTCTTGATTTCCTTCGCCGCATTGGCCGAGCGTTGCGCCAGCGCCCGCACCTCGGCCGCCACCACCGCGAAGCCGCGGCCGTGCTCGCCGGCATGGGCCGCTTCCACCGCCGCGTTCAGCGCCAGCAGGTTGGTCTGGAAGGCGATGCCGTCGATGACGCGGATGATGTCGATGATGCGGTCCGCTCCGTCCTTGATTTCGCCCATCGTTTCGATCACCTCGCCTACGGCCGCACCACCGCGGCGCGCGGTCTCGGCTGCATTGGCGGCCAATTGGTTGGCGTCCTGCGCATGCACATTGTTCTGGTGCACGGTCGCCGTCAGTTGTTCCATCGAGCTGGCGGTTTCCTGCAGCGAGCCGGCCTGCGCCTCGGTGCGCGCCGACAGGTCGGCATTACCGGAAGCGATGCCGTGCGCGGCCTCGGTGATGGTTTCGCTGCCGGTCCTGACTTCCTGCACCAGCCGGGCAAGCCCGGTGTTCATGTTGCCGAACGCATTGACCAGGGAGCCGATCTCGTCGCGCGCGTCGGATGCAACGCGGTGCGCGAGGTCGCCACCGGCTGCGCGCTCCACCGCCTCTTCCAGCTGGGCGACGCCGCGCGAGAACGAGACGTAGAATCCTGCCAGCAGCCAGGCGGCCACCGCCAGCGCCGCCAGCACCGCTGCGGCGATCAGGTCGCGGCGCTCGGTGGCGCGTGCGATGCGCTGCTGCAGCAGCTGGTCGAGCGAGACGGCGGCAGCGTCGGCTGTCGCATACAGCGTGTCGATGCTTTTCGCGCCGGCACCGAAGAAGCGTTCGCCGGAGGTCTGGTTGTAGGCATTGACCACTTCGTCGCGGGCGCGGTCGAGAAATGCCAGCGATTGCCTGACGGCGGCCAGATGGCCTTGCAGTTGCGGCTGCAACCCCGGGCTTTCCTGGAACACCGATTCGAATTGCGGCGCGATTTGCCCCAGGTCGCGGCTGGCCACCAGGATGGTCGAATGCAGCAGCAGGTCTTCATTGGCTTCCAGCAGCCCGGTATCGATGTAGGCGGCGCCGCGTCCGGCAATCAGCGACAGTTCGTCGGCGATAGCCGGCAAGCGCTGCACCAGCAGTCCGCCAAGCCGGTAGCTGGCGAGTTCCGGGTCGAGCGTCAGCCCCGACCGGTCCGCCACCAGCGTATTGAGTGCGAGCAGGCGACCGATCAGCGCGCTGTAGGCCGCGTACGATTCCTTGGCCGTGATGGCCGGGGACGGCGCCTTCAGCGCGTTCCACGCCTGCCGGATTTCGTTCCAACGGTCCTGGCCGCCGAACCGGGCGGCGGTCTCCGACCGCGCATCGAGTGCCGTTATCCGGCGTTCGATCGCGGTGCGCACCTGGCGGGCCCGGTCCGCGACCGCGCTGTTATGGGACAACTGCATGTGACGCAGTCCCCGCTGCTCCTGCAGCAGGCGCAGCAAATCTTCCAGTTCCCTCGCATAGCCGACGCCGGCTCGTTCCTGGGTGGCGACCTGTATCGACTTGTCGAGTTCGGAAAACAGCAGCGAGCCGACCAGCGCCAGCGGGGCGACGAACACCAGCGTGACCAGCGCGAACTTCGGCAGCAGGCGCAGGCGCTGCATCAGCGAGACGACGGGGGTGAGCAGAATC
>CBIHOK010000088.1:0-15392 GCA_966211575.1 uncultured Noviherbaspirillum sp.
CGGCCATCCGTGTAAATATCAACCCGCCTTGAACACGGAAATTCTGACAGCCCCTCCGTATCCGCAATGTAGGCTTCGCCGGCCGCTTCCTCGGCAACCGGGTCGATAAGGCCGAGCTTGAAGTTGCCTGCGAACGCGGAGTCGCGCAAACTTTGCCAGCGGGTTGAGTACGGGTTAAGGCAAAGCTTGACCGTGACACTGTTGCCGTGAAGGAAGGCTACAACCGCACCATCCAGCTGCCCACTAAAGCGATAGAAATCCGCGTTCCGAAAGAAGTAGCACTCCTTCATGCTAGGGCGATTGAGCTCGAAGATCCGGGTTGAGCCGTACAGCGTGCCGATGAATTGGTAGTGCTTCGCCTCTGCGTCAAACCCGGTCCCGGTGAACCAGACGATGCGCGCATCGTGTTGTACGTCCTGGCCGGTGGAACTGAGCTGCTTTGCCGCCTTACGCACGATTCCTGAGAGACGATTGTTGTGGGCAAGTGGGAGCGTCGATCCGTGCACTTCGCCTCGTGCAAGAGTCTCAGCCCTCGCGGCACTCACCTCTGGCTCTTCAATCTTCGTCTTTTCCTCCACCAACAAACGATAGTTTCCGAATTGAGCTAGCCAGTCAGACTCGTCCTTATGAGACGTTGGAATGGGAGTCACTTTGGCGCCCCACTGTTCCAAGACTTGAGCAGCGACAGAGAAGGTGGTTTCTGTCATGGCCTAACGTAAAGTAGACACCCTAAATGACGGCTTATATTCCGCCAAATCGCATTTTTCAGCCCTCATCCTTGCATTTCCCTTCTTATTTTTCAACGACTTAACCGAATTTATCACACCCTAAAATCAAGCCTCAAACACCCCTTCATCAAGCCGCACTAGGCTTCGCCAGCAACGCCTTCAAATTCGCCAACCTATCCTTAGGCGAAATCACCTCATCCTCCTTCGGGACCGCATCCCCCTCATCCAGCTTCATCTCCTTGATAAACCGCGACATGTCGCAGTTCACGCTCTCGCGCGCCCTCTTCCGTTTCTTGCACCAGCTCACATGCAGCGAACGCTGCGCCCGCGTGATCCCCACATACATCAGCCGCCGTTCTTCCTCGATACGCGCGGCCAGCGTTTCTATCGGCGCATCCGGGTCGCCCTTGTGCGGCAGGATGCCCTCTTCCACGCCGACCAGAAACACGTGCGGAAACTCCAGTCCCTTCGACGCATGCAGCGTGGACATCCGCACCGCATCCGGCTCTTCGTCGCGGCCTTCGAGCATGGTCATCAGCGCGACCATCTGCGTGAGTTCAAGCAGGCTCTTTTCCTCGGCGCTGCCGTCCTTGCCGCCGGTGCCTTTCTCCTTCAGCCAGGTGGTGAAGTCGATCACGTTCTGCCATTTGCTCTGCGCCTGGCGGTCGTCGAAGGTGTTGTACAGATACGCTTCGTAATTGATCTCCTTCATCATTTCGTCGAGCAGCTCGGCGGCGTTTTCGCCGCGCTTGGAGGCGCGCGCTTCGAGGCCGTTGATGAAGTTGCAGAATTCGCGCAGCGGTTCGAGCTGGCGGTCGGCCAGCTTCGATTCGATGCCGCCTTTGAACACGGCTTCGAACAATGAGCATTGCCACTGCCCGGCGAATGCGCCGAGCGCTTCCAGCGTCGATTGGCCGACGCCGCGCTTGGGCGTGGTGACCGCGCGGATGAACGCCGGGTCGTCGTCTCCGTTGGCGACCAGCCGGAGGTAGCTGACGATGTCCTTGATCTCCGCGCGGTCGAAGAAGCTCTGGCCGCCGGAGATCGTGTACGGGATGCGTTCCTTGCGCAGCGCCTGTTCGATCACGCGCGCCTGATGATTCCCGCGATACAGGATCGCGTAGTCGGAGAACTTCGCGCGGCGTTCGAACTTGTGCGCGGAGATCATGATGGCGACCTGTTCGGCTTCCTGTTCGTCGTCCTGCATCGCCATCACTTTCACCGGGTCACCGAGGCCGTGCTCGGACCAGAGCTGTTTCTCGAACAGCTTCGGGTTGTTGCCGATCACGGCGTTGGCGGCTTGCAGGATGCGGGTGCTGGAGCGGTAGTTCTGTTCGAGCTTGATCACCTTCAGGTCGGGGAAATCGACCTGCAGTTGCTTCAGGTTTTCGATGGTGGCGCCGCGCCATGCGTAGATCGCCTGGTCGTCGTCGCCTACTGCCGTGAACATCGGTTTCTTGCCGACGCCGGTGACCAGCAGCTTGACCAGTTCGTACTGGCAGGTGTTGGTGTCCTGGTATTCGTCGACCAGCAGGTAGCGCAGCTTGCGCTGCCATTTGTCGCGCACCGCGTCGTTGCTGCGGAACAGTTCGACCGGCAGCCGGATCAGGTCGTCGAAGTCGACCGCCTGGTACGACGACAGCGTGGCGACGTAGTTGCGGTAGATGCGCGCGGCTTGCGCTTCGTCTTCGGTGGCGGCCTGCTTCAACGCGGCTTCGGGATCGACCAGGCCGTTCTTCCACAGCGACATCATCGTCTGGATGCGGCGGATCAGCTGCTTGTCGGTGGTGCAGGCGAGGTCTTGCACCAGCGAGAAGCAGTCATCGCTGTCCATGATGGAGAAGCGGTCCTTCAGGCCGAGTTCCTTCGCTTCGCGCCGCAGGATCTGCACGCCGAGCGAGTGGAAGGTGCTGACGGTGAGGTTTTTCGCTTCCTTCGGGTTCTGCAGCAGCTTGGCGATGCGCTCCTGCATTTCGAGCGCGGCCTTGTTGGTAAAGGTGACGGCGGCGATGTTGCGCGCGTCGTAGCCGCAGTTCTCGATCAGGTGGGCGATCTTGGTTGTGATCACGCGGGTCTTGCCGGAGCCGGCGCCGGCGAGTACCAGGCAGGGACCGTCCATGTAGTTGACGGCTTCGCGCTGCGGAGGATTCATGCCATGGGTGGCGTGGTGCGTGGGGAAGGACATGCGGGACACCGGTGGAACAAAAGCGGACCATTGTAGCAGTGCAATGCGTGCGGGATTGGCGGATTTGCCGGAGTGGCAAGTGCAGTGTTGGAAGGCGTTGGCAGGTAGTCAACGGGATCGGAGCTGGAGCTGTTCGTTGCGGGCGGTTGCGCTCTTGCGAACACCCTCTCCCCGGCCCTCTCCCGCAAGCAGGAGAGGGAGTGGTTCGCGGATGAGCGGAGGCTTCAACGGTAGTGGCTCCAGAACCGGGCCAGCGCGAACCGGAAGATATAGGGGCCGGTGTTTGGAGGTTCCGTGAACATCCGCAAACTTGTTGTTCCACTGCATGGATCAAATTTAATGCAGCATGCGTTTTGTACAATAGCCGGCAGCCCCTCCCCGATCCGGAGTCTTCGATGAAAGCCTTGCGCGGTCTTGCCCTGTCGAGTCTGTTCCTGCTGCTGGCCGCCTGCAGCGAGAAGCCGGCCGATTACTTCCCAGGCTATGCGGAGGCGGACTACGTCCGGGTGGCGGCGCCGATTGCCGGCACGTTGACGCACTTGCAGGTGCGGCTGGGCGAGCAGGTGAAAGAGGGAGCGCCGGCGTTCGCGCTGGAACAGGACAGCGAGCGCGCGGCGCGCGAACAGGCGCAGTTCGAGGTGCAGCGCGCGCAAGCCCAGCTGGCCGACCTGGAAAAGGGCAAGCGGCCGGACGAGGTGGCGGCGCTGCAGGCGCAGCTGGCGCAGGCACAGGCGGCGCTGCGGTTGTCGACCGAGAACCTGCGGCGGCAACAGAAGCTGGTGGCCGATCATTTCGTTTCGCCGGCCAATCTCGATGCGGCGCGCGCCGCCGTCAAGCGCGACCAGGGCCAGGTCGATGAATTGCGCGCGCAACTGCGGGTGGCGCGGCTGGGGGCGCGCAGCGACCAGATCAAGGCGGCGAAGAAGGAGCTGCAGGCGGCCGAGGCGCAACTGGCGCAGGCGGAATGGCGGCTCAACCAGAAGACGCAACGGATCCCGACAGCCGGCGAAGTCAACGACGTACTGTACCGTGAAGGCGAGTTCGTGCCGGCCGGCAGCCCGGTGCTCAGCCTGCTGCCGCCGCAAAACATCAAGGCGCGCTTCTTCGTGCCGGAAGCGCTGCTCGGACGGCTGCGCGTGGGACAGCAGGTGAGCCTGCGCTGCGACGGCTGCCGCGGGCCGATCGCGGCGCGCATCAGTTTCATCGCGACCGCGCCCGAATACACGTCGCCGCTCATCTATAGCAGGGAAAACCGGGCCACGCTGGTGTTCATGGTGGAAGCGAAGCCGGCGCCGCAGCAGGCGGCGCTACTGCATCCCGGGCAGCCGCTGGAAGTACATTTGGCAAAGGCCGCATCGTGAACGGCGACGCGGTGATCGACGTGCACGGGCTGACCAAGCGCTACGGCTCGCGCACCGTGGTCGACCACGTCGACATGCGGGTCGAGCGCGGCCGCATCCACGGCTTCCTGGGACCGAACGGCAGCGGCAAGACCACCACCATCCGCATGCTGTGCGGACTGCTGACGCCGGACGAGGGCAGCGGCACCTGTCTCGGCTACGACCTGCGCAACGAGGGGCGCAGGATCAAGCGCCGCACCGGCTACATGACGCAGCGCTTCGGGCTGTACGACGACTTGAGCATCGAGGAAAACCTGGACTTCATCGCACGCGTGTACGACGTGCCGCGGCGGCGCGAGAAAGTGGCGCAGACGCTGGAACAGTTGGGCCTGGCGAGCCGCCGCGCGCAACTGGCGGGCGCGCTGTCGGGCGGCTGGAAGCAGCGGCTGGCGCTGGCTGCCTGCCTGCTGCACGACCCGCAACTGCTGCTGCTCGACGAACCGACCGCCGGCGTCGATCCGAAGGCGCGGCGCGAATTCTGGGACCATCTGCACGAGCTGGCGGCAGCGGGACTGACGGTGCTGGTGTCGACCCATTACATGGACGAGGCGGAACGCTGCCACCGGCTCGCGTACATCGCCTACGGCAAGCTGCTGGCGCAGGGCAGCGGCGAAGATTTGATCCGAGAGGCGGGGCTGGTCACGGTGGAAATCCGCGGGCCGGAGCTGGCGTCGGTGGCGCAGGCCTTGCGCGCCAGCCCGGGAATCAATGTGGCGTCGTTCGGCGCGTCGCTGCATGCGAGCGCGACTTCGGAGGAGGCGCTGTCGGCGGCGCTCGCAGCGTGGCAATCGAGGGGGCTGCAGATCACACAGGTATCCACCACGCTGGAAGACGTGTTCATCGCATTGATGCAGCGGTCGCAGGATAATTTTTCGTCGTGACTTCTCATCACTGCTCATGACAGGCATATCTCTGGTTGAAACACTCACCCCCCCTCCCAACCTCCCCCCTGCCAGGGGGGAGGGGCATGAGGCGCTGCGTGCGCAGCGAGACTTGCCATGAGCTGGTCGCGCTTCCTCGCCATCCTGATCAAGGAATTCCGCCAGATCCGGCGCGACAGGCTGACCTTCGCGATGATGGTGGCGGTGCCAATCGTGCAGCTGGTGCTGTTCGGCTATGCGATCAATACCGATCCCAAGCACTTGCCGCTGGCGGTGGTGGCGGCCGACCACAGCGAATTCTCGCGCAGCCTGGTCGCGAGCCTGGAAAACTCGCAGTATTTCCGTGTGACCGAACGGCCGCGCAGCGAGGCCGAGGGCGACGAGCTGCTGGCCAAAGGCGAGGTGCAGTTCCTGCTGGTGGTGCCGCCCGATTTTTCGCGCAAGCTGCTGCGCGGCGAGCGGCCGGCGGTGCTGCTGGCGGCCGATGCGACCGATCCGGCTGCCGCCGGCAATGCGCTGGCCGCGCTTTCCGCGCTCGGCCAGCAGGCGCTGGCGCGCGATCTGAAAGGGCCGCTGGCGGCGTTGCGCGGCAGCGATCCGCCGTTCGAATTCCGCGTGCAGAAGCGCTACAACCCGGAAGGCGTCTCGCGCTACAACATCGTGCCGGGACTGATCGGCGTGATCCTGACGATGACGATGGTGATGATGACGTCGCTGGCGATGACGCGCGAACGCGAACGCGGCACCATGGAAAACCTGCTGGCGACGCCGGTCAAGCCGCTCGAAGTCATGGTCGGCAAGATCGTGCCCTACATCCTGATCGGCTACGTGCAGGTGGCAGTGATCCTGCTGGCGGCCTGGCTGCTGTTCGCGGTGCCGATGATCGGCAGCATCGCGCTGCTGTCGGCGGCGCTGATCGTGTTCATCGCGGCCAACCTGGCGGTCGGCTTCACCTTCTCGACAGTGGCGCGCAACCAGTTGCAGGCGATGCAGCTGACCTTCTTCTTTTTCCTGCCGTCGATGCTGCTGTCGGGCTTCATGTTCCCGTTCCGTGGCATGCCGGGCTGGGCGCAGCTGGTGGGCGAAGCGCTGCCGCTGACGCATTTCCTGCGCATCGTGCGTGGCATCATGCTCAAGGGGAACGGCATCGCCGAGATCATGCCCAACCTGTGGCCGATCGCCTTGTTCATGCTGGCTGCCGGGGCGGTGGCAATGCTGCGTTACCGGCAGACGCTGGATTGAGCGGCCTCGCTGAGCGTTCAGCTCGACGGCAATGCGCCGTGCCGCGCATCCACCAGCGCGCTGCCCGCTGCGGTATCCAGCTCGGCGACGCTGCCGATGTCATGCCCCAGCACCAGCAGGATGTCCGGCCCCGGCC
The DNA here is from genome assembly GCA_966211575.1 of uncultured Noviherbaspirillum sp. Lineage (GTDB taxonomy): Bacteria > Pseudomonadota > Gammaproteobacteria > Burkholderiales > Burkholderiaceae_D > Noviherbaspirillum. The sequence goes on from CBIHOK010000088.1 coordinate 6,573, forward strand.
GCGCCACCGTAACCATCTTCGAGTGCGGCAGCATGCGCTGCAGCGCCCTGGCCGACTGCTCGTGGCCGGGCCGGAACTCGATCCGGGTTTCCGGCACGCTGAAGCCGGGCGCATTCGTCAGCCGCACCACGCGGTAGCCGTAGGGCGTCAATGCGTGGCCGAAGCGCCGCGCCAGGCCGGTGACGCCGTTGCCGTTGCGAATCTCGGTGGTTTCATGGCGGTTCGGCCGGTACCCTGGCGCGGCTGGCACGGCCGGCACGCCCGGCGCCGCCACCGGCGTCGGCTGCGCCTGTCCGGGTTGCTGAAAGCGCACTTCCACCACGCCGGAGCCGGCCGGCAGGATCACGGTGCGCAGGCGCGGCGGATGCGCAGGCACCGATGGCGCGGGAGCGGACGAAGGTGTGGGAGTGGACGAAGGCGCGGGGGCGACCAGCAGCGGCGCCGGCTTGTCCGCCTGCAGCAAAGAGGCGGCGCGCGCGAACGCCTGCTCCGCTTCCGCCTGCCGCCCGAGCTTGCTCAGCGCGGCGCCGTAGTTGTTCCAGGCCCGGGCATCGGAAGGCGCGAGCGTGGTCGCGCGCGCGAGCTGGATCGCCGCTTCGTCGGTTTTCCCCTGCAGCAGGCGCGCATAACCGAGATCGTTCGCGATTTCCGGATCGTCCGGGGCCGCGCGCGCGGCGCGCGCGAGCAGCTCGGCCGCTTCCGGGTAATCGCGGCGGTGCGCGCGCAGCACGGCCAGTCCGCGCAGCGCCGCCACATGCGCGCCGTCCTGCGCCAGCGCCGAGCGGTAAGCGGCTTCCGCCTGCGCGAAGCGGTGCTGCAGCTCATAGCGCCGCGCCACCAGCACGTAGGTATCGGGCTTCACCGCGGCGCTCCCGGTGCTGTATACGGGCACCACCCGCGAGGCGCCGAGGCCGGGGCCGGTGCTGCAGGCGGCGAGGGTACCGGCGCCGGCGGCGGCGCAGGCGAACTTGAGCAGGGTTTTCATGGCATTCCTCCTGTGGCTGGGCGCAAGCGCGCCGGCGTTGCGCAGAAATTTCGCATGCGTCAGCTCCCGGCGCCGGCCATGGTCGGCAGCAGGACCCGGTAGATCTGGATGAACGCCGGTCCCATCAGCACCACCAGCAGGCTGGGGAAGATGAAGAAGATCAGCGGGAACAGCAGCTTCAGCGAAATTTTCGCGGCCGCCTCTTCCGCCTCCAGCCGGCGCCTGGTGCGCAGCGTGTCCGCGTGCACGCGCAGCGAATCGGCGACGCTGGTGCCGAAGCGGTCGGCCTGGATCAGCATGGTGACCAGCATGTCGACCTGCTCGACCCCGCTGCGCAGGCCAAGGTTGCGCAGCGCGCGTTCGCGGCTGAAGCCGGCGCGCAGTTCCAGCAGCACCAGGTGCAGCTCGTCGGCCAGTGCCTGGCTGCGCATGTGCATTTCATCGGCCACCTTGGCCAGCGCCTGGTCCACCGACAGCCCGGCTTCCACGCACACGGTCAGCAGGTCGAGCGCATCCGGAAAGCTTTCCACCACCTCGCGCTGCCGCTTTTCCACCATGTGCGCCAGCACCCCGTTCGGCAGGTAATAGCCGAACGCCGCGCACGACAGCAGCACGCCGAAGGTCATGACGCTGCCAAACTGCACGGTTTTCGGCAGCAGCAGCATCACCATCACTGGCAGCAGCGTCGCCAGCAGCGTCTTGGCGCCGAAGTAGACGGCCGGCGCGGCCGGGTTGCGCCAGCCGGCGTTCAGGAAGCGCACCCGCAGCGGCGACTTTTCCCAGCCTTCGCTGGGCAGCGACAGGCGCGCCAGCGGCTGCACCACCGGCGCCACCTTTTCCACCCAGGCGACGTCCTCCTCGGCTGCCGGGCGGGCGCCGCGTTCGAGCTGCCGCAGGCGCAGGCGGGCCGGATTGCCGGCCACCCGTAACAGCAGCAGCAGGGAGACGCCGAACACGGCGCCGAACACCGCGAACAGAAAAAACCATTGGATATCGCTCATGCCAGCCCTCCATTGCACCTCATGCCCGGCCTCATACCCGGATGCGGATCACGTTGCGCATCCAGAACAGCCCGATCGCCATCAGCACGCCGGCCGCGCCCAGCATCATGACGCCGGCCGGGTCGGTCCACAGCACCTTCATGTAACCAGGGTTGACCAACCGGATCACGGTGGCCAGCGCGAACGGCAGGCAGCCGAGTATCCAGGCCGACAGCTTGCCTTCGGCGGACAGCACGCGGATGCGGCCGAACAGTTTCAGGCGGTCGCGGATGATGAGGCTGATGTTTTCCAGGATCTCGGACAGGTTGCCGCCCGATTCCCGCTGGATCAGCACCGCGATGATGAAATAGCGCATGTCGGTCAGCGGAACCTGCTCGACCAGCGTCGCCAGCGCTTCGTTCATCGGCACGCCGAAATTGATCTGGTCCGACACGCGGCGGAACTCGGGGCCGATCGGCGCCGGCATTTCGTCGCCGGCCATCTGCAGCGCCACCGGGAACGCATGGCCGGCGCGCAGCGCGCGGCTGAGCAGGTCGGCCACTTCCGGCAATTGCTGTTCGAACGCCTTGAAGCGGCGGGCGCGCAGCCGCAACAGGTAGAGCAGCGGCAGCAGCGCCCCGGGCACGAATGCGAGCAGCGCCAGCAATCCGGAATGCAGCAGCGTGTACGCCGCCAGCGCAGCCGCCAGACCGCAGCCGGCGGCGCGCACGCCGAGCCCGGACAGCCGCCAGCCGACGCCGGACTGGCGCAACAGCACCGCTGATCCGGCCAGCAGCGGCAGCCGGACCAGCCGCGCGAGCAGCGGCGAGCCGGGATCGGCATACATCTCGTGCAGCATCGACGCGGCCGCCTCGGATTGGCCGCCGAAGGCCTGCAGCCGGCCTTCGATGCGGCGCGCGGCGCGGCTGCGGCTGCTGGCCCACCAGCCGAAGAACGCTTCGCACAGCAGGATCACTGCCGCGAACAGCAGGCCGACGAATGCGTAAAAGAAGATATCCATGCGGGTTGCCCCTGTTTGTCCGGTTATTCGTGCTTATTCGTATTTATTCGTAGGCGCGGCCGGGATCGAACAGCGAGTCCGGCAGCAGCTGGCCGAATGCGCGCAGCCTTTCCATGAAGCGCGGCCGGATGCCGGTCGCGCCGAAGCGGCCGACCACCTTGCCGTCGGCGTCGACGCCGCTCTGGCGGAACGCGAAGATCTCCTGCATGGTGAGCACCTCGCCTTCCATCCCGGTCACTTCCTGCACGCTGGCCACCTTGCGCTGGCCGTCCATCAGCCGGCTCACCTGCACGATCACGGTGATCGCCGAGGCGATCTGCTGGCGGGTGGCGCGCGGCGGCAGGTTGATGCCGGCCATGCCCAGCATGTTTTCCAGCCGCACCAGCGCATCGCGCGGGGTGTTCGCGTGCACGGTGGCGAGCGAGCCTTCGTGCCCGGTGTTCATCGCCTGCAGCATGTCGTAGGCTTCGGCGCCACGCACTTCACCCAGGATGATGCGGTCCGGCCGCATGCGCAGCGCATTGCGCACCAGCGCGCGCTGGTTCACTTCGCCCTTGCCCTCGATGTTCGGCGGACGGGTTTCGAGCCGCACCACATGCTCCTGCCGCAGTTGCAGCTCGGCCGCATCCTCGATGGTGACGATGCGCTCGTTGTCCGGAATGAAGCCGGACAGCACGTTGAGCAGCGTGGTCTTGCCGCTGCCGGTGCCGCCCGAAATCAGGATGTTGATCTTTGCCTTCGCCAGCGCCTGCAGCAGCTCCACCATCGGCGGCGTCAGCGTGCGCAGCCGCACCAGGTCGTCGGCACTGAACGGGTTGACCGCGAAGCGGCGGATCGAGACGATCGGTCCGTCGATCGCGAGCGGCGGGATCACCGCGTTCACGCGCGAACCGTCCGGCATGCGGGCGTCGACCATCGGCGTCGATTCGTCGACCCGGCGCCCGACCCGCGCCACGATCTTTTCGATGATCTTCATCAGGTGCTGGTTGTCGTGGAAGCGGATGTCGGTCAGTTCCAGCCGGCCGCCGCGCTCCACATAAACATGCTCGGCGGTATTAACCAGGATGTCCGATACGCTCGGGTCGCGCAGCAGCGGCTCGAGCGGGCCGAAGCCCAGCATTTCGTACTCGATGTCGAGCACCAGGCTGGCGCGCTCGGCGCGGTTGACCACCAGGTTTTCGACTTCGACGATGCGCTCCACCAGCGCCGCCAGCTCCTGCCGGAACTGCTCCGGCGTAAACCGCTGCAGCCGCTCCAGGTCGATCCGGTCCAGGATCATCTGGTGCAGGTGCCGCTTCAGCTCCTGGTAGGCATGGCGCGCGCTGTCGTCCTGCGCGGCGCCGGTGCGTTCGCCGATGCGTTCACCGGCACGGGCGAGCGATAACTGTTCTCTGAGTTGCATGCAGTGGCTCCTTTGCTTGAATTCGCAATCGCGCCGGTTACGCTCCGGGCCGCGTGGCGCCGCGCAGCATTCCCTGCAGCAGGCCGCCCCGGAAGGGCCCATCGCCGCTGGCCTCGACCCCGGTGATCCCGGCCGCCAGCGCCAGCAGGCTCTTGGCGACCGCGCTGCGCGCCGCCAGCTGCAGGATGGGCACGCCCTGGTTCACGCAGTCGGACACCGCGTCGTAATCGTTGGGCACCGTCAGCAGCGCGGCGCCGCCCAGCACCCGCTCCGCGTCGGCCATGCCCAGCTTGCCGCCGCGCCGGTGGCGGTTGACGATCAGGCGCGTCTTGTCGCGCGGGTAGCCGAGCGCCTGGAAGCTGTCCAGCAGGCGGCGCGTATCGCGGATGGCGGGCAATGCCAGCTGCAGCACCGCGAAGATCTGTTCGGCGTTGTCGAGCGCCCGGATCGCAACCGCATCGAGCTGCCGCCCCAGGTCCAGCACCACGTAGTCGTACTGGCGGCGTGCCAGCCGCAGCAGCGTATCGATATGGCCGGGCTCGACGTCGGCGGCGCGCCCGGCGTCCTCGGCGGCCGCCAGCACGCCGAAATTGGGCAGCACGCCGAGCACGCTGGCTTCGAGAAAGGCGGCATCGATGCGGTGGATCTGGCGGCACAGGTCGGGCAGCGTCATCGCCGGCGCCTTGTCCGACAGGTAGAGCGCGGCGTGGCCGGCCTGCGCGTTGAGGTCAATCAGCAGCACCTTTTTCTGCCACCTGGCGGCCAGCGCATAGGCGAGATTGGCGGCGATGAAGCTGGCGCCGCTGCCGCCCTTGCTGGGCACGAACGCGAGCACGCGGCCGGCGCGGGCGTCGGCGCGCGCCTTGCTCGCGAAACGCTCCAGCGCCGCCGTGAACTCGGCCTGGTCGAGCGGCAGCGCCAGCACTTCCGACACGCCGCTGCGGATCGCCTGCAACAGCATGTCGGGCGAGCGGTCGGGCGCCAGCAGGATCAGCGCGCTGGCCGGGTAGGCGGTGTGCAGCGCGGCCAGCGCCGGGCCCGGCGGCCCCGGCGTCGAGGCGGCATCGAACAGCAGCAGGTCGGGCGCGCCGGCCTCGCCCTCGCTGTACAGGGTCACCGGCGGCTGCGCGGCGGCCAGCCACTGGGCAACCTGGCGGGCGAGCGCGATGTCGCGCGAAATGAGTTGGGCTTTCATCAAACTGTCCTCGATGGCCTGCGGGCGCTTCAGGTACACAGGTCGTTGTTGGTGCTGTCCATGCTTTCCCGCGGCAGGGTGGTGGAAAACGCCGGTATCGGTATCGCAAATCCGCCGGTCACGAACGGGATCGCCGTCGCCACGGTGAGCGCCGGCGCAACGCTGACGGTCACCGAGCGGCAGGACGATGGGTTGCAGCCGGCCGGGCTGTAGCTGACGTTGATCATGTCCGGGGTAAGCAGTGCCAATACCTGGCCCATGCGGCGCTTGATGCCGGCGGCGTCGATATCGCAGACCACCGCGACACGCGCGCCGAGGCGGGTCGCCTCCGCTGCCGAATTCATGTAGAACAGCACCCTGCCGAGCTCCATTGCCGCGATCAGCAGCGTCAGGAACACCGGCGCCACCAGCGCGAACTCGATCGCGCTGGCGCCGCGCTGGCGGCTGCGGTTGCGACCCGGGGCGCGGGTAGTACTCATGCGACCTGCCTCATGGTGGACTGGATCGCACCGAACGGCAGGATCGCGGTGGCCGAAACGAAGGGCAGCCCGAGCAGGGTCAACTGGTAGCCGGAGATTGCTACTTCCACCAGGTTGATCACCCCCTGCCCGGTCTGCACGTTGCCGAAGCTGCCGCTGCAGCCGCTGCTGTCGACGCGGTCGCACACCAGCACGTCGGCGGTGCTCAGGCCGGGCGCCAGCGGGTCGCCGGTACAGCCGGTGTTGCCGTACACCGTCAGGCATAGCGCACGCTGCTTCAGGATCGGATAGACGTCGTCGGACGGATTGTTCTGCGCCAGCAGGCGCGCCGCCGAGCGCGTGGCCTTCACCAGCGCGTCGTACTGGTACATTGCCCGCCCGTATTCGACGGTACCGAAACCGATGATCAGCAACGGCACCAGCACCAGCGCCAGTTCGACGATGATGGAACCGCGCTGGCGGTGGGGCTGGAGCGGCTTGGGCGGTGTGAGCGGCGGGCACATCGGGCAATTTCTCCTGGCGAGGGTTACTGGGCCAGTACCGGGACCAGCGGTCCCAGGCTGGCGCCGGTTCCCGGCACGCCGAGCGACGCGCACGGGCTGTCGGGATCGTTGGAGGCACCCCGGTATTCGAGGTACATGCGGTCGGAACCGGTGCCGCTGCCGCCGGCGCCCTGGTTCAGCGGATGCAGCAGCAGCACGCAGGCCCAGGACACCACCGGCGCGGTGGACGAGGTGACGAAGCCGGAACAGTCGACCACCGGCGCGATCGCCAGCCGGCGGTCGGCGCCGTTCTGCAGCAGGAAGGAGCCGCCCTCGATGGTGCCGTTGACGTGCAGCCCGGTGATCGCATTGCCTTCATACGGCGCATTGGCGGCGCGCCGCGCGCGGAAGTCGTCGTACGCGTTCGCCATCGACGGCCAGTTGACCTCGGTGTAGGCATAGCCGGTGTAGTCCGGCACCCCGACCGAGGGCGTCACGCTGCCCTGGTAGATGCCGAAGCGGCTGTTCCAGGCCTGGGCGGCGGAAGCGACGTTGCCCGGCTGGCCGACCTGGCTGCCGACGCTCGCCAGGTTGCAGGCGCCGCTGCCGGTGAGCACGCCGCTCAGTTCGGCTGCGCCGCCTTGCGGCGGACTGAAGTCGATCCACTTGAAGTTTCCGGTGAGGCCGCCGGAACCGGCATCCTGCCCGCCGGACGGCCCGATCACGCCTTGCAGCCAGGTTCCCTTGGGCGGCTCCGGGGTGAGCGCGGTGGTACAGATCGCCACCGGCAGCGCGCAATTGGTCTGGGCCGCGATGCGGGTGGCGACCGCGTTGGCGACCACCGTCTGGTCGCCGATCTGCACGCCGGGCAACAAGTTCAGCACGCGCATGAACCAGGTCGGGATGCCGGCGCGGCTCACGCTGCAGCGCACGTACTTGATGTTGGGCAGATCGGCTGCCGGCACCGCGTCCTTGGTGTTGTAGACGCCGTTGAGCGCGGTACTGAACTGCACCGACGAATCCACTTGCAGGGCCACTGCCTCGTTCTGGAACATCACCCGGTTGCCGCTGCCGGCGGTGATGCCGGCGGCCTCGGCGATTGCCAGCGGATTGGCACCGGTCAGGTCCTGGGCCGACGCCAGCGCGCAGGAATCGGCGGCGTTCTGCAACTCGCCCCTGGTCACGTACAGGCGGCCGACATCGAGCGCCAGTCCGACGAAACCGATCAGCACCGCCATCGCCAGCGCCAGCGTGATGGCGACTGCGCCGCGCTGCGGGAAGGGGAAAAGGTAGCGCTTCATGGCAGCAATCCCGGTGCGGTCAGCGCGATGCGGAGCCGGCGCGGCCGACGCCGATGGTGAACGCGTTCGGCTGCGGCTCGGGCGCCGCGAACGATTTGCGGTAGCGCGTCATCGCTTCCTGCGCCGCGTTGCCGTCGATGCCCGCGACCGGGTCCTGGTTGCGGTCGGCATCGGGATGCAGCGTCTGCGCCGCCACCGCCATGTTCACGGTCTCGCCGAAGCGGGCATCCCAGTTGGGGGTCACCGGCGTACAGCCGCCCAGCAGGCCGGCGGCGCCGGCCATGGCAAGCAGTGCTGGAAGAATTGCGCGCATCGCATGCTCCTTATCGGGTTTCAAAACCGGACGGGCCGGGCTGGGTGGCGCTTGCCGCAGCACCGGGCGCGGTGCCCGGCGCCGCCCCTTCCATGCGGCCGCCGAGGAAGAATTCGGCCCGGCCAGGATCGGGCAGGTTGTCGGTCGGCAGCGGGTAGCCGGGCGGCAGCGGCTTCACCAGGTGCGGGGTGATCACGAACATCAGCTCGGTCTTGTCGCGCTGGAAGTCGGCGCTGCGGAACAAGGCGCCCAGCACCGGCAGCTCGCCCAGCACCGGCAGCGCGTTCAGGTTGGATACCGCGTTGTTCTTGATCAGGCCGCTGATCGCGAAGCTCTGGCCGTCGTACAGTTGCACCGTGGTCGACGAACGGCGCGTGGTGATCAGCGGCAGGACGGCGCTGCCGGTGATGCCGGTGGCGGTGATGCCGACGCCGTCGCGCGACAGCTCCGACACTTCGGGCGCCACCCGCAGGTTGATGCGGCCGCCGGCCAGCACGGTGGGCGTGAACTTGAGGCCGACGCCGAATTCCTTTTCCTCCAGCGTGATGGTGACGCCGGCGCCGACGGTGTTCTGCGCGACCGGGATCAGGATCTTGCCGCCGGGCCGGAAGCTGCCGTCCTGGCCGCTGACCGCCATCAAGTTCGGGGCCGCCAGCATCTTC